>CAWEHT010000352.1:0-15251 GCA_963808455.1 uncultured Chloroflexia bacterium | reverse complement strand
GGGTCACCGCCGGTGTCGCCACGGGGACTGACCCCACCCTCAGCGGTCGGGGTCCCGCGTACAAAATCAGCGTCGTATCGCCTTGGGTGCTGCCGGGCGTGTCAGGAGGCAAGCCAGTAACCCCCGGTGGGAGCTGGCCGAGCAGGGCCTGGCCGGGGTAACGCCCGGCATGGCGGAGAAGGCACCAGGCTGCGGCGTGAAGGTCGGCCGTGGTGTGCGGACCGCCGTTGCGCCCGACGCCTGCTGTCCAACCAGGCCTGGCCCGACCGAACAAGCCACGGCCAGCGCCATGAGCGCTGCCAGTGCCGCAACAACGGCCCAGCCCCGTTGCCCGTTCTGGGGCCAGCGTGGCCGTTTGATGGCGCCGATTTCCTGAGTCATTTCAGTTGCAATCCACGCTTCCTGGAAACGATGGATTTAGCTCGTGTGGCCAGAACGGGCGACGGGCTCATCAAGGACTGGCAAACACCAGGTAATACCACTTGGGGCTGACCTCGCTCGTGTTTATGAATACCGGCGCCGATCTGGGCGTGCCGCCACCATCGGTCACCGTGATTTCCCACGTGTCGGTGCCCATGTGCGAACCTCAGATAGGCAAGCTATCCCATTTCACGTTGCGCGGCACGCTGATCTGCGGGAGTGGCGTAGGCGCCGCTCCCCAGTCAGTCGGCTCCGACGTAAAAGGCATCCGACCCGCTGGTCAGCCACTGCTGGCCGGTCGACATCTTGCGTATCAGCAGTTTGTAACCATAGACGGGCGTGCCTCCGCTGGTGATGGACGCGCCGACCATGAAGAAGTCCTGTTGTGCGTGTAGGCCGTGGGTGCTGGAGGAAAGGCCCACACCTGTGTCGGGGTCGCCGCAGGCGTGTCCGTCGGGCTGGGGGTATCTGTTTCCGTCGGCTCGGTGGGAAGCCGGTTGCCTCAGGCACCGTCCACAACTGGCCGGTCACCGTCACCACCGCGGCTCGGGCGATCGGACACATTTATTGCGTCTCACGCAGCAGAGCTGCCACCAATCACCCGCATGATTGCGTCCGACCACCGTCACGGACTGGCCCTGATCCAGCTTTGCCATCGGCGGATAGTCGTCAGCAGGGCCCTGGCGCACGTACGTGCCATCTGCCGGCACCACGTGGGCTACCACCGGGGGAGGGTGAGGTAACCGATGGGCTGGGCACCGGCGTGGCTTGCATCTCCGGGGCAGAGGCCGGCAAAGACCCGGTGACGGGCAAAGTGGATGTCACGACCGTTGACGTGGGCGCCGGAGGCGTGGCCGTCACCAGCACGACGACGATGGTCACTACGGCGTTCTGGGAACCGCTCGATAGCGGCACGGTGATGGGCTGCTGCGTGCCACCCACCACGAGCATGGGAGGAGCCAAGGGCGGCTGGGGTGTGGCCTGCGCGGCTGTTGACGGTAGGAGCGCCACTTGCGGGAGCATGCCACCGGTGTCGCCGCCCTGCGCAAGATCAAGGGTCGCGGAGGCCTCGACAAAATCATTTACGACACCTGTCCAGGTCGGCCGAGGCGTGCGCGTCGGAAGGGCGGTGGGAGCGGCCCGCGTGGCAAGGAGCTGGCCGAGTGAGCAGGCCAGGATAACGAGCACCAGCACCACGAAGGCAGCGGCCAGCAGCCCAAAGGTGCGCCTGCTCAGCACGATCCTAGCTCCTCTCGCGTTTATTCACACTCGATTGCTCTCGAGCGCACCATGGCTTTTACTATAACATAGGATGCCGGATCGGCGAAAAGCGACCCACCTGGGACGTCCCGCAGCCACACGTGGCCTGGCCGCGGCCGCCCACGTGTGAGGTAGATCTCGACGCAGCCCGGACCTGCGCACGAACTTGAGATTTGCCTTCTTGTAGTGTATCATCGAGTGCGTAGAGGCGGGGTGCGCACTTGCCGGGCCGGGTGCGGCTGCGAGGTGCCCTTGCCGTGCGCTATTTCGTATTGCCGCAAGGAGATCTTCGATCATGCAGGTAATGTTGCTAAAGGATGTTCCTGGATTGGGCCACGCGGGGGATGTCAAGCATGTGGCAGGCGGGTATGCTCAAAACTATCTCTTCGCGCGCTGGCCTGGCCTTGCCCGCTACGCAGGGGGCCATCAAACAGGCCAAGGAACTGCGAGTATCGGCCGAGCGCCGGCGTGAGCGCAAGGCGAGCGAAGCCAAGGAATTGGCAGCCCGCCTCGACGGTCAGGAGGTCATCTTCTCGGCGTGGGCGGGTGAGGGGGACCGCCTGTATGGCTCAGTCACCAATCAGGACGTGGCAGAGAAGCTGCAAGCGCAAACAGGCGTCGAGGTTGACCGCCGCTTCGTGGAACTGGAACATCCCATCAAAGCGTTGGGAGAGCATCATGTAACGGTCAAGTTCGGGGCCGACGTGGTGGCCAATGTGCGTGTGCGGGTAGAGCGCGGCGAAGAGTCCTGACCGGGAAAGAGGGTTGGGCTGGGCATTTTCGGGTTGCTTCTCATGGTCCTCTCATAAGGCCGGATTAGGATGAGGCCATGGGGCCCTGACGATTATCCCGCTGCGGGGCCCGAGATTATCATGCTCCCTCGCAGGGACTGCGTGGTGGAACTTGCGAATCTTGATTGTCGAGGACGAGAGCGCGCGCGGCCCAGACTCTCAAGCGGGGCCTGGCAGAGGAGCGCTACGTCGCCGATGCCGTCGGCGATGGGAGGGACGCCCTGGACTACGCGGTCGCGGCCCCATATGACGTGATCATCCTGGACGTGATGCTGCCCGGCATGGACGGCTTTGCGGTGTGCAGGCAGCTGCGCCAGGCGGGCATAGGCAGCCATATCCTGATGCTGACGGCGTTGTCGGCGGTCGAGCAACGTGTGCGCGGCCTCGATAGCGGTGCCGACGATTACCTCACCAAACCTTTTGCCTTCAAAGAGCTATTGGCGCGGCTGCGTGCGCTGGGACGGCGTGGGCGAGAGATCAAGGTCGGGCCTCTGCGGGTCGGCGACCTGATCCTCGACGAAGGCACGCACGAGGTATGCCGCGTGGACCTCGCCATCGCCCTGAGCCCCCTGGAGTTCCGGTTGCTGCATTGCCTGATGCGACATGCCGGACAAGTGCTCTCTCGCGATGTCCTTCTGGATCAGGTCTGGAGCTATGACTATGCGGGCGGCTCGAACATCGTCGACGTCTACGTGCGTTATCTGCGTCGCAAGATCGAAGAGCCAGGGGAAAGCCACCTGCTGCACACCATCCGGGGGGTCGGCTACAAGCTCGCCGAAAGCGCGGAGTAGGAACTCTCAATCGCCCGTAGCATGAGTACAACTGCATGTCCATCCGCTGGCGCCTGACCCTTTGGTACGTCCTGGTTCTGATGCTCATACTGCTGGCCTTCACGGTCGTGGTCTATGTAGGCGGCACCGTGTTGCTGCGCCAATCAAATGACCGCGACTTACTCGTGCGCGCCCGCCTGCTCGCCGACGATCTGGCGCGCAACCAGGAGCCGACGGTGCTCGACACGCCCTCACCGCGTGTCGGCGCTCAACGGCCGGGTGGCGCGGAATTCGGGCCTGCCACAGTGGCGGGTGCCGATCCATGCGGCGGCCCTCGCGGCCGCCAACAGGGGCAAAACCTTCACCGAGACCGAGATCGCGCAACCCGAGGCGCCCTCAGCGGCGAGCGCGAGCACTGCTCCCCCCCAGGGATCGGGGGCGCTGGCCCAGCTGCGAGCTCGCCTGCTCGGGACCCAAACGAGCGGCACTGCGGCAGGCCAGTTCGTGCGGGTGTTGAGCGTCCCGCTCGGCTCACCACCGCGCGACATCTTGCAGGTCGGGGAGGTCCAGCGCGAGGAGCGCGGCTTCACCGGCCTGCTCTTGTTGGCGTTGGCCGCAGTCCTGTTGCTGGGCCTGCCCCTGGCCGGCCTTGGCGGCTGGTGGCTGGCCGGCCGCGGCCCTGGGCCCGGTCAAGGCGATGGCCGCTACCGCGCGGCGCATCGAGAGCACCAACCTCGATGAGCGCCTGTCGCAGTCGCAGGATGAGCTCGGGGAGCTGGCCTCCACCTTCAACCAGCTTCTCGACCGGCTGGAGGCAGCCTTTCAGCGCGAGCGGCGCTTCATCGCCGACGTCTCGCACGACCTGCGTACCCCCTTGGCGTTGGCGAAAAGCACGATCGGCGTCACCCTCAATCGGCCACGCCGCGCCGATGAGCTGCGCACCGTGCTGGGCGAAGTCGATGTGCAGATCGATCGGGTCACGAGCTTGCTGGAAGCCACCCTCTTCCTATCACGCGCCGACTCCGAACAGCTAGAGCAGGGGTTCGAGCCCGTGGACCTGACCGAACTACTGGCCGATCTGCACGAGACCACGTCGCTCTATGCGCAGACAGAGCGCGATCAGACCGTGACTTGCTCCGTCGCACCCAATCTCTGCGTGCGCGGCGACCGCGATCAGCTGACACGCCTTTTCTTGAACCTGTTGGATAACGCCATGCAGTACACCCCGGCTGGCGGGACGGTCCGCCTGAGCGCAGAGGCCGCCGGCAGCCTGGCGAAGATCAGCGTCCAAGACAACGGGGTCGGCATCGCACCCGAGGACCTGGGACACGTCTTCGACCGCTTTTTCCGAGCCGATGCTGCCCGCGCCAGTTCGAACGGCCACCATCATGGCCTCGGGCTGAGTATCGCGCAGGCCATCGCGTGCGCTCACAAAGGGAAGATCAGCGTCGCCAGCACCCTCGGCAAGGGCACGACATTCACCGTAGAGTTACCGCTCGCTGCCGGGGCAGCCGGCGGCAGGCCCTCCGGCACGGCCGAGGCCAGGGCTGCGTCAAGCGCTCGCCCAGTCTCGCAGCAGGACAGTGCAAGCTTGAAGCAAGGAGCCGTTCGTTGAGCGATTGGGCGCCCCAGCCTTTGATCGGGATCCCGTCGGGCAGCTACCCTTCGTCATTTCCCGGCGTCAGAACCTATCGGTTCAACGGCAACTACAGCGCTGCGTTGGCCGCGGCGGGGGGGCTGCCCGTCGCCATCCCGCTGAATCTGCCCGAAGCGACCCTGGCTGCGCTGTTGAGCCGCTTGGACGGGCTGTGCCTGGCAGGGGGCGACGACGTTGACCCGGTACGCTATGGCGAAGCCCGGCATCCGGCGTTAGGCGCCGTGGATGCCGAGCGGGACCGCACAGAGCTGTGGCTCTCCCACCGTGCGCTCGACGAGCAATTGCCGCTGCTGGCAATCTGCCGTGGCATCCAGGTGCTCAACGTGGCCGCCGGCGGCACGCTCTATCAAGATCTGGCGGCGGAACTGCCGGAAAGCCTGCCTCACTCCTACCGCCCGTCATTGGCAACACCCTGGGACCGCCCAAAACATCGAGTCCGGTTGGCCCCCGGCAGCGGTCTCGCGCGTTTGCTGTGCGCCGACGAGCTGCAGACTAATAGCTTCCATCACCAGGCGGTCAAGCGAGTGGCCGGCGGCTTCACGCCCGTGGCCTGGGCCGACGATGGCGTCATCGAGGCCATCGAGGCAGACGGGCACCACTTCGCCGTCGGCGTGCAGTGGCACCCTGAGGCGATGGCGCGCCGGGACCCTGCAGCGCAGCAGCTTTTCAGGGCCTTCGTCGCCGCAGCAGGAGAGTACCATGACGCCAGCCGCGCCGGTGGGCATTTTTGATTCGGGCGTAGGCGGACTTTCGGTCGTGCGAGAGATGCTGCGCCAGTATCCGGCCCAACCCTTCATCTACCTGGCCGATCAGGCCCACGTCCCCTACGGCGCGCGCCAGCTGGCAGAGATCCGGGCCCTCAGCGAAGGCATCACCCGTGCCCTGCTGGCGGCCGGCGCCCCCGTCATCGTGGTGGCCTGCAATGCCGCCTCTGCGGCAGCGCTGCGCTGGCTGCGCGAATGCTTCCCCGGCGTGCCGTTCGTCGGCATGGAGCCGGCGGTGAAGCCCGCTGCCGAACGGACGCGCTGCCGGCACGTGGGTGTGATTGCCACCGCGGCCACCTTTCAAGGCGAGCTCTTCGCCAGCCTTCTCGATCGCTATTCCCCGCACGTGACCGTGCACACCCAGGCCTGCCCGGATCTGGTGCCACTCATCGAAGCCGGCGAATTGAGCTCACCCCGCACCAGGCTGGCGGTGCAGGGCTACCTGGCACCGCTGCTGGCCGCCGGAATCGACCAGCTGGTGTTGGGCTGCACGCATTATCCCTTCCTACGTCCCATCATCGAAGAGGTAGCCGGCCCGTCCGTAACGATCATCGACCCGGCGCCTGCCGTGGCGCGGCAAGCAGGGCGCGTGCTGGCCGAGCATGGCTGGCTTGCCGGCGATGAGCGGCAGCTATCCGGCGCAGCCCCCCGGGAAGAGCCGGCGAAGAACCTTTTCCTCACCACCGGCGACCCGGCCCGATTCCGCCGCTCGGTCAGGGACTTGCTCGGCCTGGACACCGGCGTCAGACGTGCCGTATGGCGCAACGCCCCCGAACCGGTCCTCGAGGTGGCCCGCGACGAATAACCTGCGTTGACAGGGATGGCCGCGAGGCCGGAGTTGAGCCCAATATCGGTCGAACTATCGCCCGGCGGATATCCCAACCGATATCCCAAGGACATTTGGGTTATCTTGGGATACAGCCCAATTGGAGCAAAGGAGATATTCAGCATGGACACACCGTCGCCACTCGCCGGCGCTCCCGCGCACGCCCCCCATTCACTGCGCGGAGCGCTGGGCGAGATCGCCCAGATCCGGCTCACACCTCTCATGTTGCGCTTTCATGTGCCTTACCACTGGGCCGGACGCCTGGACCTGGGCGCCAGCGCCGTCCTCATCGAGGTCGAGACCAATCAGGGCGTGGTCGGCATCGCCGAGGCCGCGCCCGATTTCGACGCTTCTGCGGTCTTGGGCCTTCTGCAGCGCGCCACTCCCTTGTTCGTCGGCCAGTCACCGTTCGCCATGCAGGAGATCCTTGCCCTGGCGCGCCTGCAGGGCGGCTTAGCCTATACGCCTCGCCTGGCCAATATCGCGCTCGCCGGTCTCGAGATGGCCCTGTGGGACGCCATCGGCAAGGCTGCGGATGCGCCGGTTTTTGAGCTATTCGGCGGTGCCTGTCGCCAGACGGTCGACTACTTCGGATTCCTGCAAGGCGGCACGGCTGAGGAGCTGGCCGCGGACGCCCAAAGGATGGTGGCAGCCGGCTACACGGTCATTTACATGAAGGTAGGGCGCGGCGAGGCCACGGACCTGGCCAACGTGGCAGCCGTGCGTGAAGTGATCGGCGACCGGCCTCTCCGCCTGGATGCCAACGAGGCATGGGACACCTATACCGCGATCCGCATGATCAAGAAGCTCGAACCCTTCGATCCTGATTGGATCGAGCAGCCGACCCCGGCGCATAGCATCGCGGCGCTGCGCCAGGTGAAGGAGGCCGTTTCCGTGGCGCTGGCAGCCGATCAGGCAGCCTACACCACCAACGATGTCTACGAGATCTGCAGGCAACGAGCCGCTGACGCCATAGTCATCTCCCCGCACGAGGCCGGCGGGCTTCTGGCATTCCGCAAAGTTGCCGCCATAGCCGAAGCTGCGGGCGTGCCGTTGAACCTGCATGGGCGCTTCGCCACGGGCATCACAGACCTCATCCAGCATCATATCGGCTTGACCCTGCCCAACCTGACGGACGGCAACCAGATCATGCACCAGTTGCTGGTTGATGATATCGTCGCTCGGCCCGACCTCAAACCCCAGGCCGGCAAGCTGGGGTTGGTCAAAGGGCCGGGCTTCGGCTTCGAGCTGAATTGGGATGCCGTCGGCCAGGCGGCCGACGCCTATCGCGAGGCCAGCAGGCCGGACCGCTGATCGGGGCGGCACGGCCTTCCCCTGCGTTTTCACCCGTTAATACTCCGTTTACAAAGCCGGTGCACAATCAACACCGGACAGAGGTCAGACCACGGAGGTCGAGGGAGCCGGCAGACCCCGGGAAAAAGGTCGAGCGCGACCAACCCGGCCGGGCTGCCCCTGCCTCCGTGGTGGGACCCGCCCCAGCCGCGACGCGATCTCGCCCCATGAAGGACCCGTAGCAACTTGACAGGCCGGCGACGGCATGGTACGATAGTATCGTGATATATCGTGATATTGTCGCCGCTTCGCTCCAAACAGTACCCCGGTCATGTTGACAGAGATTGGGTTTTGGCGAGAATCTTGATTGACCAATCAATCAAGGGGTAGGAGCGTGGGCCATGGTTTCTCGGGATGAAGATGAGCACGAACGCCGGCGCCAGCAGATCATCGACGGTGCCCTGGTGGTGTTTGCCGAGAAGGGTTTCGAGAAGGCCACGAACCAGGACATCGCCGAGGCTGCCGGCATCGGTTCGCCCGGCCTGATCTACCACTACTTCGAGAGCAAAGCCGACCTGCTGCGTCAGGTCGTGGCGTCGCGCTCGCTGGGGCTGCAAGAACGCCCTGGCCGAAGAGGTGTTGGCTGCGCTTCCGCCGCGCGAGGCCCTGTCGCACATCGGTTCGGCGTTTCTGAGCCGGGCAAATGATGCCAAGAGCCAGCAGCTGTTTCGCGTGATTCTTTCCGAGGCCATGCGCAATTCGGAGACGGCAGCAGCCTGGCGGCACGCCACCGCGATGCCGGTGCGACAGTCCCTGGTGCGCTACTTGACCGCTAAGATGGGCAGCGGCCAGCTCAGACAGGTCGATCCCGAAGCCGCGGCCCACTGCTTCCTCGGGGCGCTCATGTCGTACATGCTGAGGCGCGAGGTCTTCGGCCGCACCGACTCGCACCAGCTGAGCTCCGAGACGCTGATAGCCACAGTGATCGATATCTTCATGCGAGGTTTGGAGGTAGAGTGAGCCTTATCCGCCTGGTCGCGCTGATCCGCAAAGAGTTCATCCAGATCATCCGCGACCCACGTACGCTGACGATCACATTCATCATGCCCCTCATCCAGCTTGTGCTGTTGGGCTATTCCGCCAACAACGATGTGCGCAACGTGCCGCTGATCGTGCTCGACGGGGACCGCTCGCCCGCCTCGCGGGACCTGCTGTCGGCCTACCGGGCAGCCGACTACTTCCACATCGATTATGACGTGTTGACCGAGGCGGAGATGCGCAAGCTGATCGACGATGGCCAGGCAGGCGCCGGTCTGATCATCCCGCCCGGCTACGCGCAGAAGATCGCCTCGGGCCAGACCGCCCAGGTCGCCTTCGTGATCGACGGCTCCGATCCCTCGGTCGCCGGGACGGGCCTGTCGGCGGCAGAGCTGATCGCGCAGGCCAAGGAGACCGCGTTGGTTACGGAGCGTGCCACCCAGCTCGGCGAGGGCGCGTTCTTGACAGCCCCCCTCGAGATAAGGACGCAGGTCTGGTACAACCCCGACCTGATCAACGCCTATAACATGGTCCCGGCCATGATCGGCATGATCCTGCAGTTCCTGACGCTCCAGCTGACTGCGGCGGCGATCGTCCGAGAACGGGAGAACGGTACCATGGAACAGCTGTCCGTCACCCCCCTGCGCCCGCTCGAGCTGATGATCGGCAAGCTGGTGCCCTTCGTGCTCATCTCACTGATGGACGCCGTCGAGATCGTCGTGGTCGGTGTGCTGCTTTTCAGCGTGCCCATCAACGGCAGCCTGCTCCTGTTGTTCGTGCTCTCGGCCTTGTTCCTCGCCACGACCCTCGGCATCGGGCTGTTTGTCTCGACCGTCGCCAGAACTCAGCGCGAGGCGCAGATGACCTCGATGCTCTTCACCCTGCCGGCGATGTTCCTGTCGGGCTTCTACTTCCCCCTGGCAGCGCTGCCCAAGGTCCTGCAATACATCAGCTATCTCATCCCGCTGCGCTATTTCCTGATCATCGCCCGCAGCGTGGTGCTCAAAGGGGTGGGGATGGACGCGCGCTGTGGCCGGAGGTCGAGGCCCTGCTGCTCTTCGGCATTGGGATCACCAGCCTGGCTGTATGGCGCTTCCGGAAGACCCTGGATTGAATTTTGAAAAGGAGAATGGAAGATGCGCAATAGTTTTCGAAGAATGGTGCCGTTGATCATCATATTTGCGGTGGTGGTCTATGGTGGTTACCGCATCTGGGTCGAAAAGGCGGCCGCCGCCTCGACGGCGCTCACCGGCTCCGGCACCGTTGAGGCGACAGATGTAGAAGTGGCGGACGCCAGCTCCGGGCGGATCACCGCCGTGCTCGTCGATGAAGGCGATACCGTCAAGGCTGGCCAGCCGCTGGTGCGGCTCGACGACAGCATCCTCCAGGCCCAGCTGGCACAGGCCAAAGCCGCCCTGGCGGCGGCCCAGGGCAACCTGGCGGCGGCCCAGGCCTCCCAGGCCGCCGCCCAGGCCAACCTTGACCAGCTCAAGGCCGGCAACCGCCCGCAGGACATCACCACCGAGCAACAGACGGTCCTGGCCGACCAGGGGCGGGTCACCCAGGCGGCCGGGCTGTGTGCGCAGGTACGCGGCCAGCTCCAGGCGGCGCAGGCAACGCGCGATCAGGCCATCGCGGCTTACGCTTACCTGAAGCAGGGGGCGCGGCCCGAGCAGATCGAGGACGCTGCCGTCGCCTCGCAGCAGGCCGAGGCGGCCGTGCGCGTCGCCCAGGCCAACTATGACAAGGTCGCCATGCTGCCAAATGTGGGGCAGATGCCACAGGCGCTGGCTCTGCAGCAAGCCACGATGGCCTACCAGGCGGCCAAGAGCAACTACAATGGCGTGCTGGCCGGCGCCACCACGCCCCAGCTGGACCAGGCCCGCGTGGCCATCGATCAGGCCCAGGCCGGCATCATCTCGGCTTCGGCCGGCGTCAGCGAGACCGATGCGGCCATGACCACGGCCCAGGCCAGTCTGGCCGCCGAACAGTCGCACCTGGACGAGATGGTGGCCGGCACGTGGCCCGAGCAGATACGCGCCGGCGAGGCCCAGCTGGCCGCCGCCCAGGCCCAGGTGCAGGCAGCCGCCGGCCAGCTGGCCGCCGCCCAGGCCAACATCGACCTGATCAACACCGAAGTCGCCCAACTGATCATCGTGGCGCCCGGCGATGGCGTTGTCCTCACGGTGCCGCCGAGCCAGGCGATGTGGCCTTGCCGGGCGGCACCCTGCTCGAACTCGGTGACCTGGGTCACCCAACCCTGACCGTCTACCTGCCTGAGGACCGTTACGGCGAGGTGCACGTGGGCGACAAGGCCCGTGTCACGGTAGATTCGTTCCCAGGCCGCCTCTTCGCCGGCACCGTGCAGCGCGTGGCCAGCCAGGCCGAGTTCACCCCTCGCAACGTCGAAACGCCCAGCGGGCGCCGCACCGAGGTCTTTGCCGTCAAGCTGGGCATCGACAACACCCAGGGCGATCTCAAACCCGGCATGCCCGCGGATGTGGTGTTCAACCAATGACCGACCTGGTGCTGGAAGCGCACGATCTCTACATGAGCTTCGGGGACTGCCGGGCCGTTCGACGGCGTCAGCCTGAGCGTCGGGCCGGGCCAGGCCTACGGCCTGGTCGGCCCGGACGGCGCCGGCAAGACCACCACCATGCGTTTGCTGGCCGGCTTGCTCGGCAAGGGCAACGTGCGCATCCTCGGCCAGGACCTGCACCGGGCCGGCGCTGGCGCCCTGGCCCATGTCGGCTATCTCGCCCAGCGCTTCTCGCTCTATAGCGAGATGACCGTACAGGAAAACCTGGACTTCTTCGGCACCGTGCGCGGCGTGCGCGGCGACGCCTTGCGGGCGCGTTCGGCCGAGCTGCTGCACTTCGTGGGCCTGAGCGGCTTCGAGCAACGCCGCGCCGGCCTGCTCTCCGGCGGCATGAAGCAAAAATTGGGCCTGGCCTGCGCCCTGGTCCACCGGCCCCGGCTCCTGCTGCTCGACGAGCCGACCACCGGCGTCGATCCCGTCACCGGCAGGACTTCTGGCAGCTCATCATCGGCCTGCTCGCCGAGGGGGTGACCGTCATCGTCAGCACCCCCTATATGGATGAGGCCGCCCGCTGCAATCGGCTCGGCTTCATGCACCATGGCCGATTCCTGATCACCGGCAGCCCCCGCGAGCTACCAGCTTGCTGGCCGACCGCATCCTGATGCTGATCTGCCAGCCCAAGGCGGCCGCCCGCCCGCTCTGCCTGGAGGATCCCCTGGTCGAGGACGTCACCGCCTTCGGCGACCGCCTGCACCTGCGCCTTTGCGCCGGCACGCCCATCAGCGGCCCCGCCAATGCCCTGGACCAGTTGACGGGCAGGCTCACCGCAGCCGGCGTGCAGGTCAACGACCTGCGAGCGATCCAGCCCTCGCTGGAAGACGTCTTCATCGCCCTGCAGGAAGGCGGGGAACTGGCCCAGGCCCTGCCGGAGGTGCACCATGATTGACAACGCGGCCGCCCACCAAAGACACCCCGTCTGGGACAGACAGTACGCCGTCAGCGCCGAGCATTTGACCAAGAAGTTCGGCGATTTCACGGCCGTCAACGATGTGGTCTTCCAGGTCCAGCCCGGCGAGGTGGTGGGTTACCTCGGCCCCAACGGCAGCGGCAAGACCACCACTATGCGTATGCTGCTGGGCCTGTTGAGCCCTACCGCGGGCACGGCCCACGTCCTGGGCCACGACATCCGCCACGAAAGCGCCGCCATCCGCCCGCTGGTGGGCTATATGAGCCAGAAGTTCGCCCTCTACGACGAGCTGACCGTGCTCGAGAACATCGAGTTCTACGCCGGCATCTACGACCTGGCCGGCGCCCGGCGCCGGGCCCGCGTGACCGAGGTGCTGGAGCGGGTCGGCCTGCAGGACAACCGCGGCGACCGGGCCGGCCAAATCTCGACCGGCTGGCGCCAGCGGTTGGCCCTGGGCATCGCCCTGGTGCACTCGCCCCAGCTGCTCCTGCTCGACGAGCCCACCAGCGGCGTCGATCCTTCGGCGCGCCGCCTCTTCTGGGACCTGATCGACCAGCTGGCCAACAACGGCACCACGGTCTTCGTTACCACCCACTACATGGATGAAGCCGAATACTGCGGGCGGCTGGGGATCATGAACGAGGGAAGGCTGCTCGCCATGGACACGCCGCAGGCGCTGAAGAGCTCGTCGCTGCCGGGCCCGGCCTGGGACCTCGTGCTCGATGCCCTGATCCCGGCGCTCAGAGAGCTCGACAAGGCACCCGGCGTGGCGCAAGTCGGGCTGCGCGGCGATCACCTGCACGCCATCACCCTGGCCGGCACCCATGACGCCGCCTCTTTGCGGGCGGCCCTCGGCCCCTTCGGCCAGGACGCGCTCATCGAACAAGCCGATCCCACGCTGGAGGACGTGTTCACGGCGCTGACACAGACGACCGCCAGGCCGGAAGCGTGACGCCGGATGCCCGGCCTGCGGTCGGGCAGCCGGCAGGAGACCCCCCGAGAACGGATCTTCGGCCTGCCAGGCTCGCGCCTGGGGCGTGGCTCGCTGGCCAGGTGCGCTTCACGCGCATCGCCGGGCGGCCTACTTGCACCAAATGGAAGCCGCGTGGGCCGCGACGCGCAACACGCGGCGGGGCCAACCGTGAACACATTCACAATGTGGTATGTTGCGCCTGCGACCACTGCCCTGCATCAAGCCCCCGTCGGCGAAGACGGTGGTTGCGGTCATGTAGCTTGCTCCTTCGTCGCCGGCCAGGAAGGCGACCAGCTTGCCGATCTGCTGGGGCTCAGCCAACCGGCCGAGAGGGATGGCGTCATGGACAGCCCTGAGCTTGATCGGGTCTTCGATGGTCGCCTGGTTGATGGGGGTAGCCACGGCGCCCGGGCCGACACCGATGACCTGGATATCGTGTGACGCCAGCTCGACGCCTGCCGTCCGGGTCAACATGCGCATCCCTCCTTTGGAAAGGCAGTAAGCGATGTTGCCTGGCATCGGCCAGTCCTCGTGCACCGAGGAGATGTTGATGATGCGGCCGCCACCACCCTGCTTGATCATTTGCCTGGCGGCGATCTGTGTGCCGAAGAATGCGCTCTTCAAGTTGGTCGCCAGCACTCTCTCGTACTGCTCTTCGGTCGTGTCGAGCAGGGAGGTGCATGTCTGGATCCCGGCGTTGTTCACCATGATGTCCAAGCGCCCGAACGCCCCGACCGCGGCGTCGATCAAGCGTTCCAGCTCTGCCACCTTGCTCACGTCGGCATTCACGCCGATCGCCCGGGCGCCCAACGCCATGATCTGCCGCTTCAACTCTTCGGTTGCCTCCGGGTGAGAGACATAATCGATGACAATGTTAGCGCCTTGCCCGGCCAGCGCCAGAACGATGGCCTTGCCGATGCCGCTATTGCCGCCCGTCACGATAGCCACCTTGCCTTGCTGCCGTTTCATGGGTGAGCGCGGCTCTCTCCCGAGAACCAATCGACCAGCCGGCGGGCGATGGTCATGCGTGGCGGCAGGTCTGGGAGCGCGTCGGCGGGAAACCAATGGGCTTCGGCGAGCTCGCCATCTTCGAGCTTCAGCTCGCCACCGTCATACTCGGCGGTGAAACCGACCATAAGCGAATTGGGGAACGGCCAGGGCTGGCTGCCGAAGTACCGGATGTTCTTGATGCGAATGCCGACCTCTTCGAGCACCTCACGGGCTGCGCACTCTTCGAGCGACTCGCCCGGCTCGACGTAACCTGCCAGCACGCTGAAGCGACCGGACGGGAAGCGATGGTTGCGGGCCAGCAGCAACTGCCTGCCGTACTCCGTGCAGCGCACGATGGCAATGATGATGGCCGGAGATAGCCGGGGATAATTGACGAGCCCGCAGCGTGGGCAGCGCTTGGCGCGCTCGCCGGCCATGGTCACGGTGGGAGCGCCGCACTGCCCGCAATACTGGTGCGTGCGGTCCCAGGCAATGACCTGGACCGCCCGCCCGGCAACGCCGAAGAGCTGATCGCCCAGCCGGGGATAGAGCTCTCGCAGCCCCGCGGCGATCACGCCTTCTGGCCGCGGAGCATCGGGCGGGGATCTCAGCGCCATAGCAATCTATCTGCGGCCCCGTCTCCGCCTCAAGATAACCCAGATACACCTGGCGCGCAGGGTTGACCCCGAGGTCGCAGGCGCTGGCAGCCTGCGGCACATGCGCCGCCTCACCGTCGCCCCACATCAGCAGCTTATCGCCCTGGAAGACGAACCACCAGGCCGGGCCGCGGTCGCCATCGGGCGGCGTCAGGCAAGAAATGAAAGCCATAGAGCACCCTCATCTGGCGGGCGCGCCTTGCTGGGCGCCCTGCCGGTGCCAGAATATCACATCTTGCGGCCGAACAGAGTCCAGCCCATATATCGAAGCGGGTGCTCGCCGCGCGATTTGCTCGTGGCGCGATTT
>CAWEHT010000351.1:0-33315 GCA_963808455.1 uncultured Chloroflexia bacterium | reverse complement strand
CGCATCGTCGTCACGATGGCCTGCGCCACCGTGTCCAAAGCCGCCAGCACTGTCTCGCGGCGCTGCTGATCGAGCTCCGACATCACGTCGTCCAGCAGCAACAGTGGGCTGGCGCCCGTTTCTACCTGCATCATCTCCATTTCGGCCAGCTTCAAAGCCAGCGCCGCCGTGCGTTGTTGGCCCCGCGAACCAAAAGTCCGCAGATCCTGACCATCCACCGCGAAGCTCATGTCGTCTCGATGGGGCCCGAGCAGGCTCGTGCCAGCCGCGATCTCGCGCGGCTGGGCGGCCTGCAAGGCTGCCAGGAAACGATCGGTGATGGCCTCAGGCGTCATGGCCAGATAGCTGCTCAGGTGGTCGCGGAGGCGCGGGCCCCCTGCCGGGACGCGGTTGGCCGGCTGGGAAGCGCCGACCGCACCGTTGTGCAGCGGGCCCTCGGGCTCCAGGCTGGCGCCCGGCAGGTAGACGAGGCGCAGTTGTTCACCGCGCGTGAGGTCCAGGTGCCGTCTGGCGGCGATGTCGTGGAGCATGGCGATGGCCTGGACGCGCCTGTAAATGATCTGGCCCCCGTGCTCGGCCGCCCTGGTGTTCCAGAACGCCAGCTGCCGAGCATCGCCGCCGTGTTCGCGTAGCCGTTTCAACAGGGCATTGCGCTGGCTGATAACGCGGTTGTACTCGCTCAGGGCGCGGCAATAGGCCGGCGAGATCTGGCAAAGGGCGATGTCCAGGTAGCGGCGACGCTGGCCTGGCACACCGGCCACCAGGCTGATGTCCTCTGGCAGGAACAGCACCACGCGCAGACGGCCCACCAGGTCGAGCGCGCGGCTTGGGCGTGCCGTTGACGCGCACCTGCTTGCGTACGGTCGGACCGTTCCCTGCCACCGGGCTGGCCACAGACTCGAGCACCAGTTCGAGCTTTTCGGCTGCGGCGCCCTCACCGATCTCGCCCGCCAACCGGGCATAGGGCAGGGCGCTTTCCAGGGCAAGCCAATTGATGAGCTCGCGTTCGGCAAGGGCGCGCGGCGACCGGCCCGTGGCCAGCAGGTGGATGGCCTCCAGCAAGTTGGTCTTGCCTTGAGCGTTAGCACCCCGGACCAGGGTCAGCCGGCCCGGCAACCTCAGCTCCAGGCGGGTATAGTTGCGAAAATTGGTGAGAGATAGGTAGTTCAGTTGCAAGGTAGTAGTTGGTGGCCAAAGCCTGGCAGCCGGCTCGTCGGGCCATTCGGCGATCGACCGCCAACCGCAACCGGGCCTAACGCGTGATCTGCATCGGCATGATAACGTGCGTGAAGTCGGCTTCAGCCGCGACCGCACCGCCGCTTTGGGCAGCATCCCTTTGGGATGATGGGCGGAACACCCCGGGCCGGTTGGAAGAAGTGGTTTCCAGCACGACCTGCGGAGTGTCGATGGCAGACAACACGTCGATGAGATAGCGGGCATTGAAGGCGATCTCGATCTCGTTCCCTTCGACCTGGCTGGCATCGACCTCGCTCACGATGTCGCCCACCTCCGCCGAGTTGGCCCGCAAGGTGACCTTGCCCGGGACCGTGTCGGTGCCGGGGGTGACCTGGATGCGCACGTTGTTGGCCACGTCGCGAGCGAACAGGAAGGTCACGCGCACGGCCTTGAGGAATGCGGCCGTGTCCACTGTGGTCCGGGTCGCGTAGCTCTTGGGGATGATGGCGTTGTAATCCGGAAAGCGCGCATCGATCAGCTGCGATACGAGGTCCACCTGATGGAACCCGCCATGTTCGGCTTCGCCGTTGCCCATCATGCGGAAGAGCACCTGGTTGCGCGCAGAGGAGATGCACATTTCCACCGGCCGGTCGGCGTCTGCTTCAGCGGCGATGCGGCTGACCTCGGCCAGGGAGCGCGCCGGGATGATGACGCTGACATCGGTCCCCAACCGGGGACCTTCGTCCGAAGCGGAGCCAGGCAGCACGGCGCGCCTTGACCGAAGAGGCGATAGCCGTCGGTGGCTGCCAACAGCAGCCGTTCGCCGTCCAGGCGGGCCAGGACACCGGTGAGCGCCGGCCGGCTTTCATCCGTTGAGGCCGCGAACACAACCTGATCGATCATCTTGCGCAACGAGGCCGGCGCCAATTGCAGCGACCGCTCGCCGTCTGCCGTTGGGATCAGAGGAAACTCGCTGGCGTCGATGCCGTTGATGTTGGATTCAAAGCGTGCGCACTTGACGTTCAGCTTCATCGAGCGCACGATCATATCCATGTCGATCCGCGCGGGCGGCATGGAGTTCACCCAGTCGGTGAGCAGCCTGGCCGGCAGGGTGATGGCACCGTCATCGGTGACCTGGGCGCCGAGCCAGCAGCTCACGCCGATCTCGAGGTTGGTGGCGCCCAGCTTGAGGCGGCTTTCGTCCGTGGTCAACAGGATGTTACCGAGGACCGGCAATGTGCTGCGCGACGAAACCGCTCGCCCCACAATGGATAGGCCCTTTGCGAGGTTTTCTTGTAAGACTGAAAGACGCACGGCGAGACCTCCTGACGATGCCACCCCGCTGGGCGGGATCTTTTGTGAAGCAATTATAGATCAAAGCGCTGCCAGTATACCATGAGCGGCAATCCGGGAAAAGCGCCACCCGGCACCGGGTGTGCTTCAGGCTGGGGCAAAATGCCTGCCGGCCAGAAATGTATTCCGGCGGTAGTTCGCCGGCCAGCCGTCGCATTCCTAAAAGGCTGCTTCGGGATCGTGCTCTTGCACCCAACCATTTGCCAGGCCCGCGCTATCGAGCGCTTCCAGCGCGGCCTCGTATTCGGCATCGGTGATCTTGCGCCCCAACATAGGGTCATCCAGCACTTTGTAGGCCGGGAAATACTGGTCCATAAGGCTAACGTGGACGCGCGGCGAAAGGTCACGGGCGATCCACGCCATGACTTCGGCAGTGCCCGACTGGTTTTCGGGCAAAACCAAATGGCGGATGATCAGGCCCCGCCGGGCGATGCCGGCATCGTCCACGACCAGCTCATCGCCGACCTGCCTGAAGATCTCGGCCAGGGCCGCCTGGTTACGCGTCACATAGGCCGGAAAACCTGATAGGCGCCTGGCGACCGCCTCGTCGGCGTATTTGGCGTCCGGCAGCCAGATGTCGATCACCCCTGCCAGCAGCTGTAAGGTAGCGATGGCCTCGTAGCCGCTGCTGTTGTAGACCAGAGGGATGTGCAGGCCTTGCGCTGCCGCCAGATCGACTGCTGTCAGGATCTGTGGCACGAAATGCGTGGGAGTGACGAAATTGATGTTGTGGCAGCCCCTGCCCTGCAATTCCAGCAGCATTTCGGCCAGCCGCGCCGGCGTGATCACATTGCCATAGCCCAACTGGCTGATGGGGTAATTTTGACAGAAGCAACAGCGCCCGGCGCAAAGGGAGAAGAATACCGTCCCCGACCCACGCGTCCCGCTGATCGGCGGCTCTTCCCAGCGATGCACATTCCAGGATGCCACCACCGGGTCAACCCCGGCCTGGCAAATCCCGCGGCGACCGGCGTGGGGCAACCCCCGGGGATCGTGCAGGCGATCGATGCCGCAGTCATGCGGGCAGAGCCTGCATTCGGCGAGCGCGGCCATCGCGGCACGCGCGCGTTCGGCCAACTCGCCGCTCTCGTGCAGCGCAAGGTAGCCGGGCTGCCAGCCCGGCCCGGATGTGGCGGGCTGGCCAGGCGAGGCCGGCCACGCATGCCGCGCCACGGATGACATAAATCTTTTGGCCGGGTCCGATGCACGCCACGAACGACGACCAGCTTTCCTGCTGCCGGGAACGTGCGCAGAAACAGGGGACCCTTTCGGTGACACAGAGACGGATTCTCCCCCTGCGGGGACTTCGTCGCTGGCGGCTCGCCGCTGCGCAGGCCGGCTTGCATACCCGCTTTCAAGAAACTCCTGATACGGATTCTTCGCTGTGGAGCGCCGTTGACAGGCCTGTGGGCAGAGCCGCTCAGAATGACAGTCCAAGGGTTTCTTGGCCGCCCCGGTGCCGCCGCGGCGGCATGGGGGACTCAGAATGACGGACGGCGCTACCGACGATGTCCCCTGCATATGCACTTGTGCCTGGAGCTGACCCTGTCCGGCGGTCTGCGCCTGGTTTTCATAACGCATGCCAATATTATACCATATAGCCTATGCCCTGCGGAGATGCTTCAGGTGAGGCGCGTGACGAGGATCTTGAGATGTCCGTTCCCGCCCGGCGGCGCCGGGAAATCGATGGCCGGCGCATGAAAGACGCCGGCCACCTCGGCTGTCCTTGGCGCCTGAGCCAGCCCCGCCAGCACGTTCTCGCGGAAGGCCCGCCACGGCCAGCCGGCCACGTTGCAGCACGATACCAGCAAACCGCCGGGTCCGACCACCCTTCCCGCCAGCCTGGCCAGCTCTCCGTAATCGTGCTCGGCGCTGAAGCGGCGCGTCTTGGTCTTCGAGAAGCCGGGCGGATCGAGTATGACGAGGTCAAACAACTCATGGCGGCGGGCCAGCCGTTCCAGCCAGTCGAAGACGTCGCCGTAGACGAAATCGTGCGGGTCAGGTGCCAGGCCATTGGCCCGGTAATTGGCCTGCCCCGCTCCAATGCGCCCCTGGATAGATCGAGATTGAGCACCCGGCTGGCGCCACCGGCCGCGGCGGCCATGCCAAAACCGCACGTGTAGGCGAAGCAATTCAGCACCCGCCGGCCAGCCGCCCATGCGCGCACGCGCCCGCGTAGCTCACGCATGTCAGGGAACAGCCCGGCGTTCCAGCCGTCGCCCGGCCGCACCAGGTACGTCAGGCCATCCTCGAGGGCCGGGTATTCTCCCAACGCCTGCCCGGCGACAGGCTCGGACGGCGCCAGCGCCTGCAACAGGGCTTCGGGCACCCGGCTGGCCTGCTGGGGCCTGAATTTGAGGTAAAGCGCTGCGACGCCCTGAAGCCCCGCGTACGCGGGGCTCGTGAGCTCTGCCAACGCGGCCTGGAGATTTGGAGGCAGCCCCCGGGCCAGGGCCGTAGGCGCGCTGGCCGGCGCCGGGCCTGAGGGACCGCCCCGGCTGCCCTGCGGTTGCCCGGCGTCGTGTCCTTCGGGCGAGGGCTGCTCCCCGCCAGGCGGGGGATCGGCATACACGCTTGCCACCAGTGCCGGGCCGTAGCGGTCCACCGCCAGCCCCGGCAGTCCGTCGGCGGCCCCGTTGACCAGGCGGTAGATCGTGGTGGCAGGATCGGCCGCCAGCGGTGCCCGCCGGGAGGTTGCCAACTGCAGCAAGGCCCGGATCTCGCCGGCCCCGGCGAAACGGCCCATCGACGCGGCGCCGCCCCTCCCTGGGCCGTGGGGTGGCCGGCGCGCGCCGGCGCATGCCAGGCCCGCGAGCAGGGCATGCGCATCGATGTCCTGCTCCGCGGGCGTGCGCGACGGCGAAGCGTGCTTCGCCCCAGAACGGCATGGCGCAAGCAGCGCGGCGAACAGGGGCGGGGGCGGGGCGACGAACGTCAGCGCCGCGCCCGTCGCGGGGTGCGGGATGCTCAACCGGTAGGCGTGCAGCCCCAGCCGCGGCGCCAGCTCCTCGTGCCCATAAAGGCCATCGCCGAGGACCGGCACGCCGATATGCGCCAGATGTAGCCGGATTCTGGTGGCTTCGCCCTGTCTCCGGCACGACTTCCAGCAGGCTATACTGGTGCTGGCCCGCGGGGCCCACGCCGGGAGCGCATTCCTCGTGGCTGAGCCCCCCTGAGGGGATCGTGGGGTCCAGCGCATCCAGGACCGCGAGCACGCGGTAGCGCGTGCTCGCCGCCTGCCCGCGTGGATCACCCGGAGCGGCGATACGGTAGCGCTCGCCGCGTTCTCGGACCGATGGCGCCATCGATCACACCCTCGGAGCGCGCCGGCCGGCCGTGAACCAGAGCCAGGTAGACTTTGGTGGCGGCGCGCCCCGCGAAAGCGGCCGCCAGGGCCCGGTTCGACTCCCGGCGCGCGGCAAACAGCACCACGCCGGAGGTCTCGGCGTCCAGCCTTTGATGCATGCCGAGGTAGGCCAGGCCAAGCTGGGCCTGGACGACGCGCAGCGCGTCGCCCGGGTAAGGGTCACCCGGCTCGACCACATGGGTCGGGATGCCCGCCGGCTTGTCAACGACGACGATGTCCGCGTCCTGGTACAGGATAGGGATGCGCATCAAGGCACAACGACCGGGTACTGACCCTCGGCCGGCGTTCGCGTCACCCGAGAAGCCGGCTGGCGATGGATGGGCCCACGATGTGGGTCATGGCGCGGTGCAGCGGCTGGCAGCCTGCGCTCGCCAGGGCCTCAGTTGGCAAGCTGGCCTCGTCGGGCTTGTCAGAAAGAGCCAGTGGCAAGCAACCGCGGCCCCGTAACCAGTTCTACCAACTCGATGACCTCGCGCGTCAGGCAGATCTCTTCGCGCAAACGCTGGTCGAGCAGGGCCCGATCGGGCAGGCTGCCCATGCGGCTGACCGTTTCCAGATACTCACGGCGCCGAAAGGCCTTGAAGGGCGTGGGGTCACCGGCACACACGCGGGCCTGTACCTCTTCGTGGACCGCACGCACCGCGGGTGTGGGCAGACCCTGGCGCCGGGCATCGGTGCGCGCCACAAAGTCAACGAAATGGGTCAACCTCCCGTCGGCCAGCTCCGTCTGGATATCGGCCAGCGAGCAACCGCGCGCGCCCACGATCAGGCAAATGTAGGCCAGGTAATCCTGGTTGTCGGCGGTGAAGCTGTGAAAGCGGGGCACGTTGAGCTGGCCGTAGGTATCGTGAAAAAGAGCAGGGTCCCAGAAATCGCCGAGCACTTCGGCCAGCATGGCTTCCATAGCCGCCAGGCGCGCGCGATCGATCGGGCGGTCATTTCGCCCGCGCGCCCAAGCGCCGTCTTGTCGATGTCGACAATCACAGCCGTTGACGCGCCGAGCGTCGCTCCCTCCCACGCGGCCCGCGAGATGAACTCGGGCAGCGAACTCCACCGGTTGGCCACGTAGACACCGTCTTGCTCGGTGATGGACGGAGGCTCATCGCGCTCGCTGCAAATAAATGCCCAGCCGCGCCAATCCCCGGCTGCCCGCACGTTGCGAAAGGCATTGCCGTCGCTCAGCGCGGTGTCGCCGATATAGAGGATCTCGCTCAGCCTGGCTGCGTGGTCCTCCAAAGCGCGCGCCCGTTGGAGATACCAGACCACCGCCTGGGCGTAAGCCGGCTCGTGCTTACGCGGCCGAGCCGGCCCCTGGATCCCCATCGCAGCCCAGGCCTCCTCGAAGCGCGGCAGGCGGGCATCGAACGGGTTCAAGTCGCGAAAGAGCACCAAATCACCGACACAGTCGGCAAGACAGGATAGATCCGACATTCTAGCTCTCCGGCGCCAGGCGGCCCTTGCCGCCTGCGAGATAGCCCTGTGCACACAGCAGCTCTGCGTTGAGGATGGCCCCACCGGCTGCCCCACGGATGGTGTTGTGGCCCAGGACGAGGAACTTGTAGTCGAAAATGGGGTCAGGCCGTAGCCGGCCGACGTGGGTGGGCATGCCGCCTCCTGCAAGACGGTCGAGACGGGGCTGTGGCCGGTCTGGAGCCGTGTGCAGGATGATGGCCGGGTAGGGTGCCGACGGCAGATTCAGCCTCTGTGGCTCGCCGGCGTAACCGGCCGATGCCGCGGCGACGTCGTCGAGGTCGGCGGCACGGGCCAGCTTGACGCTGACCGCCTCCAGGTGGCCGTTGCGCACGGCAACCCGGTTGGCCTGGGCGCTGACCTTGAATTCCGCCATGGCGACGCTGCGCGAGCCGTCGGCATCCGTAACCAGCGTCCCCAACAGCTTGCGCGGCTGCTTTCGATCTTTTCTTCCTCGCCGGCGATGTAGGGGATGACGTTATCCAGGATATCTAACGACGCCACCCCTGGATAGCCGGCCCCCGAGATAGCCTGCATCGTCACTACGTTCACCGCGGTCAGGCCAAAGGCGTCTTGCAGCGGTTTGAGCGCGCAAACCAATTGGGTGCTGCTGCAGTTCGGGTTGGTGACGATGAAGCCCGGCCAGCCGCGGCGAGCCCGTTGCGTCGGGATCAGCTGCGTGTGATCGGGGTTCACGTCGGGGATGAGCAAGGGGACGTCGGGGTCTGGGCGATGGGCGGAAGCATTCGAGCAAACAGCGAATCCGGCTGCCGCCAGTGACTCCTCGATCGGCCCGGCACTGCTTCCCGGCAAAGCCGAGAAGAGCAGCCGCACATCGCTGGGGATGGCGCTGGCTTCGGTCGGCAGCAGCTGCATCCCGGCCACTTCCCCCGGCATGCCACCGCGCAGCAGCCACTGGCAGGCCGCGGCGTAGGTCTTGCCCGCTGATCGCTCGGATGCCGTCAGCGCGCCGATTTCGAACCAGGCGTGCTCGGCCAACAACTGCGCGAAGCGTTGGCCTACGGCCCCGGTGGCACCCAGGATCCCACCTTGATCTTGTTGGCTGGACTAGCGGTAGACTGCCTGTTCATAGTATTCACCTATCGTGCTGGTCGCAAGTTGCCCTTATCGAGCGCTTAGCGCGGCGCTGGCCGCCTGGTGACGGGCGAGGTCAAAGGCGTTGTGAAGGTAGCGAACAGCGGCGTCGGCGTCGGCAGCGGCCAGCACCAACGAGATGTTGGTTTCCGATGAGCCCTGGGCGATGGCGATGACATTGATGGCCTGGTCGCCGAGCGCGCCGAAAATCCGGCCCGAGATGCCCGGCGTGCCACGCATGCCTTCACCGACGACGGCGACGATGACGATATCGTTTTCGCAGGAGATCCGCTCGATCAGACGATGATGCAGCTCGTGCGCAAAAGCGGCTTCCAGGGCCGTTTCGACGCTCGCGGCATCCGGCTGCGGCACGACGAAGCAGATGCTCTGTTCCGAGGAGCCTTGCGAGATCATCAAGATGTTAGCGCCTTGCGCGGCCACGGCGGCAAACGTGCGCGCGGCGATGCCCGGCACGCCCATCATGCCACGCCCGGCGACCGTGACCAGCGTCAGCCCACGGATCACCGTCAGGGCCTTGACCTTACCGCCGGCAGAGGCGGGCAAGATGCGCGTGCCGGGAAAAGCCGGATTGAAAGTGTTGCGGACGCTGATGGGGATGCCTCGGTCGATTGCGGGCAGCATGGTCTTTGGATGGAGCACTTTGGCGCCGAAATAGGCGAGCTCGGCGGCCTCGCTGTAGCTCAGCTCCGCGAGGGGTTGCGCATCGGGCACGATGTGCGGGTCCGCCGTCAGCACGCCATTCACATCCGTCCAAATCTGCACCTCGTCGGCGTCCATGGCGGCGCCGAGGATGGCAGCCGAGTAGTCGGAGCCACCGCGGCCGAGGATGGTGGGGACGCCGCTGGCAGTTGCCGCCACGAAGCCTGTCACCACCGGGCAGATGCCCTGTTTGAGCAACGGCTGCAGCCGCGCCTGCGTGGCTTCGCGGGTGGCTGCCATCTGCGGCACCGCTTCGGCATACTCGTCGTCGGTGATGATCAGCTCGCCCGCATCCACGTGCTGAGCCCGCAGCCCACGGGCCCGCAAGGCGCCCGCCAATATCGGAGCCATCAGCCGCTCGCCCTGGCCGGCAATCACGGCCAGGCCACGACTGGTCAGCTCGCCCAGGATCGACACGGCCATGCACAAGCGTTCGAACTCGCGCACCCGTTCGTCGATGTCCTCTTGGATACGGCTCAGCTCATCCAGGTCGCCGATCAGCGCCTCGGCCGCGTCATGGTGCCGGCTGATGAGGGTCAGACGGGCGTCGCGCGACCCCTGGCGGTCACCGTCTGCGGCCCTGCGGGCCGCGTTGATGAGCAGATCGGTAACGCCACGCATGGCTGAAGTGACGATAATCACGTCAGGGTCAAGCGCCAATTGATTGGCGACGATGTTTGCTACCTGGGCCACTGCCTGGGCATCCCCTACCGAGGTGCCACCGAACTTCAAGACTTGCATACCTGGCCTGCTTCCTTCCACCGAGTGTCACGAGGAGGATGGCGAATACCGGATCGGCTCACATCCCGATATAGCGCGCGTACAGCGTAGCTGCCAGCGCCTCGTCGGCGGTGCCTTTGACCACCGCACGACCGTCGGGAAAGATCGTCAACTCATAGCCGTCCACGCTTGCCCGCACAAGGTAGGGATTGCTCTGCACGGCACCTACCCGGGCGAGCCGCAGCCGGTCGGCAAGGGCCGGAAGGTTCGACCCGGCCGCACCGGCGAAGCTAACCTGGACGGCATCGCGCCCGCACAACACTGTGGTGCGCGCTCCGGTCTCGGCGTTGAGAAAGGGGAACAGGTGTTGGCCGCAGGTGGGGCAGTCAGGGCGCGGCCCACCCAGATCAAAGCGATCGAAGGTGCTCTCCCAAAGGTCCACGTAGACCATGCCTGGATTCAGCGTGCCGCTGCCCGTGAGCACTTTGAGTGCCTCGGCCGCGCTGAAGGAACCCAACAAGGCCACGATGGGCCCGATGATGCCGGCCGTGTCGCAGGTGGGCACGGAGCCTGGGGCGGGGATCTCGCCCATGATGCAGCGCAAGCAAGGTGTCAGGCCCGGGCGGATGGTCATGCTCATGCCGTAGGCGGCGAGCACGCCCGTGTAGATCCACGGCAAGCCCAATTTGACGCAGGCATCGTTGATGAGGTAACGGACGGCGAAATTGTCGGTGCCGTCCATGACCAGGTCGGCACCGGCCAGAAAGCCTTCGATGTTGGCGGGCGTCACGTCGGCCACCACATCTTCGATCTCGATCTGGCTGTTGATGCGGCGCAGCCTGCGCCCGGCCGCCACGGCCTTGGGCAGCATCGCCGCGACGTCGTCTTCGTCATAGAGGGTCTGGCGCTGCAGATTGTTGAGCTCGATGAAGTCGCGGTCTACCAGCCGTAAATGCCCGACGCCGGCGCGCGCCAGATGGTTGGCCAACACAGAGCCAGTGGCTCCCACGCCGATGATCGTTACGCGGGCCGCGAGCAGTGCCAACTGGCCTTGTGTGCCGATACCTGGAAAGCTGACCTGGCGAGCGTAGCGGCTTAAGGGTTGATCCACAGGCCGCATTCTACTATGATCGATCGCCATTTCAAAGTCGCACGGATCGCGCAACGACAAAGCGCCGGCCGGCAAAGGAGCGGTCATCCCGCCTTTGCCGGCCGGCACGTCATGGTCGGAGAGATCCCGGGCACGCCCCCAGGCGCCGGGCCTGGCCGCGCGCCAGACGGACGCGGCCGCGCAAGAAACGCTTAGGCTGTCATTCTGAGCGGCGGTACCCACAGGGCCTGCTAACGGCGCGCCACAGCGAAGAATCCGCGCCGCCTAGGCTGCGCACGACGGATGCTTCGCTGGCGTCCCGCCGCGACGCTGGTTCTCTCGTCCACCCGAGCTTTGCACTGCGGTCAGCATGACAACGACGGTAGTCATCGTTTTACAGGTCCTAAGCTTGCGGGCCGGCCCCTCCGTCTCCGTTAGCAGGGCCCTGCTCAGCCACCGCGGCACCGTTCTTTTTCAGCTTGGCCAGCAGCAGCTTCAAGAGATCCGACTCGGTGATGATGCCGATGACCGCTCCGTCCAGGGCGACGACCGGCAGCCCGGCTACCTGGTTTTCGACCATCAGCTCCACCGCGTCCACGATAAAGGCCTCCGGCGTGATGGTCAGCACCTTGCGTGTCATGATGTCGGCCAGCTTGAGGCGGTTCAGCATGAAGTTGATTTCGTAGTTGTCGGCGTTGATCGCTTCTTTCGAGGACGCCTCGCGCAGGTCACCCCGGCTGACGATGCCGATCAACCGCCCATCCTGGACGACAGGCAGGTGGCGCAAGCGGTGCTGGCGCATCAGCGCGGCGGCGGCTGGAACTGTGCAATCGGGCGGAACACAGACAACAGGCGCGCTCATGGCGTCGCGCACGCGTGTTTTCTCCACAGTGTTTCATCCTTTCCTGCGGCAACCCGCAGCTCGCCAGACTTCACTTCCGGCAACTCCCGATATGCCCTGAGAGCGACTGAGAATTGCGGCTTCACCCCGTGGCCAGCAGCGCGAGCCGCCTGGCGATGGCTTCCTTGAGCATGGTGCCAAGGCGCCGGATGCCTTCCTCGATCTGTTGTGGCTGGGCGTTCGAAAAGTTCAGACGCATGGTATTGTGGCCACGCGTGGGGTCGGCAAAAAAGGCCGTGCCGGGCACATAGGCGACCTTGTGTTCCACCGCCAGCGGCAGCAATGCCGTCGTGTCGATTTCGTCCGGAACACGCGCCCACAGGAACAGCCCGCCATCGGGATGGGTCCACGAACAACCTTCGGGAAAGTAGGTCTCCAGCGCCTGGAGCATGACGTTGCGGCGCTCGCCATAAACGCGCCGGATCGTGCGCACATGCTGTTCGAGAAAGCCGTCCTTGACCACTTCGTAGGCCAGCATCTGGTCGAAAGTGCTGGTGTGCAAGTCGGTGCCTTGCTTGCCCATGATCAGCTGATCGATCACCTCGACCGGTGCCACCATCCAGCCAAGGCGCAACCCGGGCGCCAACGTCTTGGAGAACGTGCCCAGGTAGATCACGTTGCCTTCCATGTAGCCATGCCCGTTGAGCCCGGCCGAATGCTGGTAGTCGGCATCCAGTGCTACGAGCGGCTGAACGTGATCGCCGGCGTAGCGCAGCGCTCCATACGGATCATCTTCCACAATCGGGATGCCATACTTGTTCGAGAGATGGACCACCTCTAGCCGGCGTTCGAGCGCGAGCGTTGTGCCGCCTGGATTCTGGAAGTTGGGCAAGACGTACATGAACTTTGGCCCCTGGCGCAGGGCGTCTTCGAGCAGATCGGTGCGCAGGCCGTTGTCATCGATAGGCACACCCACGTACTCGGCGCTGTAAGCGTTCCACGCCTGAAGCGCCCCCAGGTAGGTGGGCTCTTCGACCAGAATCAGGTCGCCTGCGTTGACCAGCAACTTGCCGATGAGGTCCAACGCCTGTTGTGAGCCGGTGGTAATGAGCACGTTCGACGGCTGGGCGCTGATGCCGTAGCGCGCCATCTGGTTGCAGATGAATTGGCGCAGAGGCAGGTAGCCTTCGCTCGGCCCGTATTGCAAAGCCATGCTGCCTGCGTTCTGGAGCACGTTACAAGCCGCCTCCCGGCAGCGTTCGGTTGGGAAGACTTCCGGTGCCGGCAGGCCACCGGCGAACGAGATCACGTCGGGCTGGGTGGTCAGCTTGAGTAATTCGCGGATGATCGAGCGGGTCATCCGCTGATTGCGCTGGGCATAGCGACTCTTCCATAGAGTGGCCATTCCTCAACCTCCTCGTTGGGATTGCCAGCCATTGTGGCTGACAAAGTAGGTCACCATCTTCGGTCCGCCGGCCTCACGCGGGGGCCGTTTCTGGCGTGATACAGGCTGCGCCGCGCTGCAGCGCTTCCTGGTTCGCGGCAAGCAGCTTGCGTTGTCGTTCGGGCAGGTGCGCGTCGAGCGCCACGCTGGCGGCTGCCAGCGGCAGAACTCCGGTGCTATGCAGGAGGGCGCCGAGCAACACGACGTTGGCCATGCGCACCGAGCCCAGGGCTTCGGCGATCTCATTGGCCGGCACAGCCACATAGCGGATATCGGTGCGCGCCGGCAAGGCCTCGATCAGTGAGCAATTGTAGACGAGCAGGCCCCCCGGCTTGATCAAAGGCTCATACTTGTGAAAGGACGGCAGGTTCAGGGCGACGACCGAGGACGGGTGGCGCACCGTGGGTGACCCGATCTCCTCGTCGGCAACGATGACGGTGCAATGGGCCGTGCCCCCTCGCATCTCAGGCCCATAGGAAGGCAGCCAGGTCACCTGTTTGCCGTGCTCGAGCGCGGCATAAGCCATCAACTGCCCGGCAAAAAGGGCGCCTTGCCCCCCGAAACCCGCGAAGATGATCTCTTGTTGCATGTTCGGCTCCTACCCTTCAAGCGCCTTCGCCGCGTCGGTCACCTTGTAGTCGCCGAGCGGAAAGTAGGAAACCATGGTGCCGCGGATCCATCCCAGCGCCTCTTCCGGCGTCATATGCCAGTTGGTGGGGCAGCTCGACAAGAATTCCACCAGGCTCAGGCCCAGCCCGGCCAACTGCGTCTTGAAGGCCGTGATGATGGCCTTCTTGGCCTGGCGGACGGTGCGGATGTCATGGACGGAGCGGCGGACCACATAGCAGGCGCCCGGCAGGCCGGCCACGATCTCGGCCATGCGCATGGGGTAACCGTGGAGCGCCACGTTGCGGCCCATCGGGGATGATGTCGTGATCTGGCCGAGCAAGGTCGTAGGGGCCATCTGGCCGCTGGTCATGCCGTAGACGGCATTGTTGATGAAGAAAACGCTGATATTCTCGCCACGGTTGGCCGCGTGCAAGATCTCGGCGGCGCCGATCGAAGCGAGATCGCCATCACCCTGGTACGTGAAGACGACCTTGTCCGGCTGGGTGCGTTTCAGGCCTGTTGCCATGGCAGGGGCCCTGCCATGGGCGGCCTCCACGGCGTCCACGTCGAAGTACTGGTAGAGAAGGACCGAGCAGCCGACGGGCGCGACCGCGATCACGCGTTCCCGGATGCCGAGCTCATCGATCGCCTCGGCGATCAGCCGGTGAATGAGCCCATGGGTGCAGCCCGGGCAGTAATGGGTGTAGTTATCCGAGAGCGCCGCCGGTCGAGCGAAGACTACCTTGCCTTGCTCGAGCACTGCTGCATCGCCCGCTATCCCTTGCGGATGGCCATTGTTGCTGCTCATCGATGATCTCCTACATATACCGCTGCTCGACGCCCTCGGCGACCATGCGGTAGGTATAGGCCACACCGTGCAGGGCTTCCAGGATCTCGTCAGGCAGGGGCACGGCCCCGCCCATGCGGCCGTAAAACTCGACCGCGCACTGGCCGGCCACGGCGAGTTGCACATCCTGCAGCATCTGGCCGGCGTTCATCTCCACCACCAGCATGGCCCGGCAATGCCGGCCGAGCTCGCGCAGCCTGGCGTGAGGGAATGGCCAGAGGCTGATCGGGCGGCAGAGGCCCACCCGCAGGCCCTGTGCCCGGCCCTCGCGCACTACCGTCTTGCACGTCCGCCCGACCGTGCCGAAAGCGACCAACACGTATTCAGCGCCGGCCATCGCGTATTCCTCCCAACGCTGTTCGCTGGCCTCGATCTGGCGCAACTTGACTTGCAGCCGGCGGTTGAGATCCTCGAGGTCCTCTTCGTTGAGGTAGAGCGAGGTGACGATGCGTTTGGGGCGCCCGAGCGCGCGCCGCGCGTGGCCCAGCTGCCCCGTTCAGCCTCGGTGAGGCATGGGCGCAGGGGAGGCATCTCGGCGGGCTCCATCATCTGTCCCAGCGACCCATCGGCGGCAATGACGACGACCGTGCGGTATTTCTCCGCCAGTGGAAAGGCGCCGTACGTCAGGTCGATGGCCTCCTGAACTGTGCCCGGAGCCAGCACGATGGGATGAAAATCGCCATGGCCGGAGGACCGCGTGACCTGGAAATAGTCGGCCTGGCTGGGCTGAATGTTCCCGAGGCCGGGGCCGCCGCGCATGATATCCACCAGCAGGGCGGGCACTTCCGAGGCGGCGATATAGGATAGCCCTTCTTGCATCAGGCTGATGCCCGGGCTGGAGGATGAAGACATGGCGCGGGCACCGCCGCAGGCCGCGCCGTAGACCATGTTGATGGACGCGACCTCACTCTCGGCTTGAATGACACGCGCCCCAGCTCCGGCATGCGCGCGGACATATACTCCAGCAACTCGGTCTGCGGGGTGATGGGATAGCCGAAGTAAGCTTCCACCCCTCCCCGCACGGCTGCCTCAGCTATTGCCTCATTGCCTTTCCATAGCTTCTTAGCCATTGCCTGCCTCCGAACGGGATGGTCGAAGCTCGAAGCCGGCGACGGGGGATGCTTTGGGGCGAGCGAAGCAGGCCGCCGGCCGCGCCCGCGAGTTCCGCACGCGGCGCGAGGAGGCCGGCGCAGCATGACCTCCCGCTCGAAACCTTATGCTCGCCGGGCCCCGTGACCCGGGCTGCGGCGCGAGCACCAGCTTCTCGCTTGCAGAGCGCGGTCATGCGGTAATCGGCACGCGCTTGGGCTCGATGCGGTAAACGGTCAGCACCACATCCGGACAGATCAGGGCGCACAGCGCACAGCCTGTGCATTTGGAATCGGGATCGACCAGTTGGACCGGGCGGTAGCCACGGGAATTGAAGCTGTCGCGGGACATGATCAGGATGTGTTGGGCGCACACACCGGTACAGAGCTCGCAGCCCTTGCAGCGGTCTACATCGACGACGACCGTCCCTCTTGCCACTCCTGTCACCTCCTTGGGACAGCTTCGGCCCACGATCGGCATGGGCCTGCGAAGGACTGCGCCGCCTGGCAACCGCGAACGCAGCCTCGATGGTGAAGTTTCAAGCGGCCACCCTGATGCACTACAGTGAGTGGCATCAGACCTTGGGTGGCAGCGCGGCAGGCTCGAGGCGATGGAATACAGCCAGCACGCGCCGCCCCAAGGCGCGGACTACGGCAGCCACCACCATTTGAGCCATCCGTGGGTAGCGCAGCTTTGGTCCCCTCACGTCCAGGTTCAACTCGCTCTTGTCGCAGACCGTCGACATATTGACCTGATCGATCTCTGACTTGAGCAGGGCCAATTGCCGGTCGAGCTCGGCGGGCCCGCAGGCGGCCATCAGCCGGTCGATCTCGGCCATCAGCGCCACGGCCCGATCGATACGTTGATCGGTTGCCCGGGCCTGCGCCGGCGAGACCAGGCCATAGTCGGCCTTGATCTGGTTGAGTCGTTTGCCGGCCGCATACGTGGCGGCCACCATCTGATCACGGCTCATCCATTTGGTTTCATAGTTTAGCACATATTTCCAGCTGGGCGCAATCAGACGTTGCCTGTGTTCCTCGAGCGTGTGTGCCAGCAAGTGATAACCGTGTTGCTGCGGCTGTTCGAACGCGCGGCTGCCGGGGTCCAGGAAGGGCGCCAGCGGCGAGATGAAAGGTATGAGCCGCCCATCTTTGCCGAACCGGCCGAGCAATTGCTCGCAATAGCCGATGGTGGCAAGCACGGAATCTGCCGTCTGCTGTGGCAGGCCGGCCATGAAGAAGACATCGAGGCGCCGGGCGCCCACGTCCAGGGCATCGGCGAGGGTGCGTTCCATCGGCCCGTTGTCATAGCCTTTGCCGAAAGCGCGGCGCACAACCGGGTCGTGGCTTTCCAGCGACACCTCTAAGGTGAAATTGGGCAGCGCGGAAGCGACCCTGGCCAGAAAGTCGCGCGGGGCGGGCGAGAAGAGCTCGACGATCACGGGTTCTGAAAAGCCGCGCACGGCATCCAGGAAGCGTTCGGCGTAATCCTGGCCTGGTTGGCGCAGGTCGCCCAGGATGAAAACAGGGCCACGGCTCATGGCCGACGAGCGGCGCACGTCTTCCGCCAGCAGCGCAGGATCGCGGAAGGCGGGGCGCGTGCGGCCGTGCATCTCCTTGAAGGACGCGGCCGATCCGCCGCACGTGACACAATTCTGCGTGCAGCCGCGGCAGCTCAACGCGGCTGTGATGGGGTAGTCCATCCAGTCCTTGAAGGGGACATAGCTTTGCACATCCCGATCACGCGCGACCGCGCGCACGACATATCGGTAATCGAGCATGACGTGGTCGAGTGTGGCCGGCTGGTAGGTCAACGGGTTGACCCGTACATCCCCTGCCCGGTCGCGCCAGGTCAGGTTCGGGATATCTTGTAGTGCCGGCGCGTCGCGCTGCCCGATCAGGTTGGCCATCAATTGGCGGAGCGGCTCTTCGGCTGAATCGCCGCGCACCACGTAATCGACGAACGGGTAGCGCAGCAGCTCCTCATGGTAGTATGTGGACGAGAAGCCACCGAAGATGATCGGGGTGTCAGGATGATGCCGCTTGACGATCTCGGCGACGGCCAGCACGCCGTGCGCGTGGGGCAGCCAGTGGAGATCGATGCCAAAAGCTGCCGGCTGCAGAGCCTTGAGCAGCGCTTCCGGGTCGAACCGCGGGTCGTTGAGCATGCGCACGGCCAGGTTGAGGATGCGAACGCGCAAACCGTGGCGCTCCAGATACTCCGCCATCGTGGTGAAGCCGATGGGGTACATTTCGAAGATCGGCGTGGACGGCACCAGATCGCTGACGGGACCATACAGGATGGCGTGCTGGCGGAAATCGTAGACGCTGGGCGCGTGCAAAAAGACTAGGTCAGGTCGGCCTGTCATTGCTCAAGTTCTTCCTCTATGGGAGCTAGCTTGGCTCCGGTTGGCGTTCTAACAGTTCGATCAGGAAATCGAGCAGGTCGGTCTCGGTGATGATCCCCACGAGTTGGTCACCTGCCATGACGGGCAATCCCCCGATCTTGTGCTCGCGCAACATCCGCGCGGCTTCGGCAACATCGGCGTCCGGGCCGATGGTCAGCGGGTTGGTCGTCATGCAGCTACCGACCTCAATGTGATCGAGCACAAAGTTGTCGTACCACTTTTCCCTGACCACGAAGGGGGAGTTGGCCGCGCGGCGCAGGTCACGGTCGGTGATGATGCCGACCAGCTTGCCATGGTCAACCACTGGCAAGCGCCGGAAATCCAGCTCGCGCATAAGGTTGACGGCCGTACGGATCGCATTGCGCTGGGTCACCGTGACCGGGCTGGGCGTCATGATATCTGCCACGCGCATGACCTGTTCTCCCTGTGCCAGCAATTCTGCTGAGCATCGCCGGTCAGATCGCGATTGCCAGCTGGCATTGCCGATCATCTTCCGAGCACTCACCCATGATAGCACCGGTGGGGCGGGATGTTTATGACGCCGGTCATGTCATAACGTGAGGCGCAAGTCGCCAGGAAGCGAGCTCCCTGGCGGCGATGTGGGCTGCCAGCCAAGGCACAGGTCAGAGATAATAGGTCATGCGCTGTAACCCCACCGCCGGGTCGATATACTGGACGCGGACGCCTGAGGGCACGGTCAGGGTGATCGGGGCGTAGTTCAGCATGGCGCGCACGCCCGCTTCCGCCATCGCGCGCGCCACACCCTGGGCCACCTCGGCCGGCGTGGCCACGATGCCGACCTGGATACCATTGGCGCGGATGGTCTCTGTCAATTCGCTAACGGGCAACACCGCCACGTGGTTGACGCCCATGGTCTTGCCGATCTTGGTGGGGTCGTTGTCGAAGATCGCGGTGATGGTGAAGCCTTTGCCGGCAAAGCCGCCGTAGTCAGCGATGGCCTTGCCCAGGTTGCCGGCCCCTACCAGCGCGACCTCCCACATGCGGTCCACCTTCATGATCTGGCGCAGCTGATCGCGTAGGAAGCCGATGTCGTAGCCCGTGCCTTGCTTGCCGAACTCGCCGAAGTGTGACAGGTCCTTGCGGATCTGGGCCGAGGAGATGCCCAGGCGGTCGCCCAGTTCCTGGGATGACGTGATCTCACGCCCCTCGGTCAGAAGGAAGTTCAGCGCTCGCAAGTAGACAGGGAGCCTGCCGATCACAATGTCTGGAATCACGCGTCTCGCCATCTCTAGATCCTCTTTCTGGCCAGAGCTTGCTGATGAGTCGCACAGCGCCTGTGGATGCTTCGTATCATCTTTGTGAAGCCCTCGACTAAATGATAACACTCGCGGTGCCTTTGTGCAACTCTTGGCAAGGTCACGGGCCACGAATTCCGTACCGGTGGGCCAAAACCTGCCCGCGGCGGGGCCATGCCTTAACCTGGCCACCCCTCTTGAATCGCCACGTTGCTTGCTTTTTCACCGTATATAGTGTAAACTGAGATTCGTAAGGCGCGCCCTTCGGCATGGCTTATGTGTGCCTACACCGTATTGCATGGATTGGAGAAGTTGATGGCAGACACTGGCAAGCTCAAGGCGCTGGACACGACGCTGGCAAGCCTGAAGAAGCGTTTCGGTGAAGGCACGGTGATGCGTCTGGGAGAGGCCGAGCACCTCAAGGTGGCAGCCATCCCCACCGGTTCCCTGTCGCTGGATCTGGCGTTGGGAATCGGGGGCGTGCCGCGTGGAAGGGTCACCGAGATTTATGGCCCGGAGTCTTCTGGGAAGACGACCATCTGCCAGCATATCATTGCCGAGGCGCAGAAAGCGGGTGGTATTGCCGCCTTTATCGATGTCGAGCACGCCCTGGACCCGGGCTATGCCGCATGCTGCGGGGTAAACGTTGACCAGCTCTACATCTCACAGCCGGACACCGGGGAGCAGGCGCTGGAAATAGCCGAGGCCCTGATCCGTTCGGGAGCCATCGACGTGGTTGTCATCGATTCGGTGGCGGCCCTCGTGCCGCACGCCGAGATCGAGGGCGAGATGGGTGACAGCCATGTCGGCTTGCAGGCCCGGCTGATGTCACAGGCGTTGCGCAAACTGGTCGGGGCGATCAACTCGAGCAACACCGCCCTGATTTTCACCAACCAGTTGCGGCAGAAGATCGGGATCATGTTCGGCAATCCTGAAACTACGTCTGGCGGGCTGGCGCTGAAGTTCTACGCCAGCGTGCGCATGGACGTGCGGCGCATCGAGAGCATCAAACAGGGTGGCAACACCGTGGGCAGTCGCACCCGGGTGACCATCAAGAAGAACAAGGTGGCGCCGCCGTTTCATCAGGCCGAATTCGATATCATGTACAATCAGGGCATCAGTAAGGCGGGTGATTTGCTGGATCTGGGCACGAGCATGGGGCTGATCGAGAAGCGCGGGGCGTTCTACAGCTACAAGGACCTGCGTTTGGGGCAGGGCCGTGAAAATGCCAAAGAGTTTCTCGATCAGTCGCCCGCCGTGGGCCAGGAGATCGAGAACGCCATTCGCGCGATGGCGGAGCTGCATCCTGTCCCGGGTATGGTCGCCAACGCGGCGCGCGAGGATGCCGACGGCGACGGGGATGAGTAACCACGGCCTGGCACGTAGTCTGACACGTTCTTGACGGCGGAGACGCCGATCGTGGGCTGGAGCGAGTTTGGTATGGTCAATCACCGGGGTACCTGGTGCCTTCGCGGCGATAAGCGCCCGGCCGTTCCTGGCTGATGTCGTTGGACTGGTGACGATTGGCAAACCCGGTCGTGTCATAACTCAACGTGCTGCCGCTTCGAGCCGATGTTGGCTGCGGTGCCGAAGCGGGATCAAAGAGGAGCTGTGGTGCGGAGCCCCGTAGCGGATCCGTTATGGCCACGGCTCTTTGTTTTTTGGGGGCCAGAAGGTGATGGCCGGCAAAGTGACGGCGCTGACCTACCAGAAACAACGCGCTGACCGGGTCAACGTCAACCTGGACGGCAAGTTTGCGTTCGGCTTGCCCGACGTGGTTGCGGCCGGGCTCAAGCCGGGCCAATACTTGACCGACGCCGACATCGCGCGCCTGCGCGGGCTGGATGAAGAACAAAAGGCTTACGATCGTGCGGTGCGGTTCCTGGCTTACCGGCCGCGCAGTGAGGCCGAAGTGCGGCGCAACCTGGGCCGCGCCGGCCTGGACGAGGAACTGATCGAGCGCATCATCGAACGCCTGCGCGCCCAGGGCTACGTCGACGATCAGGAGTTCAGTCGCTTCTGGATCGAGAACCGCCGGCAGTTCAAGCCTCTGGGGGCGCGGGCTCTGCGCCACGAGCTGCGCGGCAAAGGCGTCGACGAAGAATTAGCGGCGGCCATGGTCGAGGATCTCGATCTCGAAGAATTGGCATGCCGGGCGGCCCGGCCGCAAGCTCAGCGCTTGTATGCCTTGCTCGCCAGCAACCGGCGCGATTTTCGCAGCCGGTTGACGGCTTTTCTGGCCAGGCGCGGCTTCGACTACAGCGTCATTCGGGGGGCGATCGTGCGGCTGGAGAGCGAGCTGACAGAAGGCGCGGCAGGGGACCAGGTTGATGGTTGAGCGTTCCTATAGATATCTTTTGATGGCGCCGGCGAGTACCCACGCGCTGGCGCTGCGATATTCTTCTCTTGGCAAACGAAAGTGAGGAATCGGTATGTGGTGGACAGGAAGCGCAGGGGCACGCCTGATCATTTCCCTGCTTATCTTCCTGGTGGCCGCAGCGGCAGGCGCGAGCATCGGCTATTTTCTCTACAAGTCGCGCCAGGCGAAGGCTTTGGCGGAGGTGGAGTCACGCGTCAAGACGGCAGGAGCTGAGGCCAATCGGCTGTTGGCTCAGGCCGAGAGCCAGGCGAAGACCGTTGAGCTGGCCGCCCAGGAAAAAAAGCTGCAAATTCTCGAAGAGTCCGAACAGGAGGTATTGCGACGGCGCCGCGAGCTTGAACGATCGGAAGAACGGCTCCAGCGGCGCCAGGAGATGCAGGACGCCAAACTGGAACAGTTGGAGAGCCACGATCGCAAGTTGAATCAGCGCCAGAGCAAGCTGGACAAGCGCGAGACCGATCTCGAAGAAGATCGAAGAGCAACACGTGGCCGAGATGGAGCGCATCAGCCAGATGTCGCGCGACGAGGCCCGGCAGGAGCTGCTCGTTGCCGTGGAGCGAGACGCGCGCCAGGATATGGCACGCAGGATCCGCGACGTGGAAGCCGAGACTCAAGCGCAAGCCGAGACCCGCGCCCGAGAAATCATCACCTGGGCCATCGAACGTTTGGCGTCCGATCACGTGTCCGAGACCACCGTGTCCAGCGTCGCGCTGCCCAACGACGAGATGAAGGGGCGCATCATCGGCCGCCAGGGCCGCAACATCCGGGCAATCGAGCTTGCCACGGGCGTCAACCTGGTGGTCAACGACACTCCTGAGGCCGTGATCGTCTCGAGTTTTGATCCGGTGCGACGCGAGGTTGCCAGGTTGACGTTCAGCCGCCTCGTGCAGGATGGGCGTATCCACCCTGGCCGCATCGAAAAAGAGGTACAGAAAGCCCAGGAAGAGGTCGAGAAGTCAATCAAGGACGCCGGTGAGCAAGCCCTGATCGAGCTGGGGCTGCAGGGCCTTCACCCGGAGCTCATCAAGCTGGTGGGCCGGCTCAAGTATCGCACCAGCTATGGCCAGAACCAGCTGGCCCATGCCATCGAGGCGGCGCACATTGCCGGCATGCTGGCATCGGAGCTCGGCGGTGATGTGCAGGTTGCCAAGATGGGCGCCTTGCTGCACGACCTGGGCAAAGCGGTCAGCCACGAGGTCGAGGGACCGCATGCCAGCATCGGTGCCGAAATCGCCAAGCGCTACGGCGCGCCCGATAAAGTGGTCAACTGTATTGCCTCACATCATCACGAGACTGAACAGCAGTCGCTGGAGGCGGTGATTGTGACGGCGGCGGACGCCATCAGCGGCGCCCGTCCGGGCACGCGGCGCGAGTCACTGGAAACCTACGTCAAGCGCATCAAGGCCCTGGAAGATATCGGCAACTCGTTCGCCGGTGTGTCGCAGACCTTTGCTATTCAGGCCGGGCGCGAGATCCGTATCATCGTCAAGCCTGAGGACATCGACGACCTGGCTTCCATCCGCCTGGCGCGCGACATCGCCAAGAAGATCGAAGACAGCCTGGAGTACCCGGGGCAGATCAAGGTCACGGTGATCCGCGAGACCCGAGCCGTCGAGCTCGCCAAGTAGCAAGGAACAGGGAACAGGGAGCAAGGAACAGGGAGCAAGGAGAGGGCCATCCCTTCTTCTCCCTGCTCCCTGTTTCCGCATCTTACGCCTTGCTTCATACCCTCGTCACCACCGCGATGATCGTCGGCTTGCGGCCTGTCTCCTGGTAGAAAACCTGCCTGAGGATGTCCTCGGTCCGGTCGCTGATGGAGCGGGACTTGCGTGTGATCGGCCCCGCGAGCAGGTGATAGACCTGTTCGGAGGCCTTGTCGAGCAGTTCCTGGTTCTCGCGGCAGATAGACGAAGCCGCGTGACACCAGCTCCGGCCTGCCGGTCAGCTCGCCGGTGGCCAGGCTGACCGGCACCACGGCGATGACGAAGCCATCGCGGGCCAGCGCCTCGCGCTCGCGCATCACGGCTGGGCCGATGTCGCCCACGCCGGACCCATCTACAAAGACGTCCTCGTAAGGCAGCTGCTCCCCCACCCCGCGCTGGACCTCGTCAGCTCCAGCACAGAGCCATTGGCCAGCACGAAGATGTTGTCGTCGGGGATGCCGAGCTGGCGGGCCAGGCGCGCGTGGGCGTGGAGATGGCGCAGCTCGCCGTGGATCGGCACGAAGAAGCGAGGCCGTGTCAGCGACAGCATCAGCTTGAGCTCTTCCTGGCTGGCATGGCCCGAAACGTGGACGGCAGCCAGGGGCGGGTAGATCACATTGGCGCCGCGTGCGAACAGTTTGTTGATAACGCGCGCGACTTCCTCTTCATTGCCCGGGATTGGATTCGAGGAAACCACCACCGTGTCGCCGGGCTTGATATCGAGCTGTTTGTGGCTGCCTTCGGCCATGCGGGCCAGCGCGGCCGCGGGTTGGCCCTGGCTGCCCGTGGTGACGATCACCACACGACTGTCCGGCATCCGCCGGGTCTCGTAGAGGTCTACTAACACGCCTTGTGGAACATCCAACTGCCCCAGTTGGCGCCCGATTTCCACCGTCTTGAACATGGAGTAGCCGGCCAGCGCGACCACCCGGCCATGGCGCTGGGCGGCGTTGATGACTTGCTGCACCCGGCTGAGCAGTGACGCAAAGGTGGCCACGATGATGCGCCCGGGGGCGTCGCGGAAAATGCGATCAAACTCGGGGTCGATCACCTGCTCAGTCGGTGTGGAGCCCGGGCGCTCCGCACCGGTGGAATCGCTCAACAGCGCCAGGATGCCCTCCGCGCCCAGCTGGCCCAGCCGGCTCAGATCGGGGCCGCTGCCGTGGACAGGCGTGAAATCCAGCTTGAAGTCTCCCGTGTGGATGATCCGTCCCACTTCGGTCTGGATGGCCAGGTCCACGCCCTGTGGGATGGAATGCGTGATCGACATCAAGTCCACTTCGAAAGGCCCGACCCGCAGGCGATCGCCCGGGTCGCGCGGCGAGATCGCGGCGCGCTCGAGCAGCTGGTGCTCGGCCAGCCGGTTCTCGATCAAGGCGCAGGCCAGTCGCGTGCCGTAGATGGGCGTTTCTACGGGTATCACTTTGCCCAACAGATAGGGCAGGCCACCGATATGGTCTTCGTGCCCGTGGGTGATCACGATGCCGCGCACCATGTCGGCCTTGTCTTGCAAATAGCTGAAATCGGGGATGACCAGGTCGATGCCGAACATGTCATGTTCAGGGATCATCATGCCGACGTCGATGATCATGATGTTGCGACCGTATTCGTAGACGGTCATGTTCTTGCCGATTTCGCCCAGGCCACCCAGGGGTATGATGCGAAGTGAATCTCCCATGTTTGGATGCTTCATGCCTCATAATCAAGTTACTACGAAGCGCGTGGTCTGTCAATAGACGTCCTCACTTTCTCTCCATGATACAATAGTGCCCGTGAAGTGGCTGTGTGCGTAGAGGAAAAGGGCCGCCCTGGGCCCGGGGTCGTGGATGGCGTTCTGGCCCTGCTGGCTGCGACCGTGATCGTGGCGCTGTTCCTGGCCGCGCCCGGCTCGCTGCTGGACAAGGCCGACCGGGCGGCGTATGCCGTGTGCGATCGCCTGGCCCAGCATTCCTACTTCTTTGCCGGGCGCCAACTGCCCCTTTGCGCGCCGCGACAGCGGCACCTATCTGGCGCGCTGGCCGGGTTCATCGTCCTGGCGCGGCGCGGCCGCGGGCGTGCCGCAGGGTACCCTGCCCGCCGGTACCTGGCGGTGCTGGCAGGGTTCGTCGCGTTGTGGGCCTGCGATGGCCTCAATTCCTTCCTGACCCAGTTCCCCGGCCTGCCACACCTGTACGAGCCGAGCAACGTCGTCCGGCTGATGACCGGCACCCTTGAAGGCCTGGCGCTAACCTGCATCCTGCTGCCGGTCGTCAACTTCAGCTTCTGGCGTGATGCTGCGCCCGGGCCCTCGGTCGGCAGCTGGCGCGATCTGGCCTGGCTGCTGGTGGGGGGCGCGGTTGTCGTGGCCCTGGTCGCCAGCGGCTGGGGCGGCCTGTTGTATCCGCTGGCGCTGGCCAGCGGGCTCATGGTGGTGGCCCTGGTCGGCCTGCTGAACGCCGTGGCCGTGTTGTTGGTCTGGCGCCGCGCGGGTGAGGCTGCTTCCTGGCGGCCGCTGGCGGCGCCATGCCTGCTGGGCGTGGCCTTCGCCATGGGCGAGCTGGCGGCCATCGGCCTGCTGCGGGGGGCGTTGGCTGCGACGCTCGGCCTGCCCTCTTGAAGGGCCTTTGGAAACTTTTCCGCGAGCCTTGCGTTTAGGAAGTGAAGGAAAGTATATTGTGGAGGCTGCGCAATGACCATAGACATCGCCAAGTCATTTACATTCATGTTTGAAGACCCAGACTGGTTGCCCAAGCTTGGGATCGGGACACTGATCGTCTTGATCGGCCTCGTATTGTCTGCTGCGCTGGTTGGCGTCGTCCCCCTGATTGTTGCCTTGGGCTACTCACTGGAAGTGACGGCCAACGTCATGAACAACCAGGCCTATCCGTTGCCCGATTGGCGTGACTGGGGCCGCTTCCTGGGCCGCGGCATCAAGCTGGTTGTCGTCTTCATCGTCTGGCTGCTGCCGCTGATCATCCCTCTCATCCTGGGGGCATTTGGCGGCGCTTTAGGTAGCAGCCACTCCGGCGCCGTCAACTTTGCCGGCGGCCTGTTCCTGACCTGCAGCGTTTGTCTTTCCGTGCTGTGGGGCCTGGTGGTGCTGCTATTCGAGCCCGCTATTTACGCCCGCCTGGCGGCTACCGACCGGATCTCCTCCGGCTTTGAATTCGTGAAGCTTTGGGAGTTCACGCGTGCCAACCTGACCAACGTGATCGTAGCGATGATCATGACGATCGCAGCCGGGATCATCAGCCTCGTCGTGGCCCTGGCGGGCACGATCGCGCTCGTCATCGGCCTGTTGGTGACCGTCCCTCTGGCCGTCCTCTGGAAATGGCTGGTGCAGGCGCACCTGTTCGGCCAGGTCGGGGCGCCCGGCAGCGCACCCGCCAACCAGACGAACGTCATCTGATCGGCAGCGCCGGCCGGCCCCTCATGGCGGCCGGCGCGCCCTGACTCCCGCCCCCCGATCGATGGGCAAGCCCACCGGGCTTGCCGCAGAGGACGGCCCTCCTGCCTCTATCTCCCGCCGGCGTTTGGGACGATCTTCGTCATTTGTATTGCCATCTTTACCATCTGGCGGACGATGGGATACAATCGTGAGATCGTTTTGCTGGTGGATTATCTGGCAAAGGAGGTCCCTGGTGAATCAAGACAGACGTGACCGGTGGGTGTCCCGGTTGCGGCCGGCTGCCCCTTATGGGCTGGTGATCGCTGCCATCGTGCTCCTGGCAGGCCTGCCGGTCCTCATGGGCGCGTGCGGGGCGACGCCGCAGCTCACGCCCACGCCCACCAAGACGCCGCACTTCGAGGCGACGGCCACTGCGACGGCGACGGCGGTGCCCTCGGCGACGCCCTCGCCCACAAATACGCCGCCCCCGACGCTGACGCCCACGGCCACGGCGACCTCCACGCCGTCCGACCCGTACGCGCACGCGACCGATGTCGATCCGCTCACGGGGCTGCGCGTGGCTAACCCAGCCGTCCTGGCCCGCCGCCCGCTGTTCGTAGCGGTCAACAACTCGCCGCCTGCTCGCTCGTACCAGTATGGCTTCAGCCTCACGGATCTGGTCTACGAATACATCATGGAGGGCAGGGCGGTCACCCGGTTCACCTTTGTCTTCCTGGCCAACGAGGCCGATCGCATCCGCCCGGTGCGCAGCGCCCGGCTGGTCAACTTCTACCTGACGCCTCAATACGGCGGCGCCATGGTCGCGTCCGGTGCCAGCGGGAACGTGAACTGGTTCCTGACCTTCAAGATGGGCGTGCCCTATATGAACTTCGACATCGACGATTCAAACAACGAGCACTACTCCGAGAGCATCGGCAGCCTCAGCGACTATGAGACGCGCATGCAGACCAGCACCACCAAGCTGCGCCAATGGCTGGTCGATACCAAGGCGGATACGGATCCCAAGCTGCGGGGGTTTGCCTTCGGAACTCAGGTGCCCGCGGGCGGGAGCGGCAAGACCGCGACCGTGGCATGGCCGGCGCAGGTTACCTGGAACTACGACCCGGCGAAGGGAAAGTACTTGCGGAGCCTGTCTGGCACGCCGCACCTGGACAATGAGAACGGGCAGCAGATCAGCGCTGCCAACGTCATCATCCAGACAGTTCAAGAGCAAGCCACAGACTACGTCGAGGACACGCTCGGCGACACCAGCATCCGGATCATCACGTCCGGCCAGGGGCCGGTCACCATCTTGCGCGATGGGGTGGCGATCACCGGGACCTGGCAGGCGGGAGACACCACCATGCCGGAGTTTTTGGGGGGCGACGGCAAGCCGATACGGCTGCACCCGGGCAATAGCTGGTTCGAGCTCGTCTCGGCCGGCGACAGCATCACGGTGAAGTGATTCGCGCGCGGCCGGAGGGCGCACCTGGCGGTGTATGGGGAGGGATCACTTTACGGGATTCTGATCTTTCTCTAAGGCATCTTTCATCTCGCCTTAATGTCGGCATAGTATGCTGGCGACAGTTCACAAAGTGATGATTCGAAAGGTGGCGCTGAGAGACAGATAACGGTGGTTCCTCCTCTAGATGCATAACCTGAGCTTGCGAAATTCCCCGGAGGGTGGGCCGGGGAGTTTTGCTTTTAAGGATACAGCTTCCGGTACATCGCGTAGTGTTCGTAGATCAGCTGCACGTAGAGGCGTGATTGGGTGACGTCGATGGAAGCCACCGTCAGATCTTCGTCGCCCGGGGCCGTTTTCTGCCACCTGAGCGCGTTGCCGGGCCCGCCGTTGTAGGCGGACAGGGCCAGCGCGACGCTATCGTCGAATGCATCCAGCTGTTGGCGCAGGTAATAGGTGCCGAACTCTACATTGACATAAGGCCAGTAGATCTGATCGGACTGGAAGTCGGAGCGGCCGAGCCGGTTGGCGATCCAGTCCGCCGTGTCCGGGATGATTTGCATCAGGCCCTGGGCAACCGCGGACGAGGTCGCGGCGGTGTCGAAGCGGCTCTCCTGCAGGATCACGGAGGCTACCAGGCGCGGATCGATTTGCCAGCGGCTGGCCTGGTCCTGGATGAGGGGAGCGTACGGGAGTGGGTAGGCCAGGCGCAGCACCGCTGCCGGCGGGTCTTGTCCCTGCGGGGCGAGGCTGATCATCTGCGTGGCGCAGTCTATCGAGAGCCCGTACTCGCCTGCGTCGCCAAAAGCCAGGGCCAGGGCGGCCATGGTCCATGGGCTGGACTGGTAGCGCAGCTTGAGCCGGGTCCATGCTGCCACCCCCTCGCTGTGCAGGCCGATAGTCAAGAGGGCCTGCCCCCGCTGCCAATCCGCATCCGCTTGAACCGCGGGCGACAGCTCCAGTGAGCCGGCGCCGGCCCACCCGCCGAGCCAGGCTGCCAGCGCAGCCTTGTCCGGGCCGAGTTGGCCGGACGAGAGCGTAAACGTCACGAGGCCGGGAGCGAAGAGCGTCTGGCCGGCGCCGGCGAGCCGAGCGGCGGCGCGCATGCCGTAGAAGCTGTTGGGATCGGCCTGGTCGGCGCTTGCCCACGCCTGGCGCGCCGCGTCATTGTTGCCGACCTCGTTCTGTGTGCGGCCCAGCCAATAGAAGGCCACCGGGTGCGTGAAAGCCGGCGCCCCCGTAGCGTGGGCCCACTCGGCCCACACAGAGATGGCCCCTTGCCAGTTGCCGGCGGCAAAATAATCCAGCCCGGCTTGCAGATAGGCGTGCCACCCTTCATCCGCGGCGGGATAGCGGCGGCCCAGGGCCAGATAGTCCTGGTCGGCGCTCCCCAGGTTCCCCGCGCCGGCTTCCAGGCGGGCCGCCTCCCAAAGCGCCGTGGGTGCCTGCTCCGCATCCGGGTGGGCCGCCGCCAGCCGGCGATAAGCGGCCAGGGCCGCCCCCGAGTTGCCCGCACAAGCCTGGGCGCGGGCCTGGCCCAGCGACGCGTCGACGATGAGCGGGCTTTGGGGGAAAGCGGCGACAAAGTTGTCGAGCTTTGCGATCGCCTGGGCGCACCGGCCAAGCGCCAGATAGCTCCTGCCCTCATAATACAGGGCCTGTCCTTGATGTCCCGATCGATCGTGGGCCAACGACCGGTCAAAAGCCTGGATGGCCAGGTTGTAGACGCCTGCGTAATAATCGACCAGGCCCCTTTGATAGTCGTCCACCGTCACGGAAGCGTCGACCAGGGCGCTCATGGCATCATGCGCATAACCGCTGGTCGGATCGGCGTTTGCGGCAGCCTGCCAGCGGGCCGCCGCGCCGGAATGGTCGCCGGACTGGTCGAGAGCCGAGCCGGCCAGCCATTGCATTTCGGCGGCCCAGGCGCCCTGGGTCTGCCCGGCGCGCAGCACGTCATACTGGGCAGCCGCGCCTTCCCCGTCGCCCTGTTTGACCAGCAGATCGGCCCAGGCACGCCGGATGGCCACCGTATTGTTCCAATCTGGCGACGTCCCCACGGCGGCGCTGTACGCCCGGGTGGCGCCGAGCGGGTTGCCGGCGGCGTTGCTCGCTGCGGCGATCCTTTGCCAGGTATAGGAAGACAGCTCCGGGGCCAGGGCCAGGTACTTGTTGTAACTTGCAGCCGCGGCATCCCATTCTTGCAGCGAAGATTGCGCCTCGCCGAACAAGAAAGTGGCCGGCGCCTGGTAAGGATCGTCGGGCGCGGCCGCCGAAAGCAGGCCGGTGAGAGCCGCCGCTGCCTTCGCAGGCGCGCCATCGCGGAGGTCGCATTGCGCCATGCGATAACGGGCCTCGGAGAGGGCCGCGGGCGCGAGCTGGGCCCCGCCGGCCGCCGAAGCGATGGCCCCGGCAAAGGCCTGGCCTGCCCCGTCGCAGTCGCCGATGCTTTGCAGCCAACGGCCATCTGCCAGCTGCGCGGCGGCTTGCGGCGTGGCCGTGGGCGCGGGGGCGGTGAGGGTGAGCGAAGTGCTGGCCGTGAAAGCCTGCCCTGCACCGGCCGGGGCTGCCGTCGTGATGGCAAGGGCGAGGGCCGGCGCCGCGGTACCCGAGGGGGCGACTGCCGGTGGGGTGGCGTGCATCGGCGTCCTGGATGCCGATGGCGCCGCCGGCGTGGCATCGGTCGCCGCGGGCCGGAGCGCTGCGCTGGCCTGAGGCGCGGCCCTGAGCGCCAGGCCGGGCCGCGCAGTTGTGACGGTGGGTTCGGGCGCCGCTATGGCAGGGCCGATGGGCCTGGCCGTCGGAGCCATGCCGGAGGCCGGGGCGCCGGAAAGGTGTACCGGCACGATGCCGGCCGTCGAAGTTGCCACGGCTGTCGCGGATGCCGGCAACCGGGGTGGCGTACCGGGATGACAGCCCGATAAGATGAGGAGCCCAAGGAGCAGAGGGCCGCCCAGGCGGACACATCGCGAACTCTTCATAGACAACAGCACATTCCGGCGCTTGCCTTGACCGCGCGGTTGGTGATGGGGGACGCCATGGTATGATCGAGTTGAGAAAAAAGGCCCGGCAACAGGTCCAGCATTCCGGGCATTGGTCAGGCCGATGCGAGCGGCTGACAGGGCGAGTATAGCACGCCGGGGCCGGCACGTCAATCGACGCGGCCGGCCTCTGAGGGCGAAATCATGTTGCGGGGCCACGCCAGGCCAGCACCCTGAGTTGCGTCCTCCCGACTCGCTTGCCGCGTCCCGGCGGGCTAATTCGTACAGGATGGACAGGATAGGCCGGATAGACAGGATGGGTTTTGGGCCTGACCCTGTCTATCCCGTCGAATCCTGTGCATCCTGTGACGGCGACCGGCCCGAACGGCGCGCACCGCCCCCATTGCAGTTGCCACCCTGGGGGCCGGCTGCAATATGCCTTGGCCCTGCCGGCCCATCAAGGCATACGTGATGCGGATAGGGTCTGAACTTTGCCGCCTGTTCGCTGGCGTACGGCCAGCAGCCCTGTCTGATCCGTCCACGCCCATCGAGGAGCCCGTTGAGGCGCCGGGTCCAGGCGGCGGGAAGGATGACCGATCCGACGCGCAGCTGGTGACCCAAGCAAGAAGGATGCCCCGCGTACCGAGGCGCGGGCCCGAGCGTAAGCGGTGGTTTGCCACGTGGCAAGCGATCCGTGGCGAGGTTGACAGAGGCAATGTGAAATTGAGTGACGTACAAGGCTGGCTCGCCAGACACGACGAGGATGGGCATTCGGCTCATAAGGACGACACCCTCAGAGCGATCATACGGGCTGGTATCGCTGGCCTGTTGGATTGAGGCCCGCGGAAACTTCCAACAATCCCCAATAACTCCTTCTGCTAACCCCCAAAAACTTGCCACACTTTCGACCCTGCTGGCTGTACAGTGTTCAGCGTACGGTCGGTCTTGGTTGTAACCTATGGGGGGCTGATAGTGAGCGACGCCAGGGTATGCATCGCGATGGGAGGTGAGGACAATGGGCGGCTTATGGTGAATGGTTCCGTGGTGTCGATGCGGCAGTTGCCGGAAACTGTCCAACCACGTGGCGGTCACGGTCAAGGGGTGGCATGCAGGATCCCTGCCAGGCAGACCAGAAGGGGCAGACCCGATGAGCGCCCCTGCACCCCGGCGCACACGTGAGCGGGTGCCCAACGATCCAGCGGTCCACGCGTCGGCGCCGGTACTCGCCATCCGGGTTAACCCTGGCCGGGCGCGTCGCCGGCGGCTGGCTGCCAGACACCGGGCAAGAACGCCGGTGGCCAGCCGGCTATGCGGGCGCGAAGGGCGCCGGGGGGCGATAGATCGCGCGGCGAGGTTGAGATAGACCAGAGCGGCAAAGTCGAGCGCACGCAGACAGATACCGTGCTGGCCCTGGCCGACGGCCAGGCTTATGCTATCCGCATTCCGGCAACCGTCAAGCGGGCAGCCCTGGCCAGGCTGCGCCAGAAAGGCAAGAGCGCGACGGTAAGCTACCTGCGCCTGTTCGCGGCCGGGCTGTATCTGCTGGTGGCGGGCCGGTTGAGCAGCCTGGAGCGCATGGTGATCGACACGGAGTATACCGGGCAGGACGCCAACATCCGGGGCATGTTGCTGCGTCTGGTCCGGCGGGCAGAGGCGGATTACCCGGCGGAGCGCATCGTGTTTCGCCAGGTGGGCAAAGACTCGCCTGCGCACGCCCTGGCCCTGGCGGTGCACCGGGGCGCCCGGCAAGCTGATCGGGTGGTGACCGAGGCTGACCTGATAGGGCTGCTTTAAATGCGACGACCGGGGGGCGCCTTGCGGCGGCAATCCTGGCCAGACTTCCGCCGAGTGATTACGGCGGGGCGGACCAGGCACCCGGTCAACTACATTCACAATACCACACGGCTGGGACCAAGTCAATAGCCGGGCGCGCATTGT
>CAWEHT010000350.1:0-8107 GCA_963808455.1 uncultured Chloroflexia bacterium | reverse complement strand
GAAGACAACGGTTTGCGCCATCTGCCGGCGCGGCGGGTCGAGGACGAGTACATCTACCAGAACACCTTTCGGCTCAACCAGCGCTACTACGCCAGCCTTGGCGACAAACGGGCCTTCGTTTTGTGTCACGGCCGCGACCTCCTGGTCTTCAAGATCGTCGGCTACGCCGAGCAGGTCGCCGCCTATTATCGGCTCGAGGACCTCACGGCTCACGTATGGATTTCGCACCAACGGTATCCCACCAAAGGGCGGGTGTGGCATCCTGGTGGGGCACATCCGTTCGTCGGCGTCAACGAGGCACTGGTGCACAACGGCGACTTCGCCAACTATCACCGGGTCACCGAGCACCTGCGCCAGCGCAATATCGTGCCTCTTTTTCTCACCGACACTGAGGTCGCCGTGCTGCTCTTCGACCTGTGGGATCGTGTCTACGGTTACCCGCTGGAGGTATTGCTGGAAGCGCTGGCCCCCACAACCGAGCGTGACTTTGACATGCTGGCGCCCGACAGGCAGGCGCTCTACCAGGCCGTCCAGCAGACGCACCTTCAAGGCAGCCCCGATGGGCCATGGTTCTTTATCGTCGCACGTAGCATGCCGGATAGCCAGACCTGGCAGCTCCTGGGCGCTACGGATACGTCCATGCTGCGCCCGCAGGTTTTCGCGCTGTATGAAAACGGGCCGGATTGCCGGATTGGGCTGATCGCCTCGGAGCGACAGGCCGTCAACGCCTGTCTGCGCAGCCTGTCACAGGAAGACGGCCGTTTTCAGCCTCTGGCCGACAGGTATTGGGTCGCGCGTGGCGGCAGCTACACTGACGGTGGGGCGTTCACCTTCACCGTTACCGGCGGTGAGGGAGGCTGTCACCTGGCCTGCCGTGACAAATTCGGAAACCTTATCGATATCCCTCGGGCGGGCCAGGCCACGACGGTGCCGGCGGCCGTGGACGGCGCCCAGGCTTTTCGCGGTCTGGTGACAGGCAACTTCCCCCAGATGGGCCCCGGCCCTGTCGAGGGCCGGCCGCCGGGCCAGGTTGAGGCTGGTGCTGTGGGGGGGCAGGCTCCGGTGGCCGGCACGCTCGCCGGGAGATCGATCCCTGGGCCACTGTGGGCTGGCGGCACGCCCTCGGCGGAAAACTGGTACCTCGAGGCCAAAGAATTGCTGCGCGCCGCCGGTCTTCTTGAGATCAACGGGTGGTTGGACCGGCTGGCAGGCCTCGCCTCCACGAACGACACGTTGCTCACGTGCGCCGTTGACGCGTTGACCCTCCTGCGCGATCGGCGCTACGATGCGGGAGCCGTCAAGCGGTCGGCCCTGCTGGCGGCCGTTCACCGGCGCTGTCCCGCATCCTGCGCAGCGTGCCGAAGCTCGATGCCGGCGCGCCAGGCGCCTATCGGCACGTGGACTTCGAGACCCGACGGGCCCTGCGTGCCCCTGCGCCTGGCGAAGGCACGCTCGTGATCGATGCCAGCGGGTATCCGCCGGAGGGGGAAGAATGTGCGGCACGGCTGCTTTGCCAGGCTCATGCCCTGGGCTGGCGCCGCTTCATCGCTTTCGACTGGCGCGGTGGTCGCTTCGCCGGCTGTGGTCTGGGCCCGGGCACCGGCGACGTGCATCTGCAGATCTCATGGCGATAGCGGCGACTATCTGGGTTCCGGGCTGGACGGAGCCAACGTCGTCGTGCACGGCTCCGCCCAGGACCAGGTGGGGCAGGTCCTCAAGAGTGGCCGGCTCGTGATCCATGGCGACGTGGGGCAAACATTCCTCTATGGGGCCAAGGGCGGAGAGATCTTCGTCCTGGGCTCGGCCGCGGGGCGCCCCTTGATCAACGCGGTGGGTCGCCCGCGGGCGGTCATCAACGGCACCTGCCTGGACTATCTGGCCGAGTCGTTCATGGCCGGCGACCCTCTGAAAGGGGGAGGGTTTGCCATCCTCAATGGGATCACCTTCGATGAGGCCGGCCGGCTCATCGAGCTCGACACGCCTTACCCCGGCGGCAACCTCTTCTCTCTGGCGTCCGGCGGCGCGATCTACCTGCGCGATCCTCACGGCAAAGTTGACGACGATCAACTCAACAGCGGCCGGTTCGCCCGGCTTTCCGGCGAGGACTGGCGCCTCATCGAGCCCTATCTGCGCGAGAACGAGGCCTTGTTTGGCATACCCGTGACCGAACTCCTGCGCGTCGACGGCGAGGTGCAGCCCCCGGATCGGGTCTATCGCAAGGTCGAGGCCCCGCCCCCCGCCGGCGCACGCTAGTGCACATGCAGGGGACATCTTCGGTAGCCGCGTCTGTTCGTTCTGAGACGTTCATGACCGTGGGCGGTCATGTGGCACACAAGAAACCCCTGGACTGTCATTCTGAGTCCCCCATGCCGCCGCGGCGGCACATGGTATGGCAAGAAACCCCTCGCTTGTCATTCTGAGCGGGTCTATCCACAATCACCGTCGCCGGCGAGCCACAGCGAAGAATCCGTCGCCAGGGAGTTTCTTGGTAGTTCCCCCATGCCGGCGTGGGCCAGCCTGCATGCACGAGAGAAACTCGCCGCTGTCACCCTGAGGCCGGGTCCCGTGACGCACTTGACGAGCAGGGTCGCCCAGGCCGAAGGGTCCGTTCAGGGGGAGTTTCCTGGTAGCGGCCGTGCCAACAAGGCATGCCAACGACGCGCCCCAGCGAAGAATCCGTGCCAGGAGTTTCAGTGAGCCGGTAGTGTGGCGAATACGAGCTGGCGCTGGTGGATGCCGATTTCTTCCGGCGTGGCGCCTGTATCCTCCACCTGAATGTCGCCGAAGCCGGCTTCTGCCAGCCAGGCGCGGTACTCCGCCTCCGTCCACGTGCCCCCGGTCCCGCCGCCGGAGAGCATATTCACCCCGAAGAGCGCCGCCATTGGGCTGCGCCCGCGCACGAAGTCTATGATCGCGACCCCGCCACCGGGCTCGAGCGCCGCCGCGACGCGCTTGAATAGCCGCCGGTTCTCGTCGGGTCCGTAGATGTGGCAGACGTTGCCGAGCAGCACCAGGTCAAAGGGGCCTTTGGGCAGCCCGGTCGTAAAGTCACCGGCGGCGAGCGTGGCCTCGTTCACGCCGGCCCACTGCGGGCGCACCAGTTCGATCACGGGCGGCAGGTCGAAGATGGTCACGGCCAGGCCCCGGTCTAGAAAAGCGCGGGCGTAGACACCCGGCCCGCCGCCGACGTCCAGGACGCGGCGCGCCCCAGGGAAGTGCGCCAGGCAGGCCGCGACGGCCACGGGCGCGGCCGTGCGCGCACCGAGGGCCATCGTCGCCGTGAAGTTCCCCGGCCCAGACGCAGGGCACGGTAGCGGGCCGCTGCCCCTTCAGGATCTCGGGCAGGTTCAGCCACCGCGCTGCCAAATCCCGGCCGTGGAGTACCGACGGCGCGGTAAACGCCGGGTCCGTTTCGTCCAGCAGCAGCCGGCGCGCCGGCCCGGTCAACCCCCAGCGGCCGTCTGCGCCCTGGAGGTACCCTCCCTCGACGAGGGCCTCGGCTATGACGTAGGTTGCACGCGGCTCCAGCCCAAGCTGCCCGGCCAGGTCGTCCGGCCCCAACGGCCCGGCGTCTAGTGCCCGGACGATCCCGCTGTCGAGCGCGGCCGCCACCAGCAGCATCCAACGCCAACTCCCCAGTTGCGCGGCCAACCTGTCCAGCTCTGTCTGCATTCGGCCCTCCCTCCCCCCGCAAGGATTCTCGTCGCGCTCCACGAGCCGCTCGTATCCTACCAGCCTACAGCAGGGGCTCCAAAGATCGTCGGGCTGCGTCGCCCTGATCACAGGTGAAGATCGGGGGTCCGGCTGCCGCGTCGTTTCGTGCCGGATCGAAAGACGTATCCCTACAACCACCATCCGTTCAGTTCCGCAAAGACCGCCATGTCGACGTCGCCGGCGAACCACGCGCCCTGCGCTCTGTCCATCGGATTCTTGATGCTATGGTTCTCGAGGAACCGCGCAATCGTCATACTGTCCGCCGCCCACCTGCGGTAGCCGTCGATGCTCTGCTCGTAGCCAACCACCGCCTTTACCTTGCTGTCCAGGACCGGGCACAGTCGAGGGCACAGGAAGCGAAGGTGCCTGGAGGCGTAAGAAGGCTGGCCCAGCCCGTGGATTCCGTTCAACTCCGCAAGCGCTGCGCCCACGTCGCATGTCTCACCCTCCAGCATGGCCGCGGCATCCCGAAAACGGGCCTGGAGTTCCACCTTGTCATTGTGCTCGAAGACCCCAGGGGCATACTGCGGGTGGCCGCCCCACCGATAGACGCCGCGGATGAAGTGGGATAGCGCCGGCGAATCGAAATGGCCTGAGTGCAGGCGCACCGTCTCGGCCTCCAGGTCCTTCGTCCCGGGCACGCGAGCAAGATGAGCCTCCACGAGGCCGGTGAACTGCCTTGCGCGGATGCTCTTGCTGCCGAAAAGCACGCTGTCGGCTGTGATCGATACCGGCATTCTCACCTCCGTCTGCTGCGACCAGCCATGCGTGACCGGCGAATGGGCCGACCTTGCTTCCCAGACCACCCCTGGGTGCCGCACGCGCTCTCCTCACCATTCGAATGGCATATGGTTGGGCTGTTCAAGCTCTCCGCGATACGCCTTGGCAAGCAATCCTGCCCAACGATCACAAAAGTTGTCCACGTCCTCGTCGTCAATCAACCGAGGGTCTGAGGCAAACTGCACGATCTGTAAGCCGGGCGACGCGGCAACGTCAGCATCGTCCAGGTTGTCGAGCGCAAACGGCTCGTACGGCGAATGCGACCGAGTGCGCGCTAATGGCGAGTGCATGTAAAGCACCTCCCACCAGCGATACTGGCTGTTGTGACCAAGATCGGTGTACCAAAGATTTGCAGCCCATCGGTATTCTCCCGGCTGCTCCTGGATCACACAAATGGCCGCACCTGCTAGCACGTCCCATCCTGAACGTCGGAACTGGCGTTCCGGAATCGGATAGCCTCGACCGAATTCGACCTTCTGCGCCCGAAGCCAAGCCGTGCCCAGGCTGATGTTCAGTAGATGGTCTTTGTCCTTGATACTTTGGGCCGTCGGTGCCGCGTCCAGGATCTTGGTCCGCAACGTCCCCAGTAACTCGCCAAGTGTGCGCAGCCCCTGGTCTGCGAGCGATTTTCTACGCCTGCGCCTGGCCTCCTCGTCCAGCCGAGCCGCATCTACGCGCTGTGACCTCCTCTGCGGCCAAGGCCCCTGCTTGCGACAGCAGCGCCAGACCTTGCTGCGGCCCTGATTGCTCGCTCTGCGCTACCACATCTTGCAGAACTCGTCGGACCCGCTCGAGGTTTGGTCAACCCTCTGGCACTTTTCGCAACATGGTAGCGATGAGTGCGCGGAGCCTGGGCTGAACTCCCGCAAGCTCAGGCGGGCCTTGGAATAAGTGTTGATCGCGATAGGCATCGCGGGGACCGGCAAACGGCGGCTTACCGGTCAGCAGCGCATAAGCGATGCATCCCAGGGCATAGATGTCAGTCGCACCCGTCGCGCGTTCGTGGCTCCATTGTTCCGGTGCTGCGTACGCGGGACTCAGACACCCCTTCAACGTCTCCGACGAGGTCGAGTCCCTCCACGAACCGCGCAATCCCGAAATCGGCGATGGCCCATCGTTGCTGGTAACGCAGGATATTCGCCGGTTTCAAATCCCGGTGCACGATGTTTGGCACCTCGCTCAGGCCGCGCGCGATATCGGTGAGCACGAGCGCAGCGTCACGATCATTGAGATTGCCGCCCTTGTCGATCTCTTCTTGCAGGCTGCCACCAGCCTTTGCCATCACCACGAAATAGGATTCGGAATCGGCATCTTGCCCTGCATCCAGGATGGGCACCACGTGCGCAAATTGCCGCCCGATCAGTTCATCCGCCATGCGCAGTTCGCGATGGCCAGCCTGAGTAGCGTCCAGATGGAGCCGCTTGACTGCGACGTCATCGCCCGCCGCGCTCTTACCGACAAAGACCGCGCCGAAGCCACCTGGCTGACCCAACGGCTGGCTAGGGTCGTAGTCCCACTCTCCTCTGGGAAGTCGAATGCGGATGTACATTGGCACCTCTTCTTCGCCGCGGCCGCCACAGGCACCGAAGTCAATGGCGGTCACTCGCACACTGGGGACTTCACCCTCTGTGACCGTCATCGCAAGTCAGCGCCGTAAGGCATACCTGCATGATCTCTTGATTGCTTATGATGCCTGCTTTTTGGGCCGAGGAAGCGATCTATGGCTCGGCCGGGCCCATCGCTAGTTGCACTTCAGCGGGGTCACCGAAGCCAAGAGGCACTAATAACGCTCCTATGACGGCTCTCGAAGCTGAACTCGCTGCGGCAGACGGATTCGTTGCCTGATGGGGTTGTAGAGTTCGAGCAAGCCCTGGGTCGCCTCCAACGTAACCGCAAGCGCATATCGTTGTCGCTCGATCTCTTCGGCAGCCGCCCAGCCTAGCTTGCAATCCACCAAGATATGGAAGAGATCGCCTTCATAATCGCGCAGCGAACGGTCCTGCCGTACGGTAAACACCGCTTTCTGGAGCGTTCCACCTTCCCGCGCTGTGGGCAACGGGCTCATCGGGCAATCGCTGCTGGGCGGAATTTCTTCGGCCGCGATGCCCGCCTCTCTCTTCGCATATTTCCTTAGGATTCGCTCTGTGGTGAGGCCCCGGAGGAGCCGGAAGGTCATCTTGGTCCCGAGGTAGTCTTTGCGAGTATTACGGACAGGCGGATCAAATGCTAGCGTGACGGTAACGCGGCGCTCGCCGCGGGCCTCCCTCAGCTCGTCAGGGATCGGCACCTCATATACATGTAGCGAGCCCAGCGCAAGCTCGTCTTCGGCTATGAGAGTGACTCGATTCGCGGTCGAGAAAAGGGCCACCTCGGCAGCCGGTTGGCCATAGCCGTATACCCTTTGGCGTTCCTCCAGTTTGGGGAGGAGCTGAAACGCTGCGGCAGGGAGGGAAGCACAGTTGGCGACCAGAGCGCGCACCAGATTAGCCGATATGTTTGGGTAGGCCGCGAGAATACGCGCCGCTAGATGGGCCACTTGCGGGGCAGCATAACTTGTACCAATGTCCGCTGTGAACAGTTTCTCAGTGTGTTTCCAATACAACGATATGATGCCGGTTTCCGGGTCCTTGTTGAGTATGCGACTGCCTCCTGGCCAACCTCCGTCCCAGACGAGATTACCTCCGTACTCGCAGACATCGGGCTTGATCGCGTCGTTCACTCCTGGGCCACAACGCGTAAACGGGGACGGCTTATAGTGGACGCCAAAAACTGGACACGAAAAGGGCTGGGACTAAGGTAGAATAACCGACATGCGCAAGCGATATAGTCCGGAATTCAAAGCCCAACTCGTGCAAGAATTGTTGAAAGAAGACAAGACGATCAACCAGATTGCGGCCGAGAATGGCATCCACCCCAACCAACTGAACCGCTGGAAAGCGACGGCTCTGAAAGGCTTGCCGGGGGTGTTTGCCGACGGTCGGGCAGCCGAAAAGGTAGCAGCGGCCAATCACGAGCAACAAATCAACGACCTATACGCTGAGATCGGCAAGCTCACGACGCAAGTGGCTTGGCTGAAAAAAAATCTGGCCTTGACCCCAAGGAATGAGCGGCTGACCCTGGTCGAAAAGACGGATGGCGAGCTGGACCTCCAGGCCCAGGCCGATTTGCTCAATTTGAGTCGCAGCAGTCTCTACTACCAGGCGCTGCCGATCTCGGCTGAGGAAATCGCGATCAAGCATCGGATGGACGCGATCTACACAGCTTATCCGTTTTATGGCTCGCGCCGCATGCAGGCGACACTGGTCAAGGACGACCAGATTGACATTTCCCGCCAGCGCGTCCAGCGTTACATCCGCGAGATGGGCATCGCCGGCATCTGTCCCGGTCCGAATCTCAGCCGCCGGGACGCTGAGCAGCGGATTTACCCGTATCTGTTACGCGGCATCACTGCCGGCCACCAAGACCACATTTGGGGCGTCGATATCACGTACATCCGGCTCAAAGGCGGCTGGCTGTACCTGGTCGCGATCATTGACTGGTTCTCGCGCTACGTCATCAGCTGGGAGCTCAGTCAGACGTTGGAAATGCCGTTCGTCTTGGTGGCCACTGAGCG
>CAWEHT010000349.1:0-12258 GCA_963808455.1 uncultured Chloroflexia bacterium | reverse complement strand
CCAATTGCTCTTATGCTGGGCAACAAACGCGTGCGGATAGGACACGCCGAGCTGCGGCCTGCCAGCGGGGCAGCTGCCGGCGGGTACGCGGGGGAACCGGTGGGAATTCCCGTCAGTTCTTCGCGGCGCCTGGTTGCCATCCTTTCGTGGTCCAATCGTGCGGGATGCCCTTGGCATCCAGGCCCGCCTCATAGCTCTTCAGCGTGGAGGCCGTGACGATATCCACCCCGGTATCTATGACGCCATCCACGGCACCCATCTGCGCCATGGCTGCCGATACGCCCTCGTCTCTGATCAGTTTGATGATTTTCACCGACTTGTAGCCCATCGTATACTCGCGCTGCGCCACGACCGCGTCAATTCGTGCCTTGCTTGATTCCGTTCATGCTGTCGTCCGTGTCGTCAAAGCCCACCACCTTGATCTGACCGAACAGCCCGTTCTCCCGTATTGCGGCCGCCCAGGCCGGCCCGTTGGATGCGTAGACACCGTAAGCGCCTGCCAGGTCCGGGTGCGCCGAGATGATCAAACTCGCCAGCTGCAGCGACATCGAGGCGTCCTCGTGATCGTTCTCGGGTGGCAAGGCCACGATCCGGGAGCCAGCGATTGCGGCCAGGAAACCGTTCGTGCGCTGCACCGCATTCAACGCTGTGTCGGAGCCGCGCACGATGCCGACCTTGCCCCCCTCTGGCAAGAGCCGGGCCATCGTTTGACCGGCAATCTTGCCCGCTGCGTAGTTGTCGGTACCGATGTAGGCCTTCGACACGCTGCCTTGCACCGGGGGAGTGTCCAGCGTGGTCACGATGATGCCAGCCGCGTTAGCCTGGCGCATCACCTGTTCCAGCCCCTGCGGATCGGAGGGCGCCACGGCGATGCCCGTCACCTGCTGCGCGATATAAGACTGCATCAGTTGGATTTGCAGATCCGCGTCTTCCTCTGGCGGGACGACCAGAATCGTAGAGACGCCGAGGTCGCGCCCGGCCGCCTGCACACCCTTCTCGACGTTCGACCAGTACGGATTCACGGACTTGCCGATGACGATGATCCGCATCGGCGGCTTTGCGGCGCCGGCCCCGCGCGTCGAGCCGCAAGCCGTCAGGGCCAGTAGTGCCATCGCAAGGCAAGACCATCCCATCGATCGTTTCATGCCCGCCCTCACGGCACGACTATACTACGCCAGCGCCTCTTTCACAAGCAGGATGCCGATAGGGGATTTCCCCTGCGCGCCTTGTGGGTTTTGGCCCACAGGAAACGGGCCCAGGCCGCTGGCAGAGGGCACCAAGCTATGCTATACTCTCATCCATGGGCACTGTCCGCGTTCTCCTCGCCGATGACCACGCCGTGGTCCGTTCCGGCATCCGCAACGCCCTCCAGGACCTGCCTGAGCTTGAAGTGATCGGCGAAGTCGGCGACGGGCCTTCGCTCCTGGCCTTTCTCGGCAAGTCTTGCCCTGACCTGCTGGTGATCGACGTGACCATGCCCAACTTCGAGCCGGTGGGCACCATCCGCCAGATCCGTCTGCGCTATCCAGACATGCGCATCCTGGTCGTCAGCGCCTACGACGATGACGCCTACGTTCAGGGCCTGCTGGGCGCCGGGGTCAACGGGTATCACCTGAAAGACCAGCCCCTCAGCGATCTGAAGCTAGCCACGCAGCGCGTTCTGGCCGGCGAGCGATGGATCTCCAGCGTGCTCATCAACAAGCTCCTGAACTACTCGGAGGCTTGCGCCCAGCCGCCGCTATTGACCGAGCGCCAGCGCGAGATCTTGCGACTGCTGGCGCAGGGCAAGGATAACCAGAGTGTGGCCCGTGAGACAGGGTTGAGTGTCAAGACCATCGAGAACCACCTCACGCGCATCTACCGGCATCTCGGCGTTCAAAGCAGGCTGGAGGCGGTGCATTACCTCTCGGAACATCCTGAATTGCTGGGCTCGCGTGGCTCGGCCGCAGCCGCCGACTCCCCGCCTCGCGAGCGCCAGGATGCGATGAAGGTCCTGCTGGTCAACGACAACGCGAGCTATCGGGGCCAGCTGCGGCGTATGGTGGGCCGTGCCTACCCCCCGGCGGTGATCTACGAAGCCGCAAACACGGGGGAGGCGCTCCATCTGGCCAGCGAGGTCGCGCCCGGATTCGTGTTGGTGGACGTCATCCTTGGCGAAGAAGACGGCATCCGCTGCGTGCGTCGCATCAAGGCTGTGCAGCCGGGCTCGCGCGTCATCCTGATCACCGCCTACCCGGATCGTGAGTTCAGACGGCTCGGCCTGGAAGCCGGAGCTTTGGCGTTCCTCGACAAGAAAGACCTGGATGCTGCCTGCCTCCACCAGATGATCGAAGACGCGCGTCTGGCCTGATTGGCCGCCAGGTCCCTGGCACGATATGGGCCGCTTCGATTAGAGCCTACGCCGCCGGGGCGGCGCTCGACGGGCAAAGCGCCCGGCTGAAAGCCAACCGGCCCTGCGGCCGGCCGGGCCGTTCGTCCGACCCCGGCCGGCCGCAGGGCCGGTTGCCGGCTTGTATCTCGAAGGTTGGGCCAGGTGACGCAAGCGAGGACGCTGTGCTCAAGCAGCTTCCCGACGGGCACCTGCGGCTATTCGCCTCGGCGGGCGAATTTGGCGCGGCCTGTGGCCGCGCCAGGAATCCGCGGCGATTCTGATCTTCATCGTCATCTTCACCCTGTTCAGCCTGCAGACCAACACTTTTCTGACGCCCAAGAACCTGAGCAGCCTATCACGCAATTTCTCGTGGCTCGCCATCGTGTCCTTTGGGCAAAGCATGGTGATCATCATCGGCGGCATCGACCTCTCGATTGGGGCCAACATGGCCCTGGCGGCACTGGTCGCCGCACGCTGCCTGCAGGCAGGTTTCCCTCTCGCGGTTTCCATCCTCGCCGGCCTGTTGGTCGGCATGGTGATGGGCTGCATCAACGGTCTGATGGTCGCCCGCATCCGCCTGACGCCATTCGTGGTGACCCTGGGCACCATGAGCGTGGCCCGCGGCCTGGCTTACGGCCTGACCCAGGGTTGGTCGGTGAGCGATCTCCCGGCGAACTTTGTCAGCCTCGGCCAGGCCAGCGTGGCCATCGGCACCGCGTCGGTGCCGGTCGTGCTCCTGATCGCCCTGGGGGTGGCCTTGCTGGTGGAGTTGTTCCTGCGGCACACCGTGATCGGCGGTGACATCTACGCCATGAGCAGCGGCGAGCGCGCCCTGCTCGTCACGGGCGTCAACGTCATCGAGCTGAAAGTGCTGGTCTACACGCTTTGCGGGCTGCTGGCGGCCGCCGCGGGCCTGCTCTTCGCCGCGCGCGTGGGGGTCGCCGAGCCGGGCGCGGCCGTGGGCTACGAGGTCGATGTCGTCGCCGCCGCCGTGATCGGCGGCACAAGCCTCTTCGGCGGCGTCGGCAGCACCGTGGGCGTCCTGTTGGGCGCCGTGATCACCGAGATGCTTTACAACGGGCTGGTCCTGGCAGGCATTCCTTATTACTTCCAGCTCACCGCCATCGGTGCGATGATCCTCATCGCGGTGTTGCTGGATTACTCGAGGCGGCGCGGATGACGATCGACCCGGTGACGCCCTCACCTGACAGACAGCCGCTGCTCAAGGCAAGCCATCTCTCCCACAGCCCGGGCACTCTGGCGCTGGTCCGCGACGTCAGCCTGGAGATTTACCCGGGCGAGGTGGTTGGACTGGCCGGCCAGAGCGGCGCCGGCAAGACGGCGCTGGCGCTCATCCTGGCCGGAGTCTGCTTGCCACAGGCCGGCGAACTGTACTTTGCCGGCCAGCGCCTCACCTGGCCGTTTCGCGCCCGCAACCTGGGGATCGAGGTGATCCACGGCCAACCCGAGATGGCCGAGGCCATGGACGTCACCCGCAATGTCTTCCTCGGCAGCGAGATCGGTTGGTCGCCGTTCGGCAGATGGCTCAAAGTGCCGGACCTGCGCCGCATGGATGCCGAGGCCAACGCGTATATTGTCACAGCTGGACGTGCGCTACGGTTCGCTGCGCGATTGCGTGGCCGACCTCTCGGGCGAGCAGCGCCAGCTTGTGGCCATCGCGCGGGCGATGACCCACCCTGCCCGGCTCGTCATCATCGATGATCCCAGCCTGCTGTTGAGCTATCCTTACCAGCAGAAGCTGCTCGCGCTGGTTCGACGAATGGAAGCGGCGAAGCACGGCTGTGCTCTTCGCCAGCGACAACGTTGATCACCTGATGGCCGTCTGCGATCGCATCCTGGTCCTGAGGAACGGCCCGCTGCAGCGGTGAGTACCAGACGGACGCCAGTAAGCGGGAGGAGATCCTGGCAGCTATGGTCGGTGCACCCGATCAGGTCCACCTGACCCCGATCATCTGGGCCCTCGACAGCTATTACCGGGCGCGCGAGGAAGCCGAGAAGCTGCATCAGCGGCAATTGCTGCTCGAACGCGAGCTTCAGACGCACGATGCGGTCAAGCAGGAGGTTATCGACCATCTCGCCGGACAGATCAACTCGCTCGATCGGGCCAACATGGCCTTGCAGGACGCGCAGCGCCGGCTTCTGACCGAGTTGGAGGGCGAGCGCAAGCGGCTGGCGCGTGAGATCCATGACCAGGTCATCCAGGATCTGCTGGGGGTAGGATACCGGCTGGAGGAGATCGAAGGCACCTATGCCGCAAACGCAGATTTGGGCGAGGAGCTCGAGGACTTGCGTGCCAGCGTGCGCTCGCTGATCGATGATTTGCGCCACATCTGTGGGACGCTGCGCCCACCGACGATCGACAGCTTCGGCCTCGGCCCGGCGCTGCAATCCTACACCCACGAATGGAGCAAGCGCTCGGGCATCGCGGCCACGCTGGACCTCGACCCGGACCTGGGGCGCCTGCCCGAATCCTCCGAGCTTTCCATCTTCAGGATCGTGCAAGAGGCGCTCACCAACGTCCGTAAGCACGCCGCGGCTTCCGGTGTGGAGATACGACTTAAGCACACGTCGCCACGTAGCCTTGCGCTCTCGATCTGCGACGATGGGCGCGGTCTCCCCGCCGGGTTCGACCTGTCTCGCCTCCCTGCCGAAGGCCACTACGGTGTGCTCGGGATCGCCGAGCGTGTGGCCCTCCTCGGCGGCAAGTTCCGCTTGCAGAACCGCCCCAAGGGCGGCACGCTCATCCAGGTCGAGATCCCTCACCCCCGCCTGGATCAAGGCGTCCCACCGGCATGACCTCCGTCGCCCTGAGGTCCTTAGGGGACTTCCCCCTACTGTCCTGGGGGGAATCCGGCAGCGCCGACGTAGCCACGGTGGTACACAGCCGGCGCGGCGATATGCTAAATTGATGGGTACCGGCGTCGTGCTAGATTCTGACGAAAGCCGGCCGCGCTCGAACCACGGCTTCTCAGCCGACCCCTGTCGGTCGCAAAGGAGGTGCGCGACCCAGAAAAGAGCCTGTCGGTTTCCGGCCCACTCGTAAGGCGACATTTGTTCCCCGCACAGGTACAAAAAGGAGGACAGTTATGTTTTCACGTAAGACGCTTCTCGTCGCTATCTCATTACTGATCATTGCCAGCACCTTGCTGGCCTGCTCGGCGCCCGCCCAACCCACGGCTGCGCCCGCCCAACCCACGGCTGCACCCGCCCAACCCACGGCTGCACCCGCTGCCACTGAAGCACCCGCACAGCCGACCGCAGCCCCGGCTGCCACGGCAGCCGCGGCGCCGGCAGCTACCGCTGTAGTGACAACGACGGCAGCCGCGGCGCCTGCGGCAAGCACGGCGACGGTAGGCGTGGTATTGCCGACCAAAGATGAGCCGCGCTGGCTGCAAGACGAGGCGGTTTTCCAGAAGTCAGGCTGGTCACCCTTGTTCAGCCAGGGTGACAGCGCCAAGGAAAAGGCCAACGTCGAGACGTTGATCAGCCAGGGCATCAAAGTGCTGATCATTTGCCCACAGGATGCGACAGCGGCTGCTGCCACGGCCGAAGAGGCGAAAGCCGCGGGCGTGAAAGTCATCTCCTATGACCGTCTGATCCGCGACACGGATGCCGTGGATTACTACGTGACCTTTGACAGCGTCGCCGTGGGAGCACAGCAGGCGCAATACCTGGTGGACCACTCCACGGGCAAGAGCAACAACCTGTATCTCTACGCCGGTGCGGCATCTGACAACAACGCCTTCCTCTTCTTCCAGGGCGCCTGGAGCGTGTTGCAGCCCAAGATCGCCGACGGCACGTTCGTGATCAAGAATTCGAGCGTAGCCGTGGGCTTGCAGGGCAATGCGACGCTGACGCGCGACCAGGAATCCCAGATCATCGGCCAAATCACGACCAACTGGGACTTCAACACGGCCAAGAACCTGGCCGAGTCCAATCTGACGAAGGCCGCTACGGCCGACAAGGGCACGGTCTACATTCTGGCGCCCAACGACGGCACGGCCCGCTCGATTGCCGACGCTTTCGCAGCCGATAAGGATGTCACGAAGTACTTCGTGACCGGGCAGGATGCCGAGAAGGCCTCGGTGCAGTACATCCTCGACGGCAAGCAGTCGATGACCGTCTTCAAGGACGTCCGCACGTTGGCGGCAGACGCCGTCGCCGCGGCCAACGCCTTCCTCACGGGCAGCACCCCGATCAGTACCACCACCTACAACAACGGCAAGGTTGACGTCCCGGCTAAGCCGTCCGCTATCGTCACCGTCACCAAGGACAATGTCCAGGCGGCCCTGATCGATTCCGGCTACTACAAAGCCAGCGACTTCACCGGCCTAAGCGTGGCGCCGGCAGCAAGCACAGCGACGGTAGGCGTGGTATTGCCGACCAAGGATGAGCCGCGCTCGGCTACAAGACGAGGCGGTTTTCCAGAAGTCAGGCTGGTCACCCTTGTTCAGCCAGGGTGACAGCGCCAAGGAAAAGGCCAACGTCGAGACGTTGATCAGCCAGGGCATCAAAGTGCTGATCATTTGCCCGCAGGATGCGACAGCGGCTGCTGCCACGGCCGAAGAGGCGAAAGCCGCGGGCGTGAAAGTCATCTCCTATGACCGCTTGATCCGCGACACGGATGCCGTGGATTACTACGTGACCTTTGACAGCGTCTCCGTGGGAGCACAGCAGGCGCAATTCCTGGTGGACCACTCCACGGGCAAGAACAACAACCTGTATCTCTACGCCGGTGCGGCATCTGACAACAACGCCTTCCTCTTCTTCCAGGGCGCCTGGAGCGTGTTGCAGCCCAAGATCGCCGACGGCACATTCGTGATCCAGAATTCGAGCGTAGCCGTGGGCTTGCAGGGCAATGCGACGCTGACGCGCGACCAGGAATCCCAAATCATCGGGCAGGTGACCACCAACTGGGACTTCAACACGGCCAAGAACCTGGCCGAGTCCAATCTGACGAAGGCCACTACGGCTGACAAGGGCACGGTCTACATTCTGGCGCCCAACGACGGCACGGCCCGCTCGATTGCCGACGCTTTCGCAGCCGATAAGGATGTCACGAAGTACTTCGTGACCGGGCAGGATGCCGAGAAGGCCTCGGTGCAGTACATCCTCGACGGCAAGCAGTCGATGACCGTCTTCAAGGACGTCCGCACGCTGGCGGCAGATGCTGTCGCCGCGGCCAACGCCTTCCTCACGGGCGGCACCCCGACCAGTACCACCACCTACAACAACGGCAAGGTTGACGTCCCGGCCAAGCCGTCCGCCATCGTCACCGTCACCAAGGACAACGTCAAGGCGGCCCTGATCGATTCCGGCTACTACAAAGCCAGCGACTTCACCGGCCTGCCGTAAGACGTCTCAGTGAGGGAATACAGGATTAGCCATGCTTCGCCAGACCATTGCTGTATTCCCTCTGCATCCCGAGCAGCTGTTTCGCAAGGTTCGACCCCCGCCGTCTCCCCCCTCCCGCCTGATGGGAGAGGGGAGACCCCTCAGAGCAGGGTGATTGAAAACGTCCATTCTTGGGCACTTGCTTTCAGGGATTGGCCGTGGCAAAATAACAGGGGATGCGGTTCCCTAGCTTCACTTCATGAGGAGACAGTGTCATGCCTGACCAACCTCCTATCCTAGAGATGAGGAACATTACGAAGTCTTTCCCAGGCGTGAAAGCTTTGAACGACGTCAGCTTTCAGGTCGCCAGGGGTGAGATTCACTGCCTCGTGGGCGAAAATGGCGCCGGAAAATCCACCCTCATGAAGGTCCTGAGCGGAGTCTATCCGCATGGTACATATACCGGAGATATCCTTTTCGATGGGCAGGTGCAGGCGTTTTCGAGCATCGCCGACAGCGAGAAGACCGGCATTGCCATCATCTATCAAGAGCTGGCGCTGGTCCCCGAAATGACTGTCTATGAAAACATCTTCTTGGGCAATGAGATCAGAGGTGGCTTTACTGTAGACTGGAATGAAACCATCAAAAAGGCGACCGAGGCACTCAAGAAGGTAAAGCTCAATATCAACCCCGGGACGAAGGTCAGGAATTTGGGCGTGGGCCGACAGCAACTGGTTGAAATTGCCAAGGCGTTGAGCAAGGATGTGAAATTGCTCATCCTGGATGAGCCGACCGCGGCCCTGAACGAGGTTGACAGCGAAAACTTGCTGAGGCTGATCCGTGAACTTAAACAGCAGGGCGTTTCCTGCGTCATGATTTCACATAAGCTGAAAGAAGTCATTGCGATTGCCGACACGGTGACGGTTTTGCGAGACGGCCAGACGATTTGTACGCTGGATGCTCACAACGGCGAGGTGTCTGAACCTGTTTTGATCAAGAACATGGTTGGCCGCGAAATCAACAATATCTACCCGCTAAGACAGCGCGATCCGTACAGGTCTGCGGCTGCCGCCGTAGAAGCGGCCAAGGCGGCCGGCGTGAAGGTCATTTCGTATGACCGCCTGATCACCAACACCAGCGGCTTGGACTATTACGTGACCTTTGACAGCCTCGCCGTCGGCGCGCACCAGGCGCGATACCTCGTTCAACCATGCAGCGGGCAAAGGCAACCCGCTATATCTCTACGCCGGCGCGGCAAGTGACAGCAACGCCTTCCTCTTTTTCGAGGGTGCCTGGCGTGTCTTGCAGCCCATGATCGCCGATGGAACTTTTGTCGTCAAGAATTCAAGCGTTGCCGCCAGCCTCCAGGCGAATGCCACCCTGACTCTTGCCCAGCAAAGAGCGATTTTTGCCGAAATCTCGACGAACTGGAACGCCATGACTGCCGGGAACCTGGCGCAAGGCAATCTGTGCGCGGGGAGCGCAGCCGACAAGGGCAACGTCTTTATCCTCGCCCCCAATGATAACACCGCGCGGGCGATTGCCGATGCCTTCGCCGCCGACCCAGATGTCAAGAAATACGTGATTACCGGCCAGGACGCTGAGGAAGCATCGGTTCAGTACATCATCGACGGCAAGCAGTCGATGACTGTCTTCAAGGATGTTCGTGTTCTGGTGCAGACCGCAGTCAACGCTGCGGTAGCTCTGCTGAAAGGCCAGGCACCCTCAGCCACCAGTACCCACTTTTAACGGGGCGGTCAACATCCCGGCGCTGCGGTCACCGATTCTCTCGGTCGACAGCTCGAACGTCAAAGCCGTGCTGATCGACTCGGGCTATTACCAGGACGGTGCGCCTGACGCCGCCACAGAAATGCCCACCCCCTCGGGCAAGCCTGCCGTCGGGGTGGTTCTGCCAACGAAGGATGAGCCCCGTTGGATTCAGGATCAGATTCGTTTCCTGGACGCGTTCAAAGCCGCCGGCTACGGCGCGGAGATCCTGTTCAGCCAGGGCGATGCCGCCCAGGAGAAAGCGAACGTCGAGTCACTGGTGGCCAAGGGCGTGAAAGTCCTGATCATCTGCCCACAAGGTGGCAGCGAGGTATTACTTGAAGTCAAGAACTGGAACGCCTACGATCCTACAGTTGGGAGGGATATCCTCAAGGATGTAACCTTCAACGTCAGGAAAGGTGAGATTGTCGGCCTCGCGGGCTTGATGGGATCCGGGCGCACGGAGCTGGCCTTGAGCGTGTTCGGCAATCCGAAGGGTTATAAGATCAATGGCGACGTGTATATCGGAGGGAAGAAGCAGCACTTCACACATCCACACGCGGCGATAGCCGCAGGTGTGGCTTATGTCACTGAAGACCGCAAGGCCGCCGGTTTGATCCTGATCCAGGACGTAAAGCGGAATATCACGCTCGCGAATTTGCAGGAAATCGCCCGTCGAGGCATCGTCAACACCAATGCCGAGATCAAGGTTGCGGAAGAACACCGCCGTTCGCTAAATATCAAGACGCCAAGCATCGAGCAGAAGGTAGGCAACCTGAGCGGCGGTAATCAGCAGAAAGTATCGGTGGCCAAATGGCTGTTTGTCAAGCCCAGCGTGCTGATCCTGGACGAGCCAACGCGCGGTATTGATGTCGGGGCCAAGTATGAGATTTACACGATCATGGCCAGGCTGGTCAACGAGGGCATGAGCATCATCATGATCTCATCCGAATTGCCCGAAATTCTGGGCATGAGCGACCGCGTGTATGTTGTTTCGGAAGGTAGAATCACCGGTGAACTGCCGATCGAGGCAGCCACGCAGGAAAAGATCATGCAAATGGCAACGGTTTAGGGCGGAGCCAATGCTTGAGCGTGGCTCATTGTTACCAAAGATGTAGCCTCGCCGGTCGAGCGAAGTAGGGCTTCGCCAAGCGGGCGGGGCAGTGCTGCATCCGTTCGCCAAAAACGTAACCAGTGTCGGCCCAAAACCAGGTCCATATTATCAGGAGGTTATGATGCGTTCACTGCAGGCTGATCAGGTCGGCGGCGCGCCCGAGGTATCATTCCTTGAGAATTTGGGAAAAATGGTCCGGCTGAACATCCGTGATTACGGCATGTATATCGCCCTGGCTGTGATCATGGCGTTTTTCACCTGGCGGACCAACGGCCTGTTCATCTCGTCGAGGAACATCGCCAACCTGCTCAATCAGACGGGTTACATTGCCGTCCTGGCAACCGGCATGACGCTGGTCATTGTCATCCGGCACATCGACCTGTCGGTCGGTTTTCTCTCAGGCTTCCTGGCCGCAGTGGCAACCATCGGCATGGTGCAGTATGGCCTGCCATGGTGGGCAGCCGTGCTGCTGGCATTGGCGCTCGGCGCGGTGGCAGGCTCGATTACGGCATTTCTGGTAGCGAAGGTGGGAATTCCAGCGTTTGTGGCGACGCTGGGGGGCTGGTTGGTTTACCGGGGGCTATTGCTTCTCACCCTGGCAAGTTCCGGCACAGTTATTATTGCGGACAAGAATTTCAATGCGATTGGCAATGGGTACATACCCGACATCTTTCCGCGCGGTGCCACGTTTTTGCCGGGGGTTCACAAACTGACCCTTCTCCTCGGACTGCTGGCCATCGTCTTGTATATCGTCGGCGAGATCAATGGGCGCCGCAAAAAGCAGGCCTACAACTTTGAAGTCCTACCGCCGAACTTGTTCGTCCTCAAGGTGGCCTTTGTGTCGGTGATCCTCTGCGTGATTACCTGGATTCTTGCAGGCTACAATGGCCTCTCCTGGACGGTCGTGATCATGTTGATCGTCGTCGCCGTCTATCAGTTCATGACGACACAGACGGTGCTGGGCAGACATATTTATGCCATCGGTGGCAACCCAGAAGCGGCGCAGTTGAGCGGCATCGACGTCAAGCGCGTTACCTGGTTCGTTTTCGCTTCGATGGGCATGCTGGCCGGCCTGGCGGGCGTCTTGTTCGCGTCGCGCCTACGGTCGGCTACGCCGACGGGAGGGACCCTGTTTGAATTGGATGCCATCGCGGCTGCCTTTATCGGTGGCGCATCGCCGGCCGGCGGTATCGGCACGATCATGGGGTCGCTCATTGGCGCCTTGGTTTACATGTCGTTGACCAGCGGCATGAACCTCATGGGCACCGACCAATCCCTCCAGTACACTGTCCGCGGCCTTGTGCTGGTGTTGGCTGTCATTTTCGACGTGATGACGCGGCGCGCGAGCCGCTAAGGGCTCGTCAAGGAATAATCGTATCATTTGATACGGTTCGTGGCGAGATGACGTAGTTCCATTCGCCATGGAAATCGTCAGGTTGTAAGCTAACTTGAGCCAGTTCGTCGTCGGAGATCCCAATACCCTTGGGATAGGTCCCTGTATCCAGCTCACAGCGGACTTTGAGACCAGTCGTGGTCGTCGTGGCGGCAATCAAGTTGACCATCACCTCGTGACTGATCAGCGGCTTGCCGCGCCAGTTCTGGCTGATGTACGAGAAAAGCCGATGCTCAATCTTGTTCCACTTGCTGGTGC
>CAWEHT010000348.1:0-3377 GCA_963808455.1 uncultured Chloroflexia bacterium | reverse complement strand
ACGGCCTCTGGCCGTCGTGGGCAGGCGGCCCACTGTGGACGGAAGCGAGTGCCGGCACCTCGAGATCAGCCTCGAAGCTGTCCACCTGCCGGCCGAAGGCATTTCGCTGGACCTTGATGTCCAGCACGCCGACATGGGGCGCCTCGCCGCCGATATCTTTGGCCAAGATGATCATGCCCGCGCAGGTGCCCCAGATTGCCAGGTTCCCCTGGGCGTTGGGGCGGCCGGCTGCCGCGAGCTCGCGCAGCGGCTCGATGAGCCCATAGGCGCGGGCGATCTTGCCGATGGTCGTGCTTTCCCCGCCGGGGATGATCAGACCGGCCAGCCCCGCCAGTTCCTCAGGTTTTCGCACCTCGCGCGCCCCCACGCCCAGGTCGCGCAACACCGCGATGTGCTCGCGGAAATCGCCTTGCAGGGCCAGCACGCCGATGATCATGCTGGCTTACCACCCACGCACGGCAAGCTGCTCCGGCTCGGGGATCGAGCGAGCAGCCAGCCCCATCATGGGCTCGCCCAGCCCCCGCGAGACGTCGGCGATGATCGCGGGGTCATTGAAATGCGTCGTCGCCATGACGATCGCCCGGCGCGCGTTTCGCCGGATCGCTCGACTTGAAGATGCCGCTGCCCACAAATACCCCGTTGACGCCGAGCTGCATCATCAGGGCCGCGTCGGCGGGGGTGGCGATCCCACCGGCCGCAAAGTTCACGACCGGCAGCGCACCGGTCTCCGCTACCTGCTTGACCAGCTCGTATGGCGCGCCCAGCTCCTTGGCCGTGTGCATCAGCTCCTCGGCGTGCAGACCCTTCAGCCGCCGCATCTCCCCCAGCACCGCCCTGGCGTGACGCACTGCCTCCACCACGTCGCCGGTGCCGGCCTCGCCCTTGGTGCGGATCATGGCTGCGCCTTCGCCAATGCGCCGCAGCGCCTCGCCCAGGTTGCGGCACCCGCATACGAAGGGCACTTTGAAAGCCTGTTTGTCAACGTGGTGCTCTTCATCTGCCGGCGTCAGCACCTCCGATTCGTCGATGTAATCAACGCCCAGGGCCTCGAGCACTTGTGCTTCCACGAAATGGCCGATGCGGCACTTGGCCATGACAGGTATTGAAACCGCGGACATGATCTCCAGGATCTTCTCCGGATCGGCCATGCGCGCCACGCCGCCTTGCTTGCGGATATCGGCAGGCACCCGCTCGAGCGCCATCACCGCGCACGCGCCGGCATCTTCGGCGATCTTGGCCTGCTCGGCGGTGGTCACGTCCATGATCACGCCACCCTTGAGCATCTGCGCCAGCCCGGATTTCACGGTCCAGGTTCCAGTTTCACTCGCCATTTCATCCTCCACGAAATATCTGATTTTGGGGGCCGCTGCGGCTCCCAGTGTTGCTCGCCGGATGCGGAAGACCGCTCCGCCGCCCGCCCTCAGCATGATGCTGGCGGAAGCTCTATCTTGTAAGCTCTAAACGGTCAGCAGGCCGGGCGTTGCCTGGCCTCTCCCCGCAGGATCGGCTCTCCGCTGGGCTGCTGTTGCCTGTTCCATGGCGCCTTTCTCGGCTAGGCCGCGTTTGACGGCCTGCCCCAGGCGCCTGATCCCCTCCTCGATGGTTTCCGGCGTGTGTTCGGCAAAGTTCAGGCGCAGGAACGGCTGGGACCGCGCGCCGGCAAAGAAGAGGGAGCCCGCCGCAAACGACACGCCTTCGGCTGCCGCATGCGGCAGGATCTCGCTGCTGGCCAGGCCGCCCGGCAGCCGCAACCAGATGAACAGCCCACCTTGGGGCGTGCGCCATTGGCTGCCGGCCGGCAGGTACCGCGTGAGGGCTTCCAGCATCGCATCGCGGCGGTGCTGGTACAGCTTGCAGGCCCGCCGCAGGTGGCTCTGATAGCGTCCCACGGTGATGAAAGCATCCAGCGCCCGCTGGATGAGGCTGGAACTGGCCAGGTCGTCGACGCGCTTGCAGAGCACGAGCCGGTCATAGACCGGGCCATTGGCCAGCAGGCAGCCTACCCGTAGCCCCGGCATCAGCATCTTCGAGAACGTGCGCATGTAGATCACCTGGCCGGCGGGGGCCAGAGCGGCCAGCGAGGGTAAAGCCTGGCCGTCGAACCGCAGCTCGCCCACGAAGTCGTCTTCCAGGATGGGCACGTGATAGCGGTCGGCCAGCCCGATGAGTTGTTTGCGCCGGGCCAGGCTCATGCAAGTGCCGGTGGGGTTCTGAAAGGTCGGGATGGTGTAGATCAGGCGCGGCCGGGCCGTGCGCAGCAGATCTTCGACGCGTTCCACCTGCATGCCCTGTTCATCCACGGGCACGCCTGCCAGCCGGACTTCGAGTGATCGGAAGAGGTCGATCGCCCCTGCATAGGTTGGGCTTTCCACCACGACCGCATCGCCGGGCCGCAGGAGGAGGCGTGACACCAGGGCCAGGCCTTGCTGCGCTCCCGAAGTGATCAGAAGTTGCTCGGGCTGCGCCTGGATGCCCTGGCTGGCCAGAATATGGGCGATGGTCGCCCGCAGTGGTCGGTAGCCTTCGCGCTCGCCATAGCCCAGCGCGTCTCGCCCGCCTGCCGCGCAGGACCTCCTGCAAGACGCGGCGGAATTCCTCCAGCGGAAAGAGCGAGCCGTCGCCCATGCCGGCGGCGAACGAGATCGCGTCTGGCCGTGCCGGCAGGGCAGACGCTCGATCGGGCTCGTATTGGGCAGGCAGCCAGGACGGGCTCAGCAACTCCTGCTGCCAGAGCGGCCAGTCGCTTGCCGGCGCGCCGGCAACCTCGGCCGCCTGTGACGGCAACGGGTCCGCTACGTAGGTGCCGCTGCCTTGCCGGCTGTAGACCAGGCCCTCGGCTTCCAGTCCGGCATACGCGTTCATGACGGTCAGACGGTTGACGCCCAGGCTGGCTGCCAGGTCCCGGCTTGCAGGCAGGCGCGTATGGGGAGGCAGCGATCCCGAGCGAATCTCGTCGCGCAAGAAATCCTGAGCCTGCCGATAGAGCGGCACCGGGCTTTCCCGGTCTAACGGAATCCGCACCCATCGCCTCCTGGTGGGCTAGTCCAATTTCCCGACTGGCCCGGTAATTGTCGCGGAGTGATGCGCGCCTGTCTGAGATCCACCTGGCCGCATTATAGACCAGTCCACTCTGAGAGATCCGGAGCCGGGATGGCCGTTGGTCGGCCCGTCGAGCGCTGAGAGGATGCCGGTCGAAAAAGGGAGCCGGGCGGTCATTTAGGACCGCCCGGCTCCGTTCTGGTCAGCTCTCCCGAGTTAGGCCGGAGGCGCTACCTTCGGGTGCCTGCCCCTTGTCGGCAGGCGCCAGCTGGTGCCCTTGCTCGCCAGCCGGCGTGCCGGCAGGCCCGCGGCCAGGCCTGGGTAAAGGCTGGCCTTAG
>CAWEHT010000347.1:0-3569 GCA_963808455.1 uncultured Chloroflexia bacterium | reverse complement strand
CCTTTCCCTCAAGCCCTCGAACTGCCCAGGTCAGCTGCCGGCAACGCAGGCCACTGACGGATGGCGGACGGTCCTTTGGGGGCCATCAACCCACCATGGGCAACACGACGCCGGCCTTCGGCACAAACGCGACGCTGCCGGCGCGCGCCGCACCGTCGAGCCGCGCCACGGCCGCCGTCACGGCCGAGTCCACCGTGCTGTGGAACACGATCCCCATGGCCGCGGCATCGGCGGCCGTGAGGCCGTCCGAGACCAACGCCAGCCGGACCCGCCGGCGGAGGTCACCCCACATGGCGCCGGTCGCGGCCTGCTTGGCATCCCCGGCCTGGCCACCGGCGATGGAGCGGCGCAAGGCGTCGGGATCTTGCCCGGCGTACGCGGCCACCAGAGGATAATTGCTGTTGCCCTCAACGGCTGCCGTCACCAGCACCAGCGATCCGCCGGGCTGCACCAGGAGATCGCCGCACCAGGCGCCCTTGATGCTCTGCCACAGGTCGATGTCATAGGGAGAACACGCCGCAACGACCACAGGGTAACGGCGCGCGATGGCGGCCCCGAAAACCTGCCGAGCGTGCGCCACGCCTGCCCGATGGGCCTGCACCGGGTCCCCGGCTACGCACTGGTACAGGCCGCCGTCCAGGGTCGGGACGGCGTTGACGATGAAATCCAGCGGCACATGCTCGGCCACGAAGCGCTCCAGGCTTTGCCGCAGCGGCGCAGCCACATCGCCGAGCCGGTTGCCCGTGACGAAGGCTGACGCCGCGTGGAAGGCATCGACCGTGGCCGCGCCACACACGCCGGGCAAGATGATCTTGGCCCCGCCCGACCAGCCGGCGTCGAGGTGAGGTGTGATCATGCCCAGCCCGACACGCAGGCCGGCCTCAGCCACCGCGCGGTTGACCCAGGCCGGGATGCCGTCGTCCGAGGTGCCCAGATAGACCATTTCCTCGCTACGCGAGGCGGCCACGTTGACCACGGTGTAACAGGCCGCGATTTCCGGCCCCAGGCGCTCGTCGATCTCGCGCCCGGTCATGGGGCGGTGCGTGCCGAGGGCGATGACGATGCGCGTGTCCTCGCGCGACGCCGCCTGCGCGCAACGCTGCCAGGGTGGGGGGCAGCATCTGACGCACCGGCGTGTGGCGCGTGTGATCGTCAACGATGACCGCAACCTTCAGGCCGGGCCGGGCGAGCGCCGCCAGGGGTGGGCTCCCGGCCGGCCGCTCAAGCGCAGTCTGCACCAGGGCACGCGGATCGGGCGCCTGCTGTGCCGGCGAGGGCCGCACGACGGCGCCAAGCCACTCCTCAGGCAGCGCGCACGAGATCCAGCCGCTGCCGTACGGCAGCGACACGCGTACCGCGGCAGGGGTCATGGGCTACCGGCTCCTGTGAGGCGACGGCATCGCATCAGGAGCCCCTGCCAAGGGCCAGCCCGGGGATCTCGAAATGCCGCGTCACGGCCCGCAGGAGCCAGGTGGCGGCGCCCACCAGCACGAGGTAAAAGAGGCCGACCGTCAGGTAGATCTGGATGGGGTCGAAATAGACGCTGGCCAGGATCTTGGCCTGCCCCATCAGGTCGGGGATGGCCACGAGAAAGATCACTGCCGTGTACTTGATCATCGCGACCATCTCGTTCGACCATGACGGCAAGGCGACTCGCAGCGCCTGGGGCAAGATGACATAGCGGACCGCCTTCGCGCGGCTCATGCCGATGGCCCGGGCCGCGAGCATCTGGCCTGCCCGATCGCCTGGATGCCGCCCCGGAAATATTCGGCCTGGTAGGCCCCACTGTTCAAGGCCAGGGTCAAGAGCGCGGCATGGAAACGCGGCAGCGTGAGGCCCAGGTCGGGCAGGCCGTAGTAGATCACGAAAAGCTGGATCAAGAGGGGTGTGCCGCGAAAGACAGCGATATAGATGCCGGCTCCCCGGCCCAGCCAGGCCCGCCCGTAGACGCGCGCCAGGGCGGCGGCGAGCCCCAGGATGAAGCCCAGCAGCAACGCCAGCAGCGTGTACTGGAGGGTGACCCAGGTGCCGCTCAGCAAGCTCGGCACCACGCGCTGCAGGTAGCCGGTGAAATCAGCCATGGAGGCTGATGGTCCCCAGAAACTGGCGCGTGCGGTCCTGGCGTGGGCAGTCAAAGAGCTGATCGGGCGGCCCTTCCTCGATGATCACGCCGTGTTCCATGAAGATCATCCGGTCGGCGACCTCCCGCGCGAAGCTCATCTCGTGGGACACGACCAGCATGGTCATGCCCTCCTGGGCCAGCTTGCGCATCACCGACAGCACTTCGCCGGTCAGCTCGGGGTCCAGCGCCGAAGTCGGCTCGTCGAAGAGCATGAGATGCGGGTCCATGCTCAGCGCCCGGGCGATGCCGACGCGCTGTTTCTGCCCGCCCGAGAGCTGCGCCGGATACTTGCCGGCATGCTCGACCATGCCCGACGCGCTCCAACTCCCATATGGCCTTCTTGCACGCCTGATCGGCGTGCAGGCCCAACACTTTGGTCAGGCCCAGGTCACGTTGCCCAGGGCCGTCAGGTGGTTGAACAGGTTGAATTCCTGGAAGACCATGCCCATACGCTGGCGGACCTGGTCCACGTTGGTGCGAGGCGCGGTGATGTCCTGGCCCTCAAGCCAGATGTGCCCGCCGTTAGGCCGGATCAGCAGATTGATGCATTGCAGCATCGTGCTCTTGCCGGTGCCGCTCGGGCCCACGATGACGATCACCTCGCGGGGCGCGACCTCGAACGTCACGCCTTTGAGCACCTGCGCGTCGCCAAACGACTTCCGCAGCTCCTCCACCCGCAGGATGGGCTTCCCATTCGCGTCGGTCATGCGTTTTTCGATCCATCTCGTAGAAAGCGAATGGACAGGTGGGAACGCCATGCCATCACCTGCCCCTTTTCCCCGCCGGGAGCCTGTTCCCTGCGGCTACATGACCAGCTTGTATCGACGCTCGACCAGGCCCAGCCCCTGGCTGGCGACGAAGGTGAGGGCCAGATAGATCAGGGCCGCGCTGCCAAAAGCCAGCAACGCCTGCAGCGTGCGGGCGCTGACGTACTCGGCTCGCCGCAGGATCTCCGGCACCCCGATCACGTACACGAGCGTCGAATCCTTCAGCACCAACGTCACCTCGTTCGCCCACGCCGGGATGGCCAGGCGCAGAGCCTGTGGCAAAACGACGTGCTGGATCGCCTTCGCGCGGCTCAACCCGATGGCTCGCGCGGCGACCATCTGGCCCTGTGGCACTGCCAGGAATGCGCCGCGGAAGATCTCAGATTGGTAAGCGCCGCTGGCGAAGCCCAGCGCCAGTGCGCCCGACACGAACGGCGACAGGTCGACGATGCTGGCAATCACGAAGTAGAGGATGAAGATCGTTACCACCACGGGCACGGCACGGACCACCGTGCTGTAGACGGCGGCCAGCGGCGCCAGCACGTCACCCCCGTAGACGCGCAGGATTGCGGTGAGCGTGCCCAGGACGAACCCAAGCAGCAGGGCGAGGACCGTGACGCTCAAGGTCACGCCCACGCCCTGCAACAGGTATCCGATCAGGGTTATGAACGCCTCGTGTT
>CAWEHT010000346.1:0-27205 GCA_963808455.1 uncultured Chloroflexia bacterium | reverse complement strand
GCTCGGCCCACTGCAGGTCGAGTTTGAGCTCGCCTCCGCCGGCGAGCGTCATGGTGTAGGCCTCGTTCGTGCCGCCTGACGGATCGAAGTTGTGGCAGGAATCGTAGCCAGAAGTCGTGGTGCCCGAGATGGGTGAGAAGGCAGGCAGCGCCGTATCCGGGCGATAGGCCGGCGCTTCGTAGGAAGCCACGTCATCGCCGTTGACGATCAGGTTGTTGTTCGCCGCCGCCGTAAAATAGACCCCGCCACCATGGACCACGTCCGAGATGGCGACGCCGACCGGCCCGTCCTGGTAGAAGGGCTCGTCGTAATAGGTCATGTCATCGGCGATGATGTCGGCGCCGTCGAGGCGCAGCTGCAGGATGTTGTTCGCAAAATCATAGAGCCCGTTGTTGGCGGTGGCGAAGGCCAGCGTGGCGCCGGGAGCAAGGTCGTGAACGATCTGGAGCATCGCCCGGCCCTCGTCCGTGCCGGTTGACGGGTCTTCCTCGACGACCTGCACCGGTGTCTGGTACCTGGCCCCACAGGGATTGCCGGTCCCGGGCAGGTCGCCGCTGGCGATGTCCTGCGCCGCGGTGTCTGTCGTCGGCGTCATCGTGTTGAAGGAGTCGGACAGCACGCCAACCTCGACGCCGGTTTCGTCGAGGCCGTAGGCCGCCCGAGCCTGGGCTGCCTGGAGTTGTGTGTCGCCTTCGGAAACGGCCACGCCCTGCGGGCAGGCATAGCCGGCGGATGTGGAGGCGGGGGCGGCTTTGATCAAGGGGCGGCGCGTGCTTTGCGTCCCACGGAGCGGAGCCGGGACTTCGCGGATGTTCCGGACCACCGCCAGAGCGGCGACGCGGTCCAGGTCCACAGGATCGACGTGGGCGGTGATGACGCGATAGGGCGCGGAGACGTAGGTGATGCGCGCCCCGGCGGCGCGCAGGGCCTTCAGCGTTGCCGCGCCCACATCCGCCACGCGGATGTACACCAGCGGGCGGTCCTGTGGGTCCTCGAGCAGCGCGCCCGGGCCGCGTGCCGGCAGGCTCAAGGCGCGCGCTCGCACCTGCGCGCCGGCATGTCTCAGCCCCGGCACGTGCGCCAGCGCCTCGAGGCGGGATGAGAGTTTGCCACCGACCTTGCCTCGCGCCGCCACGGCCGCGGAAGTCAATGCGCCGGGGGCCGGCGTCGGGCCGGCCTGGGCCATGGCGGCCGCCGGGGTTGCCGGGGGCGCCGGCAGGGGGCGCGCCTGGGCCGGCGAGCCGGCTGCCCACAAAAAAACGCCGGCCGCCACCGGCACGAGCGCGGCGCCGAGAAGGCGCGCCAGACGCCCTTGTCTTGATCGCTGGGCATCCTGTTCGGACATCTCCTCCACCTTTGGCGAGAAAGCAGCCATGGGCGCACGGGCAACGTGTGCGATATGCGGGTCGCGCCGATTATAACATGGGTACCCCGGCCCGGCCGCACGCGGCCCTGCCCTCGCGCGCCGCCGTTTGGGCAGACAATGCGTTCCGCCGCTGCATGAGTTGGCGGCCCGGACGGGATGGGCGGGCGAGGCGGCGCGGGGAGCAGTGGGGCGCGGTGGCCTCGGACGCGCCGGCGGAAGGCAGGCAACCCCCTCACTTGCCACCCGTGCCCGGTTGATGTAGTATTACAAAGGCGCCCTGTCGGCATTCGGCGGGGTGCACGGGCGCGCTCTGCGCACCCTCACCACAGCGAAGAGGTGACAGATGCACAAGAAGCTCTTCCTTCCCGGGCCTACCGAGGTGCGCGAGGAGATGCTCAAGGTCATGGCCACGCCGATGATCGGGCACCGCTCGAAGGCCTATGCCACTTTACAGGAACAGTGCGAAACCAAGGTTAAGCAGCTGCTCTACACCCAGAACCGCGTATTCCTGTTCACGTCCTCATCCACCGGCGTGATGGAAGGCGCCGTCCGCTGCTGCGTCGGCAAGAAAGTCCTGGGTACGATCAACGGTGAGTTCTCGCGGCGCTGGCACGAGATCGCCCTTTCCTGCGGGGTGCAGGCCGGCAAGATCGAGGTCGCGCCGGGCCAGGCGATTACCCCCGAGATGGTCGATGAAGAGCTGGCCAAGGGCGGCTATGATGCCGTGTTGCTGACCCACAATGAGACGTCAACCGGGATCATGAACCCCGTGAAGGACATCGCGGCCATGATCCGGGCCAAGTATCCCGACGTGATGATCCTGGTCGATGCTGTGAGCTCCATGGCCGGCGTCGAGATGCGCTTCGACGAATGGGGCCTGGACGTGCTCCTGGCCGGCGTCCAGAAATGCTTCGCCTTGCCGCCGGGCCTGGCGGTGTGCGCCGTCAGCCCACGCGCCATGGAACGCGCCCGGACGATTCCCTTCCGCGGCTACTACTTCGACTTCATCGAGATGGAGAAGTTTGCGCAGAAGAACAACACGCCCGCTACGCCGTCCATCAGCCATCTCTTTGCCCTCAACGCGCAGATGGACTGCATCCTGGCCGAAGGCATCGAGAACCGTTTCGCCCGCCACCTCGCCATGGCCGACTACACGCGCGCCTGGGCGCACCAGTATTTCAAGATGTTCGGCGATGAGCGCTACCTGTCTATCACGGTCAGCAACATCGAGAACACGCGCGGCATCGACGTGACGGCCCTCAACAACGAGCTGGGCAAGCGCGGCGCCGAGATCTCCGATGGCTATGGCCCCTTCAAGGGCAAGTGCTTCCGCATCGGCCACATGGGCGACCACACGATGGCCGACGTCAAGTGGCTGCTGGGCGAGATCGAGGATATCCTCAAACTGTAACGGGGGGTTGAACCATGGGCAAGACGATGAACGTCTTAATCTGCGATCCGATCTCGGCCTGCGCCGTCGGCTCGCTCGAAAGCCACGGCTACCACGTGAGCGTGCAGGACAAGATCACGGCCGAAGATCTCCTGAAGGTGGTGCCCGACTATCATGTGATGGTCGTGCGCAGCCGCACCAAGGTCAAGAAAGAGGTCGTGGATGCGGCCAGCAACCTGCGCGTAGTGGTGCGCGGCGGCGTCGGCGTGGACAATATCGACGTTAACTATTGCCAGGCCAAGGGCATCAAAGTGCTCAACACGCCGGCGGCCAGCACCTCTTCGGTGGCCGAGCTCGCCATCGCTTATATCTTCGCCCTGGCGCGCCCCATCGTGCAGGCGACCGAGTCGCTGCGGGCCGGCAAGTGGGAGAAGAGCAAGTTCCACGGCAGCGAAGTGCAGGGCAAGACCCTGGGCATCGTCGGCCTGGGTCGCATCGGCATGGCCGTGGGCCAGCGCGCAGCCGCGCTGGGCATGGTCGTCCACGGCTTCGATACCTGCGCGGTGGGCCCGGCGCCCTTTATGATGCTGGTATCTTTGGAGGAGATCTACGCGAGGTCCGACTTCATCACGGTGCACGTGCCCCTGTGCGAAGAGACCCACCATATGATCGATGCGTCGGTCTTCGCCAGGCTGAAGGACGGCGTGCGGATGATCGACTGCGCTCGCGGCGGCGTCATCGATGAGGAGGCCCTGTACCAGGCCATCCTGTCGGGCAAGGTTGCCGGAGCAGCCCTGGATGTGCTGGAAAACGAGCCGCCCAGCAGCTACAAGCTGTTCCAGCTCCCGCAGGTGCTCGGCTCGCCGCATATGGGGGCCATGACGGCTGAGGCCACCGAGCGCATCGGCGATGAGGTCGTCAACCTGCTCGACCGCTTCTACCGGGAGAGCTTCTAGGTCATGAATAGCTCTCCGCTGCCCGGCCAGCGGACCGCGGGCACGGGCCCGCTGGCTTCTCAGATAGGCGCCATCGTCCCGAAAGTACTGCTGCCACGGCCGGGGATCGACCCGAGCAAGTGGGCGGTGATCGCTTGCGATCAATTCACGTCGGAGCCCGAATACTGGCAGGAGGTTGCCCGCCTGGTCGGCGCGGCCCCCTCGACCTATCATCTCATCTTGCCCGAAGTCGAGCTCGGCACGCCTGCCGAGGCCCAGCGGGTGCAATCCATCCACCGGGCCATGCAGGACTACCTTGATGGCGGGCTCTTCGTCGAGCACGAAGGGCTGATCCTGGTAGAGCGTTCGGTTGCCGGCAAGACGCGGCACGGCATCCTGCTGGCGCTCGACCTCGAGCAGTACGACTATAGCAAGGGTGCGAGCAGCCTGATCCGGGCCACCGAAGGCACGATCCTGGAGCGCATCCCGCCGCGGGTGCGTATCCGCTCGGGGGCGCCGCTGGAGCTGCCGCACATCCTGGTCTTGATCGACGATCCGGCGTGTACCGTGATCGAGCCGCTCGTCGCGGTGCGGCAAAGCCTTAGCCGGCTTTACGACTTCGACCTGATGCTGGACAGCGGCCACCTCACCGGCTACTCGGTCGGCGACCGGGCGTTGGAAGAGCAAGCCCTGGCCGCGCTGGCGCGCCTGGCGGCGCCGGCAGCTTTTGCCGCGCGCTATGGACTGGCGAGCGGGAAAGCGGGAACAGGCCCTGCCTCCGCTTCACCGTTGCCTGCACCTGCCACGTCGCCACTGTTGTTTGCCATGGGCGACGGCAACCATTCGTTGGCCACCGCCAAAGCGATCTGGGAGCAGATCAAGGGCCAGGTTGGGATGGAGCACCCTGCCCGCTACGCTCTGGTGGAAGTTGAAAATATCCATGATGAAGGGCTGGAATTCGAGCCCATTCTGCGCGTAGCCTTTGACGTCAAGGAAGACCTCGTGGCGGCCCTGGAGAGGTTCTATCCGGGTCGCTGCCGGTTCGCGCCGTGTGCAGATGTTCGCGAAATGGTAGACTGGGTCGAGGCTCAGGCGCGCACGGATGGCCTGGGTGGGCCGGCGCGCGCCGGGCAGGCGGGCGGTTGCGAGCACGCTATCGGTGTGGTTTCGATGCATGGCTCAGCGTGCTCGGTATCGCCGATCCGCCGGCCAACCTGCCGGTCGGCACGCTTCAAAGCTTTTTGGACGACTGGGGCCAGCGCGGCGGCTTCGGGCGGATCGACTACGTCCACGGTGAGGACGTGACGGTGCGCCTGGGCTCGCAGCCGGGCAACCTGGGCTTTTACCTGCCGGCGATCGCCAAGAGCGATTTCTTCAAGACGGTGATCGTGGATGGTGCTCTGCCGCGCAAAACCTTCTCAATGGGTGAGGCGCGAGAGAAGCGCTTCTACTTCGAAGCGAGGCGTATCGCGTAGGCCCCCACGCTGGGGGGCCTTACTTGCTTTACCTGTTGGGGGCCGAGCCGGCCCCCAACCCGTCTATCTTGCCGATCTTTGTTGGGGGGCCCGCCGGGCCCCCAAACTGTTGATTACATAGCATCTTCCTGGGGGCCTCCCAGGCCCACAGGAAGAAAAAACCGCTACTGGATCGCGTAGACGACCTGGACCTGCGTTGTGAAGTCCAGCTGGCCAGTCTGGATGGGCGTGCCGGCGTTGTAGGCGGCCGCACCAGCTGCCATCGGCGCCGCGACGCGCCCCGAGTTGCCGATCACCTCGCTGATGGAAACGATGCCCCCCAGGGTCAGGCCGCCGAGCCTGGCCAGATCTAAGGCGCGGGCCTGCGCGTCGGCCATCGCCTTGGCACGCGCCTGCGCCTCCAGGCCGCTGGTGTCCTGGACGCCGAATGAAATGCCGTAGATATTGTTGGCGCCGGCCGTGACGGCCCCGTCGAGCACGGGGCCGAGGTCGGAAAGGTCGCGGATGGTCACGCGGACGGTGTTCTCGACCTGATATTCGCCCGCGCCCATCGGCGTGCCTGGGGCAACCGTCACCACTGCCGAGCCGGTCTTCTCAGGCGAGGGCAAGTAGCTCACCGAGTAATTGCGGGTCTGGAGGTCGCGGCTGGCGATGCCGGCCGCCTGTAGTGCGCTCAGGACGGCGTCCATCTGAGCCGCGGCCTGCTGGGTAGCCGTGGCCACCGTCGATGCCCTGACCTGGACCCCGATCTCGGCGTAAGCGACGTCCGGGCTGCCCATGGCCTCGCCCTGGCCCACGACGGTGATCGTGCGGGATGCGTCGCCCGAGGCGACCCCGGAAGAACCGGCCGGCGTCGGGAGGTTAGGGGCGGCGGTGGGGGTCGACTCTTGCCGGACCGGGGCCGCTGCCACCATCGGCGTGACGCCGGCGCATCCGCTCAGTACCAGGCCGGCGACCAGGAGCAAGGCGATCAGGCCCTTGCGGCACGACTGAAGGTAACGAAGCGCAGACATGTTCACCTTTCCTTCTGATGGTAATCTGACGGCTAGAAAATGACCGGGCCCCTCGGCCCGTGCTGGGCTTACCAGGATAGACGCCAGGATAGGCATCGGGGTTCCGCGTCGTCGTGCCGCGACGCCTTGTCCGTTTAACGCGCCGAACGCCGGGCCCCCACAAGCCCGGCGTTCGCAAAGAAGGAGGAAGGTATGGATGACCCCTGCGAATGCTCCCCTTGGAACGCCAGGCGCCATGGCCTGGCGTTCACTCAAGGAGAAAGAGCCACATGGCTGGCTCCTCTGCCTACCAGTTCGCTGAACGCCGGGCCCCCACCACCCGGCGTTCAGCGTGTAAGGAGAAAGTCTACCCGGTCCCGCATCCCCCCGTCGAACGCCGGGGCCCCCCACAAACCCGGCGTTCGCTCGTGGGAGGGAGGCTGTCCGCTGCTTGCCTCCCTATCGCCACTCACAAGCGCAGTCTATACCAAAGGGTTTGTTTATTGGTTAATTTGATGTTACCAGGACATTAAAAGGGCGTTAAACCGGGCCGGGAAAGGAAGTGCAAGGCACTTTCCCCCTGCCTCATATCTCGGGCAACCACACGGCGAATGTGCTGCCCTGCCCGAGGCCGGCGCTCGAGGCCGTGATCTCGCCGCCGTGAGCCTCGACGATAGCCTTGGCGATGGCCAGGCCGAGGCCCGACCCGCCGCTTTCCTGGCTCCGCGAGGGGTCGCCGCGGTAGAAGCGGTCGAAGACGCGTGGGAGCACGTCGGGGCCGATGCCATCGCCGCTGTCCCGGACGGCCAGCTTCACACCACCGCGGTTCCCGGCCGGCCCGCCCGCCGCGGACGCCGACACCATGATTTCGCCCCCCTCAGGCGTGTGGCATAGCGTGTTGCCCAGCAGGTTCTCCAGCACCTGGAGCACGCGCTCCAGATCGACCTGCACGGGCGGCAGGCTCTCCTCGATTGCAACGTGCAGTGCGATGCCCTGCCGCTCAGCCTGGTGGGCAAATGCTCCCGACAGCCTGTCCAGGAGCCCGGCGACGCCGGTCGGTTGCTTGACGAGCGCTAATTCGCCGGCGTCCGCCAGCGAAAGCGTGCGCAGATCCTCGACGAGGCGCCTAAGGTGCTGAGCTTCGTTATACATGGCATCGAAACGCGCGCTGGTAGGCTTCAGCACCCCGTCGCGCAGCGCCTCGATGTAACCGGTGATGACGGTCAGCGGAGTGCGCAGCTCGTGCGCGATGTCGGCGGTCATCTGCCGGCGCTGGTCGTTAGCACGCGCCAGGTCGCAGCTCATCTTGTTGAAAGAGGCCGCCAGCTTGCCCAGCTCGTCTCGCGAGCGGACGGGCACCTGATGGCCGAGCTGGCCGCCGGCGAGGGCCAGGGTGCCAACCGTGAGCTCGCGCAAGGGGCGTGTGAGGGTGCTGGCCAGGAACGGCGCCCATGGCGAGCGCTACGGCGGTTGCCCCCAGTCCGCCGAAGATGAGGGCCTGGTTGGTGCGCTGGAGATAGCGCTGGCCGTTCGCGTCCAAAGCCAGCGCGTCCCCGGTTGGCAGCACGGTCGCCACCTGCCGGCCGCTGAGGTCCACCGGCAGACCCCTGTCTGCCAGGGTTCCTGCCGCCACCAGCTCGCCGGCCACATAGGCCCCTGCCGGCACCACCACGCGGCCCTCGGCGTCCACGAGCACGAAAGGAAAGGCGCCTACCGGAGGTGGCGCAGGCTCGGCCGGGGAGGGGCCGGCCGACTGGGGCCGGTCAGAAGCGGGCCTCAGGTCATTCATCACGCCGACCAGCTGCGCCAAGCTCATCCAACTGGATGTGGAGGTGCTCTGCCCCGCCGCCGAGGAAGCGAGCGGCTTCAGCGGTCCATTCGCTGCCGGCCCCGCTCCCTGCGACGCGCCAGGGCCGGAGGTCTGGTTGGCCGGGGCGTTGAGCCTGGCCATGCCACCAGGTCCGGGGTTCGGCGCCTGGGCCGCCGCGCCGAAGGGGGGCAGTCCGCCGGCCTCGGTGTCGGTGATGGCCCCACTGGAGATGGGCATCCCGCCGGGCTGCTGCGACTGGAGGAGCGCGACGCCGTCCGGCACGCCGCTCCAGGAGCCGTGCTCCGAGTAATAGGCGGCGGCGGCTGCGGCGAACTGCGACTCGAACTGGTCTGAGACCAGCCGGCTGTATTCGAGGGAGGTGATCACCCGCGTAACGTGGCCGAGAGCGCCGCTCCCGTGAGGCTGACAATCAAGAAGCAAAATGTGAGCTTCAGCACCAACGAACGCATGGCTGGCTCCTGAATGCCCTGTCAGGCCAGTGGCGGCGGCACGCCCGGCCACGGTTCTTCTACGTGTCAGGGCAAAAGCGGTAGCCCAGGCCGAAGACGGTTTCGACGTAGCGCGGGTCGGCGGGATCGGGCTCGATCTTCGTGCGCAAGTTGCGGATGTGGACGTCGATGGTGCGCTCGATGGCCTCGCCGCCCGGCCCTTGCAACTGCTCCAACAGCGCCGCACGGCTGTAGACGCGCCCCGGCGCAGCCATCAAGGCCGCCAGAAGATCGAACTCAGAGGGCGTGAGCCTGGCCATGTGTCCGGCCACCTCGACCTGGTGGCTGGCCCTGTCCAACATGACGTCGGCTACACGCAAAACGTCCTGCGGGCGCGCATCCTGCCCGGATCGTCGCAAGACTGCCCGCACGTGGGCGACCAACTCGCGCATGCCGAAGGGCTTCGTGATATAATCGTCGGCTCCCAATTCCAGCCCCAACACTTTGTCCGACTCGTCCAGGCGCGCTGTGAGAAGGATCACCGGCGTGTTGCGTTCCTTGCGATAGGTGCGCAGAAACTCAAAGCCCGTTATCTCGGGCATCATGATGTCCAACAGGATCAGGTCGGGCTTGACGTGCCGGGCGACGAAGAGTGCCTCGCGCCCGTTGGCGGCCGTCGCGACCTGGAAGCCTTCTTCCGCCAGGTAGTCCTGCACTAATGTGCGCACGTTCGCTTTGTCGTCCACCACCAGGACCAATTTCCCCACAGAGCGACCCCTCCCCACTGAGATCTGCGGAACAGCTCAAGCCGGCACAAATGGGTTCCTGCAGCGTGCCCCTTCATAGACCTGGCCGGGATTCAGGTCCTCTGACCAGATCGTGCCGCACCTCAACAACGCAGCGCTCTGGATAACCATCGCGTCCCAGAACGATAGCTGATAGCGCCTTTGCACGGCTATGGCGCTGAGGAGATCCTTCACCCCCGGCGCATGCACGCGCCAGACAGATAGAGCAGCGACGATCTCAGCGGCGCTCTCTGGGTCCAACGGCCTGGGCACCTTGCGCGTGACGGTAACGTAGAATTCCTGCAAGACCTGCAAGCTCAAGGCGCCCCTTTCAGCCTCCCACAGATCGAGCAGCAGTTGCTTCGCGCGTTTGTGCTTGGCGCCGGTCGAGGGGTCATGAGCATAGACAAGGATGTTGGTGTTGACAAACTCGGGCTGAGGGCTACCGCTCATGGAGCTCGTCCCGCGTCCAGCCGATGACCCCGTTCGTTCCGAGGTCCACACCCCGCTCGAGCCATGAACGATGTAGCCTGCTTGCCCGGGCGTACTCGTCGTCGTTGGCCACTGCCTCGGCGAGCAACTGCGCCATCAGCCCCGAAAGCGAGGTCTCGCGATGCAGGGCCATCAGCTTAGCCTTGCGGAGCAGGGCCTTGGGCAAGCTCAACGTGACATTCTGATTCTCCATTTCGACACCTCCACGCAGGGCAGTGTAACACGCATCTGCGTGGAGGCCAAGAGGGCGCGCGCCAGGGCGAAATCATGTTGCGGCACTACGCCAGGCCAGCAGCCCGAGTTGCGTCCACCTGGCCCAGTTGGCGCGTCCTTGGGCGCGGATTCCAACAGGATGGACAGGATACAACGGGATGGACAGGACCGGACTAAGGAGCACGTCCTGTCTATCCTGAGAGGGCAGCTTCTCCCAACAGCGCGCACTGCCCCCATTGCAGTTGCCACGCTGGGGGCCGGCTGCAACATGGCTTGGCCCTGGGGGCGCGCTCGCCACCAGACGCCCGCGCCGTTGCAGGCAATCCAAGGGGCCTCTGGAGCACGTCCAGAGGCCCTGATCTGCGGCGGATCTGGCCAGGCCGGCCCTCGCCCCAGCGCAAGAGCCGGCCTGCTTCACGGCGCCGGCGGCGCGCCGGGGCCAGCGGTGAATGGCCCCAGGCCCGTCGTCATGCCGGAACCGACCTCCAGGGTGTCCGGTACGTTGCCCTGCTTCAAGCTGTCATCGGCCTGCGCCTGGGTGATGGCGCCGTCGCTGACGGCCTGCCGCAGGGCTTCCTGGCGCGCTTTCGCCCGGGCGGCCCTCAGCTGATCGACCGTGATGCCCAGGGCCCGGGCGAGGTAGCTGTCCACATCGGTGCCCAGGCCAATGGCGGGCGGCCTGGGCGGCCCACCCTCCGGCAGGACCGCAGTGGCGGAAGTGGACGAGGCAGCAGGGACCACCGCATTTGCCGCCGAGGTCGCCGCGGCTCGTGCCAGGGGAACGGCGAACGCAACGACGATACCCACCCCCAACACCACCATGAAACCAGCGATCGCCACGGGCGTCTTCTTTGCGGTGGTCATGGAGTGATCCTCTTGCCGCGTAGTCGGTTGCCGGAGGGCCGGCGGACCAGATCCCAGATGGAGGATGATTGATCTGAAAAACTGCGTCGGATCAAAGAACCCGTCATCTGGGACCTTGGTTGAACTATAGCCGGTTGGTGTTCAGAAGTTGTTCAGGAGGGGTTGGGGAGGTGTTGGGAATGTGGGATGTGGCGCCAAGCGCAAATCCCTGGGGAAATGGGTCGCGAGGGTCCAGCACGAATTGGTGTAGCCCGGTGATGTAGGCGCTGCCGGTGATGTGGGGGATGATGGCCGGCCGCGTCTCGGGCCCGGCGCCGACGTGGGTCTCGGCAGCCACCAGGCCCGTGAAGCGCGTGCCGATGATGCTCTCGACGACCCACGGTTGCCCGATGCGCAGCTGGCCGCGGGCATAGCGGAGGGCCAGCTCGGCGCAGGTGCCGGTGCCGCACGGCGAGCGGTTGACCATGTGGTCACCGAGCACGACGACGTTGCGGCTGTCGGCGCCGGGCTCGCCCGGCGCGACATAGAACCGAAGGTCGATGATGCTGGCAATGTGCGGTAAGTCGGGGTGGCGCACGGCCAGCTGTTCGTTGGCCGCCTGCAAGATGCGCATGCCGAGCGCTGCCAGCTCGTGCGCGTTGCCTGGGAGCAAGGGCGAGCCCATCCTGTTGCGAGGCTGCCAGATTCCCTTCGGGGAGCTCCGCGAGCTGCGCGGCATCGACCAGGACGAAGAAGTTGCCTCCGAAGGCGATGTTGACGGTGATGGGGACGGTCCCGCGCTGCGCATGGCCGGGCAGAGCCAGGCACACGTCGCGTGCCCAGAGGAAGGCGGGGGCGTTCTCGAAGGTGACCGAAACCACGCGCCCGTCGGCGACCGCAGCGCTTGCGCGCACCAGGCCGGCGGCGGTATCCAGCGTGAGCGCCGTGACGGGCTCTTGCATGGGAAAGACGCCCATCTTGAGGAGGCAGGTGACGGCGCCGATGACCCCGTGACCGCACATCGGCTCAAAGTGCTGGTTGTCGACGAAGATCAGCCCGACATCGGCGCCAGGGTCGCAGGGGGGAACCAGTATGGCGCCGAACATGTCGCGGTGGCCGCGCGGCTTGAGCATGAGCAGCCCGGGCACCCAGGGGAGCGAGCTGGCGGCGTGCTGCAGTTTTTCAGGGAGCGTCCGGCCCTGGATAGGCGGCAGGCCGCTCGTGATCAGGCGGGTGCATTCACCGGCCGTGTGAGAGTCGACGGTCGAGATGGTTTTGACGAACGTAGCCATGCTGTATCCTCCCAGGGCGAGACTGATCCCCGCCGACAGAGGGCAGGGTGTGGAACGTTCTCCTCATTCCCGGGTTCCCAGGGCGTGGGCTAAGGCCGCACTCTTCAGGATCTGGTCGATGCCGGCCACGCGGTCTGGCGACAGCAGAGGCGGGGCCTCTTTTGCCAGGATATCGCGCGTGCGAGCGTTGACCCGTCGCTCGAAGGACTCCCCATTGCCCGCGGCCCAGGCCTTGGAGCCGCGCCGGTACAAGAGCGCAGGATACCAGATGTCGCGCAGGTGCGCCAGAGTATGCGGCTGCATGACGAAGTTCCCCGTGTGGCCCGCGTCGCCGAACAAGTCGAGAGAGAGCGAGGCGTCGTTGACAGGGACCGGGCGCAGGAGATGCTGCAGCATGGCGATGATCTCGTCGGTTGCCACGATCATCTCGGGCACCACCACCGTCGCGTTGCCGAGGAGGCCGACGTCGTGGACCAGCTGCGCCCCTGAGAGGAGGGCCATGAGGCACGACGAAGTCGCCTCCAGCAGGGCCTGGCCGTCGAAGCCCTGGGCATCGCTGGTGCCGGCCGTGCCGAAGTTCGGTGCCCCGAAATGGTGGGCCATCTCGGCCATCAGGCTGTTGCCGAGCTGAAATTCCGGGGCTCCGTAGCTGAAGATCGTCGTGCGCATATCCATCACCGAAGCCATGCCCCCGAATATGAACGGCGCTGCCGGTTGGCTTAGCTGGTGGATCACCAGGGCGCTCAGCGATTCGGCGCAGAGCTGGGCGATGATCCCGGCCTGGCTCAGGGGCGCCGTGCCGCCCTGGGCGGCGTAGGGCACGTAGGCGATGGGGATGCCTTGGGCCGCGGAGTAGAGGAGCTTGCGGATCGACTCATCGGGGTGCGATAGGGGCGATACGGGCTCGGCATACACGATCATCGACGGCTTCTCGCGCAGGGCAACCTCGCCGCCGGCGGCCAAAGCGGCCATTTCCCTGCATTCGACGAGGGCCTGGAGTGAGATCGGCATGGCGAGCACTGGCTTGTGCGAGCCTTCCAGGCATTGCGCCAGCGCGACCCGATCGGCAAGCTCGGGCGGGCAATCGGCGATCAGCCCCGAAGCGGTGGTGAAGCTGATGCGTTCCATGGCGTCGATCAGCCGCACGTTGCGCTGCACGTCCTCCACGCGGCATGGCCGGCGGAGGCCCGAGGCAGGATCGAGCACGTCGGGCGCGTCGGTGTGCGCCCCGAAATAGGCTTCCTCGTGCTCGAGGCGCATCGCAAGGACGCCGTCACGCTTGTAGATCGCGATGCTGTGGGGCACAGTAGAGAGCGCCCTCTCGATCAAAGCAGAGGGAAAGTAGGCCCGGTCACCGGCGAGCCTGGCGCCGGCCCCGGCCAGCAGGGCGCGCGCGGCCGGCTCGGTCAGCCGGACGCCCACCTTCGCTAAAATTCGGAACGCGGCGCCGGCGATCCTCTGCCGCTGCGGGCCAGACAGGATGTGGAACACGTGGGACATCGGCCCTCACATGGGGCAAGGTGCCGGCGCCGGACTGCCCAGGACGGCGCCGGCACCTTGCCGGTCGATTGGTCTGAGGATCAGGCTGCGGCCGGCTCGCGCATGGCTTCCGCCACGATTTCCTGCACACGCCGGGCGGCCTCCGGCGCCAGCTGCTTTGGCCGGTGCTCGTGGATCAGGCGCCGGACCTTCTCGTTCAGGCGTTGCCCCAGCGTGGTCGCGCCCGCTTCCAGCCATTGCGGGCGGATCTTGCGATCGAGCAGGCTCGGGAACCAGAAGTCGCGGTAGTGCTTCAAGGTGGCCTCGGTCCCCAGGAACTGGCCACCCGGGCCGACCGCGTCGAGCTCGTCGACCAGGAGGGTCTCGGCGTTGACCTCGATGCCTTTCATAATGTGATCGGTCATGGCCACCAGCTCGTCGGTCAGCACGATCATCTCGTAGGAGGTCGTCAGGCCGCTTTCCATGTAGCCGACGTCGTGGATCAGGTTGGCGCCGGTGAGCCTGGCCATGGTAACCGAGAGGGTGGCCTCGGCTGCGGCCTGCTCGTCCATGATCTTGGCGTCGGAGCAGCCGGCATAGCCCCAGGTGGGGATGCCGTACCAGCGGCCGAGCTGCGCTACTGCAGCCTTGGTGAGCTGGAACTCGGGCGAGGCGTAGCAGATCTCGCATCGAGCCCATGTCCATGTGGTGCAGCCCGGCCCCGAAAACGAACGGCGTGCCGCGGGCGGCGTAATTGATGGATCGCGACGCTGCTGAGGATCTCCGCCACCGACATGACCAGGCCGCCGGCCATGGTGATCGGTGCCGTGGCGCCCATCTGCGGGCCGGGGGAATGGACCACCGGCAGGCTATAGTCGGCCATCAGCAGCAGCTTGTCGATGGCCGTGTCGGACTGCTTGAGCGGGGAGCTCGGCTCGGAGTAGAGCAGGATGTGCTGCTGCTCGGTCAGGGCCTCGTATCCGCCGGCGACCGCCGCGGCCATGTCGATGGCGCGTGTCGGCAGGTGGCCCGGTCGTCGGTCACGAACACGATCGGCTTGGTAGTGTTCTCCAGCATCGAAGCCATCTGCACGTCGTAGGCAGCGTGATCGGGCACGTCCCTCGGGATGCCGATGGACATCACGAAATGGATGTTCGGCAGCGCGTCACAGAGCCGATAGCCGGCCGCGATGTCGGCCTGGGTAAAGGTGCGGTGGGCGCCGGTGTCAGGGTCGAGGTAGTTCAAACAGTCCGAGCCGGTGCCGAAGTAGTTCCTGGTGCCTTCGAGGTACATGGCCGGGGCACCGTCGCGGTTGCACATGACGATGCGGCCGGGTACTGTGGCGAGGGCATCCTCGATCATGGCGGCGGGGAACTTGACCAGGTTGCCGTCAGACACGAAGGCGCCGGCCTTGGCCAACATATCGAGTGCCTCGCGATGGAAGAATCGCAGGCCGGTGCGGCGCAAGACCTCCAGCGCGGCGAGGTGCAGATCGCGGATCTGGCTCTCGGAAAGCACCGCGAACTGCGGCGACGCGAAAGCGACGGAATTAGCGGTCGCGGCGGGACGTGCGGCAGACTTCATGGTTTCTTCGCTCCTTTGTAGGTATCTATCCAGGGTTGTCTTACTTCTGAACTTTGAACATCGGCCCGTGGCCGGGCACGATGAAATCGGCGCGGTCCAGCACCAGCGCCCGGCTGGCACGCAGCCGATCCGGATCGGCCGCGAAGGGGTTGACCGCGGCCAGGCCGGCGGCGTCGTAGATCACGTCGCCGCAGATCGCGTATCTCCACCTTCGGACGTGCGCACGAACACGCAGAGGCTGTCATCAGAATGGCCGGGCGTGCGCACCAGCTCGACGTCAGGGCTGATGGGGCCCGGGGACCTGTCCCAGGCATCTCCCTGCCACGTGCCCCAGGCATCGCGGCAGGCGCGTGGCCGGGAACAAGCCCGCCTGCCGGGAGTGATCGGTGTGCGCGTGAGTCAGGATCACGAGGGTCACGTCACCGGCGGCCACCCCCTCGCTCGAGCCGGTCCAGGAGGGAACGCGGCTCCGGGACGGTGCCCGGGTTGACCACGATGACCTGCTCCCCGGCGCGCACGAGCACGACGGTTGAGCAAGCGTGGGCAGGGGCGCCCGGGACATAATAGCCTTCGATCAGCACAGTTACGGACGCCATGGCGCAGCGGCCGCTCCTTCCATTGCGGGACCCCGGCGTGAAAGGTATGGGGCGAGCTTCAAAGCAGATATTCGATGTAACGCATGTGCTCCTCGGCAGCGCGGCGGGCGGCCGGCACGTCGTGCCTTTCGATAGTGCTCAGGATGGCAGCCTGGATGCGCACAGACTCCTCTTTCACTGCCGGCAAAGACACGAGCTCGATGATGATCTCTTCGAGGAGGGTGCGTGCCAGCTGGTAGAACTGGGCCAGCAGGTCGTTGTGGCCTGCCACGGCCACCCCCGTGTGGAATTCCAGGTCCGCTTTGACGAAGGCGGACGTGTCGCCGAGGCTTTGCCGCATGCCCTCCAGAGCGCTGCTGATGGTGCCGATCTCCTCGGGTGAGGCGCGGCTGGCAGCCATTTCGGTGAGAGCTACCTCGATGACGGCGTGGGCCTCCACGAGAGAACGGGCGTTCAGTTCTCCGAGGCGCGCCCTGACCGCGTCGGGGCGGATCAGTCCGTCGAGGGCGTCGCGGCGCACCCAGGTCCCCTTGCCGGGGTGTGACTGGAGCAGCCCGACCGCGACCAGGATCTGGACGGCCTCGTGGATGGTAGAGGCGCCGACCTCGAGCTCGGCGGCGAGCTCCTTCTGGGGCGGCAAGTAATCGCCGGGAGAGAGCTTGCCACCCAGCACCATCTGCCGCAGATGTTCGGCAGTCTCATCGACCAGGCTGTTTCGCATGCGCATGGCTGTTGTGCCCCCTCGCTATCAGCACTCCCTGTGGTCCGGGCCCGGCCGGGCATTGCGGCGGGAACGGGCTGGCCCCGGTGAGGCGCCAAGCAAATGCACGAATATCAGAAATTCTGTAGTTATGCGCCTGCAGATAGTTTTTATCATATTCCGGCTCGCTTGTCAAGCTGGACGCGACTGAGTTGGGGGCCGCGTGGGATACGGCCCTCATTGTGTGGCAGGGCGGGGCCACACAAGCCCGGACTCGTCATAAAGCTAGGGGGAAGCCATTGTGGATGCTATAACGAAAATGGCTCGAATTTGGGCGTTACGCCGGGCGCGCTGGGACCGGTGTGAACCATTTGAATGGCCCTGGCAGGGCACAGGGCCCCTGTGCCCTGCTGCTACTACGAAAAGCGGGGGGCCTGGGCGGCACAAGGTCCCAGAACCGCCCGGATGCCTCACGCCGCGGCTGGCCCGGCGCCGGCGAAGGAACGCGCGCGCCGGCCGCGCGTGGTGGCAGGTGTAGAAGAAGGGAGCCTTTTCGGTGACACGCAGACGGCTGCTCCCCCTGCGGGGACTTCGTCGCTGGCGTCCCGCCACGGCGTTGGTGGTTCCGTTCACACGACCTTTGCACTGCGGTCGGCCTGACAGACGCTGCCACCGAAGGCCTTCCCTGCTCATGCAACTGGGGGCAAGTGCCCCCGCAGGAAAAATATAGGCGGTGAACGCACGGGCGGGCGCGCGCCATGGGACGCCGTCCGGGGCCACGGGCAAACGCTGCGAGCCGATGGCGGCCCACTCAATCAACGGCTTCGGGTGGCTCCAGATCAGCCGGGAACTGGCCTGCCTGCCCGGCTTGCTCCAGGTGCCCGTAGCGGAACTGGGTCTCGTAAAGCAGCGCGTAGAGCCCTCCGCGCGCAAGCAGCTCGGCGTGCGTGCCTTGCTCGACGAGATGGCCGTGATCCATTACCAGGATCTTGTCGGCTGCCAGGATGGTGCTGAGCCGGTGGGCGATGACCAGGCTGGTGCGACCTTGCATGATGCGCTCCAAAGCCTGTTGGATCAGCGCCTCCGACTGGCTGTCGAGGGAGGAGGTGGCCTCGTCCAGCACCAGGATGCGCGGGTCTTTGAGGATCACGCGGGCGATGGCCAGGCGCTGTTTCTCGCCGCCCGACAGCCGGTAGCCGCGATTGCCGACCAACGTGTCGTAGCCGTCGGGCAGCTCGGCCACGAAGTCGTGGATGTTGGCGGCCCGGCAGGCGGCCTCGATCGCCTCAGCACTGGCATCGGGACGGGCGTAGAGCAGGTTCGCCCGGATGGTGTCGTGGAAAAGGTAGGTCTCCTGCGTGACCATCCCGATCCGCTGGGCCAGCGTTTCGAGCGTCAGATCGCGCACGTCGTGCCCGTCGATGGTGATGCAGCCGCTGGTCGGATCGTACAGGCGGGGCAGCAGGTAAGTGATGGTGGTTTTCCCGGCACCGCTTGGCCCCACCAGGGCGGCGAGCTGCCCGGGCTGCACGTCGAACGAGACGCCGTCGAGCGCGAGCCTCCCTACCGAGGGAGCAGGGAGCAGGGAATAGGGAGCAGCGCCAGTTCCCGGCGCCCCGTTCCCGCTGCCGGGGTCTTCCTCGCCGCGTCCTACGCCGTCGGCCCCTTTGCGGCGGGGGGTGCCGGGCGAGGAAATAGGGCCTATTCCCTGTTTCCTATTTCCTATTCCCTCGTTTTCGCCGGCCGTGGCGAGGTGCGGGCGGTAGCGGGCGGACGCTGCCGGACGGCCACCGCGCCCGGCTTGCTGCGAGAGCGGCGGCCGCGCGCGCGCACGATGCCCCAGCCGCCCCAACGCACCACGTCGGCCAGCCCGGCGGCCGCGGAATCCGGCGGCGCTCTCGCCGAGCCGGTAGCTGAAGGAAACGTCCTGGAACCGCACAGCGCCGCGCACTTCGGAGAGGGCGAGGGCGCCAGGTCGCTCCTCGATCTCGACCGGCAGGTCGAGCACCTCGAAGACGCGCTCGAAGCTCACGACCGAGCTGTCGAAGCTGACCCGCGTGTTGCTGAGGGCGGACAGGGGGCCGTACAGCATGCCCAGATAGGCGGTGAAGGCCACGATGGTGCCGATGGTGAAGCCCGTCCCGCGCAGCACCAGCATGCCACCGACCCAGAAGACCAGAGCCGTGCCGACGGCGCTGACCAGGCTGACGATCAGGAAGAACCAGCGCATGAGCGTGGCCTGCTCGATGCCGGCGTCGCGCACGCCGGCGGACCGCTCGCCGAAGTGGGCGATCTCGCCCGGGACACGCCCGAAGAGCTTGACCAGCAAGGCGCCGCTGACGTTGAGCGTCTCCTCCATCATGGCGTTCATCTCGCTGTTCAGGACCATCTGCGTGCGCACGACGTCGCGCACGCGCCTGCCCAGCAGGCGCACGGGCACCAGGAAAAGCGGCAGCACCATGATCGCCAGGATGGTGAGGCGCCACTCCAGCCTTAGCATGATCGCCATGGTGCTGACGAGCGTGATCACGTTGGTCAGCAGGTCCACGATGGTGCCGCTGACCGCCTGCTGCGCGCCGCCCACGTCGTTGTTGAGCCGCGACATCAGCTCGCCCGTCTTGGTGTTGGTGAAGAAGCGCAGCGACATACGCTGCAAGTGCGAGTAGAGCGCCAGCCGCAGGTCGTAGATCACGCCCTCGCCGATCACCGAGCTCAGGTAGCGCTGCCATACGCCCAGAAGCCCGCTGACCACCGGCACGACGATCATGGCCAGGGCCAGCCAGTTCAGCTCGCGCAGGTTGCGCTGCGGCAGCACGCGATCGATGAGCTGGCGGATGAGGAGCGGCGGGATCAGGCTCAGAAGGGTGATGACGACCATGAGGGCCAGCATGACGGTGATGCCACGCAGGTAGGGCCGCCCGTAGCTTGCCACGCGCCTCACGAGGCTTTTCGTGATCTGCGGGTGGGCCTGAGCCTCGTCGGAATGGATGTAGGACCACCAGCCTCCACCGTACATATGACTATGCCATTTCCTCTCTAAATGATTTCCAATGGGGCGCCCCGCCGGGGCAGCCTTCGACATGATACTCGCGCGCTCGCGCACAGTCAACAGATCGTTTGGGCAGGCCCGTCATCCAGAACATGGTATAATCTGCAGGGAATGAGATTCCCTCCAGCGTGCGCACGGGGCCGACAAGACAGCCCGATGTCATTACGACCGCCTGTCAAGTCTGTCAAGAAGCGGGCCGCCGGCCCCTGTTTTTGCAGAAGGCCTCGGCTCGAAGGCCAGGAGACAATCCGTTGGGCGTTGGAGGCAGGGACGACTATCGAGCACGTTTTCGATGAAGGTCTACCACATGAGCCCGCGCCGGCTGGCGCTGGCGCCGGCGATTTTTGGGTCGTGCGTGGCCATGTTGCTCGTCATGGGCTGGTTAGGCGGCGATCGAGCCGCGCTCTTCGCCGCGGCGATAGCCGCGGCTTACCTGGCGGCCCTTGGGGCCGGCACGACGGCGCTTGTGTGGCACTCGCGGCTGGTGATCACCGAATGGGGCGTCGAGGTGCGCCATGCCGGCTGGAGCGCCCGCTCGGAATGGGAGAACCTGCGCGCGCTTGACCTGACGCCCGGCCACGAGGGCCTGTTGTTGTGGGAGCCGCTGCGCCGCAGAGGGCCTTGGGGGCTCAGGGCAGGGGCGTTCATGCCGGGCTGGTTCTTGCCGCATCAGTCGCCAATCGTTGACGCGGGCCATTGGATCCCACTCGAGCCGTTCGCCTGGTGGTGGTACCACGGCGATCTCAAGCAACAGTTTTTGGAGCATGCCCCCTGGCTGCCCGGTCCCCGGCTGCCGTGGCTGCGCGAGTAACAGGCCGGGCCGGCGAAAGGAGCACGCGCTGTGGAGAATATGGTTTGCCTGTTGCCCGTCGCTGCCCCTCCCACGAGAGGCAGCCAGCCGGCGGCCAGCCTGGTGCATGTGGAGGGAGCCTCTTCGGTAGCGGCGTCTATCGTTCTGAGCGGGCCTGCAAGCCGGGTTGCGCCGCGGAGAGCCACCGGCGACGAAGGCCCCGCAGTGGGAGGATCCGTCTTGGTGTCACCGAAAGGGTTCCCTGTTGCTGCACCAGCGGGACGCCGGCAAAGGGAGCCCGGCCGCCTCCTGGCCGCCGCGGTGATAGGCCTGGCCTTGCTGGCCTGGGCCCTGTCTCCGCGCCCGGCCGCGGCGGACGCGGCACCCCCTAATCCCAGCGACCCGCGCTATGCCGGCAACGTCTGTTACGTCTGGTCGGGCGGCTGGCAGAACAATGAGACCGCTCGCCCGGCATTCCCGATCGATCGCGCTAACTTCGGCGCGAGCTTGCTGCTGACGGAGGCCGTTGACCTGGCCGTGGGGGCGCTGCTCCTGTGGCAGCTCAGGGTGGAGGCACGAGCCCGGTGGACCACCCTGGGCATCGCGGCGCTCGTGCCGCTCCTCACGCTGCCGGTCGTGTGGGGCTTCTTCCCTTCGTTGGGCGTTTGCAGATGGTACGGTCCGCTGGAGCTGGCCTTCTTTGTGCCCCTGGGCTACGCGATCATCGTCCCGTTGGCGGCGCGGATCGCGCTGGCCGCGGCTCCGTCTCGGTTGCCTGGTGCTTATCGTGCTCTTGGTGCCGGCGCTCCTGCTGATCGGCCTGGTGACGGCCTGGACCTACGTGTACGCCGGGGTGCCAGCGTGGCCGCGCGGGTTGCCTTGGGGCGACATCCTGGCTATGGCGGAGACCTTCGCTGCTGCCGCAGAAGCCGCGCTCCTGGTGTTCCTCACGCGACGGGCGTGCCCCTGGCGCAGGGCCATCCTGCTGAGCCTTGCGATGAACGCGGCCAGCTTCCTGGCCGGCCTGGCCCTGAACTATCTTCTGCCGCAGCTGTTCTTCTGAGACATCCATGACCCCGCAGGGGGTCATGTGGCAGGTAAGAAACTTGCCTGTGGCTGATAGAATAGGGCTTGCAGCCAGACAAGCTAAGACCGTGCTGTCACTGGTGTGATCCAACCCGTTGCTGAGACTGGTTCTGGTCAGGCATGATGTGAACATTGGCGGCGGCGCTGCGGGTTGGGCGCCGACCCCGTTTAGAAGGTTATCGACTTGGGACCTGACCGGGTCTGGCGGTGCAGATCTCTTGATCATCGAGGTGAGGCCATGTCTCGTGAGCACCGTTCGTCGCAGCCCAAGCCGTGGGAAGGGCTGAAGGTCATCCATCCGCACGCCGCCGGGCTGGACATCGGCAGTGCCGAGATCTGGGCGGCCGTGCCGCCGGACAGCAGCGAGCAGCCCGTGCGTTTCTTTGGCACCACGACACCGGACCTGGTGGCCTTGGCCGAGTGGCTCAAGAGCTGCGGCGTGGACACCGTAGCCATGGAGTCGACCGGGGTGTACTGGGTGCGACGTGAAAGTCGCATTGATGATTGCTTCACCAGGTCACAGGGCCTGGAAAGAAGCCTGCTGTTCTACCAGCAGTACCCTTGGGCAGCGAAGCGGCCCAGTAATGGACCGTGGTAGGGGCCTGCCGACCAAGTACCCTCAGCCGCAAGGCTGCTGATGAAACCGTAAGGCCACATCGGTATCTGCTAGCCTCACAGCAGATAGGGGGCAAGGGTGGATGGTATGGTCAACATACGTGAACGCTCATGTAAACGCCGTGACCCCCAGCAAGCCAAATGAGGCTGATAGGCTTGAGCCAAAAGGCAGCGTGGTGGGTACAGGGCCTCCAGTATGCCCTGTCGTAGACAAGCAACACCACCGGCGGATAGAGCGGACCTAACCCATCTGGTCTTCAATGCGGAACACGGTAACCCCGTAGTTCTCCCGAGAGGGTAGGCGACCGTAAGGAAAGCCGAGGGAACTGCGGGCGTAGGATGCTGGAAGAAGCGAATGGCGTGCTGTAATGGCACACATAGGGGTTAATCGCCAGCGACATTACCCCACGCGAAAGCGGGCTGACGTCCAGTGGGTCTCATGTCACGAGAGAACCGGGCTAACCGACTGAGGAGGCAAAGCAGATGACGGCACAACGTGCTGGTGCAGCCCCCCATAGGAAGACGAACTGGGAAGCCATTGACTGGCAAGCAGCGAATCAGAATGTGCGTCGGCTCCAGGCGCGTATCGTGAAGGCACAACAGGCTGGCAAGCGCGGGAAGGTCAAAGCCCTCCAACGTTTGCTGACCCATTCGTACAGCGGCAAAGTACTGGCCGTGCGACGAGTGACGGAAAATCAGGGCAAGAAGACAGCAGGCGTGGACAAAGTACACTGGGACACGCCAGCCAAGAAAGCGGCGGCCGTGGACTCGCTCAGGCAGCGCGGCTATCAGGCGCGGCCTCTGCGGCGGGTCTACATCCCGAAGCAGCATGATAAGACGAAACGACGTGCATTGGGTATTCCCACGATGGCCGACAGGGCGATGCAAGCGCTGTATCTGCTCGCCTTAGAGCCCATCGCGGAGACGACCGGCGACCCGAACTCGTATGGGTTTCGGCCGCAGCGTTCGCCAGCGGATGCCATTGCACAATGTTTCAACACCCTGGCCCCAGGGAGATCGCCACAGTGGATCTTCGAGGGCGATATTCGTTCGTGTTTCGATAACATCAGCCATGAATGGTTGTTGACTCATGTCCCTATGGACAAAGCCATTCTCCACCAATGGCTGAAGGCGGGCTACATGGACCGCTCCATCCTTTATCCGACCGAAACGGGCACACCCCAAGGCGGTATCGCTTCGCCTGTCTTAGCGAATCTGGCTTTGGATGGTCTGGAATCGGCGCTGCTAGCGGCGTTTCCCCATAAACCGGCACGCGGCCCCGGTGCCAAGGTGAACCTTTCGCGGTTTGCCGATGACTTCGTCATCACGGGGCGCTCCAAGGAGCTTCTGGAACAGGAAGTCAAGCCTTTGGTGCAGCGCTTCCTGCAGGAACGGGGACTGGAACTCTCGCAAGAGAAGACCCGCATCACGCACATTGAGGATGGCTTTGATTTCTTGGGTCAGAACGTACGGAAATACCGGGACGGCAAACAGCTGAAACTGCTGATCAAGCCGTCGCCAGCCAGCATCCGCACCGTCCTGGACAAAGCCCGAGACATCATCCAGACCCATCCGCAGCTACCAGCCGGAAAACTGGTGCGACTGCTCAACCCCCTCATTCGGGGCTGGGCGCTCTACCACCGGCACGTAGTCAGCTCACAGGTCTTCAAGTCCATAGACGCGTCCCTGTTCCAGGCCCTCAAGCAATGGGCCAGGCGCAGGCATCCAAACCGAACGAAGGCATGGGCGCTGAGGAAATACTTCCACAGCGTCGGCGCAGACAACTGGGTGTTCTATGGAGAGGCAGACGGCCAGGTGCGGAACCTCATCCAGGCCGCCTCGATCCCCATTCGTCGTCATGTCAAGATCAGGGGAACGGCCAACCCCTTCGACCCCGCCTGGGAAATCTACTTCGAGGAACGCCTTGGGGTAGAAATGGCCAGCTCCCTCCAGGGTCGCAGGCAACTTCTGTTCTTATGGAAAGAACAGAACGGCATCTGTCCGATCTGCCAGCAGAAGATCACCAAGATTACGGGATGGCACAACCATCATCGCATCTGGCGGTCCAAGGGCGGCTCGGACCGGGCTGAGAATCGCGTGCTCGTTCATCCTACCTGTCATAACCAGATCCATAGCCTTGGTCTGTACGTTGAGAAACCGCGTCCTGCCAGGGGCGTTCATGAGGCTTGAGCCGGATGCATCGAAAAATGCACGTCCGGTTCTTAGGGGGCTGGGGCGTGGCAACATGCCCCGGCTACCCGACATCCCGATCTACGAAGTGCTGGAGGCCCGCGGCTTCGAGGTGTGCGTGGTCAATGCCCGCCACTTCAAGAATGCGCCGGGGCGCAAGTCGGATATTCAGGACTGCCAGTGGCTGCAGGAGCTGCACAGCGTGGGCCTGTTGCGCGGCTCGTTCCGCCCCGCGGACGAGGTTGTCGTCTTGCGGGCCTACTTGCGCCAGCGCGCGGAACTGATCACGCAGCGAGCGGTCCACATCCAGCACATGCAGAAGGCCTTGCTGCAGATGAACGTGCAGTTGACCCAGGCGGTGCAGGACGTCACGGGCGTGACCGGGCTGAACATCATCCGGGCCATCGTGGCCGGGGAGCGCGATCCCCAAAAGTTGGCGGCGCTGCGCCAGCCCGGGGTCAAGAAGACCGAAGTCCAGATCGCGCGGGCCCTGACGGGTAACTACCGCGCGGAGCACGTCTTTGCCCTCAAGCAGGCCCTGGGCCTGTATGACACCTACACGGCCTATCTGCGCGAGTGCGATGCCGAGATCGAGCGCCAGTTTGCCAATGTCAAGCCCATCGACGATGACTTGCCGCCTCTGCCGCCCACGGAGAAGACCAACTCGCATAGCAAGAATGCGCCCAGCTACGATGCCCGGAGCTATCTGTACCAGATGACCGGCGTTCGACCTGGTGGCCATCTCGGGTTTGAACGAGAGCACGGTGCAAACCATCATCTCCGAAATCGGCAGTGACCTGAGCGCCTTCCCCAGCGAACAGCATTTCTGCTCCTGGCTGGGGCTGGCGCCCCATAACGACATCTCTGGCGGCAGGGTGCTGAAGAGCCGCACCCTCAAGACGCACAACCGGGCCGGGCAGGCCTTTCGCATGGCGGCCCAATCGGTGAGCCGCAGCCCGAACAGCGCTTTCGGGGCCTTCTATCGGCGCATGAAGGCCCGCCTGGGTGGCAAGCAGGCCATCGTCGCCACGGCCCACAAGATCGCCCGCACCTTTTACCATATGCTCAAGCACCGCGTGGCCTTCCATGACTTGGGAGGCGAAGAGTACGAGCGCCGGGCCAAAGAGCGCGAACTGCGCCATCTCGACAAACGCGCCAGCAAGCTCGGCCTGAAGCTGGTGCCAGCAGACATGACCGTCGTGGCCCCGGCCGCCGCGTGACGCCTTGCCGTGGCTCAGATCGGCCTTCCGCCGCCGCCGGGACGGCAGTTTCTTAGAAGAAGTCCCCCATGCCGCCGCGCCGGCACATGGGCGGCCAAGAAACCCGCCAATGTCACCCTGAGGCCGGGTGCCGTGACGCACTTGACGAGCAGGGTCGCCCAGGCCGAAGGGTCCGTCGCCGGGGAGTTTCTTGGTAGTTCCCCCACGCCGGCGTGGGCCAGCCTGCATGCACGAGAGAAACTTGCCTGCGCCTGGTACAATGCTCGGGTAGTAGCCGGACAAGCTAAGACCGGACCGTCACTGGTGTGATCCAACCCGCTCGGTAGTTTGGTCCTGGTCAGGCGTGATGTGCACACTGGTGGCAGCGCAGCGGGTTGGGCGCTGACCCCGTTTGAAAGATTATCAATTGGGGACCTGACCGGGTCTGGCGGCTCAGATTTCGCACTGGGAGAAGTGAAGCCATGTCTGCTGAGCGTCATGCGGCGCCCCCCAAGACCTGGGAGGGGTTGAAGGTCATCCACCCACACGCTGCCGGGCTGGATATCGGCAGTGCCGAGATTTGGGCCGCGGTGCCCCCGGCCAGCGCGGCCAAGCCGGTGCGGCCCTTTGGCACCACCACCCCGGACTTGCAGGCCCTGGCGGATTGGCTCAAGGCATCGGGCGTGGACACGGTGGCCATGGAGGCGACGGGGGTGTACTGGGTGCCGGCCTATGAGGTGCTGGAAGCCCGCGGCTTCCAGGTCTTTGTGGTCAATGCCCGCCACTTCAAGAACGCGCCCGGGCGCAAGTCGGATATTCAGGACTGCCAGTGGCTGCAGGAGCTGCACAGCGTGGGCCTGCTCCGCGGCTCCTTCCGTCCCGAGGCCGAGATCGTGGCCTTGCGGGCCTACCTGCGCCACCGTTCGGAGCTGATCACGCAGCGGGCGGCGCACATTCAGCACATGCAGAAGGCCCTGCTGCAGATGAACGTGCAGCTGACCCAGGCCGTCAAGGACATCACCGGGGTAACCGGCTTGAGCATCATCCGGGCCATCGTGGCCGGCGAGCGCGATCCCTACAAGCTGGCGGCGCTGCGCCAGCCGGGGGTCAAGAAGACGGAGGCCGCCATTGCCAAGGCCTTGACCGGCAACTATCGAGCCGAGCATGTCTTTGCCCTCAAGCAGGCCTTGGAATTGTACGACTTCTACACCCAGAAGCTGGCGGAGTGCGACGCTGAGATCGAGCGCCAGTTCAGCAACCTCAAGCCGACGCTGCCGCCGGAAGAGCTGCTGCCTCTGGACACCAGCGACAAGCCGGAGAGTAACAGCAAGAACGGGCCCAGCTATGACGCCCGCACCCTGCTGTACCAGTGGGTGGGCGTCAACCTGGTGGCCATCAGCGGCTTGAACGCCAGCACGGTGCAGACGATCCTGTCCGAGATCGGCACCGACATGAACGCCTGGCCCAGTGACAAGCATTTTTGCTCCTGGCTGGGGCTGGCACCCCACAATGATATCTCGGGCGGTAAGGTGCTGCGCAGTCGCACGCTCAAGACCCACAACCGAGCCGGCCAAGCCTTCCGCCTGGCGGCGCTGTCGGTGAGTCGCAGTCCGCAGACGGCCTTTGGCGCCTTTTACCGGCGCCTGCGCGGGCGGCTGGGACCCAAGCAGGCCATTGTGGCCACCGCCCATAAGATGGCGCGGGCCTTTTACGCCATGCTCAAGAATCATGTGCCCTACCAAGACCTGGGTGGTGAAGAGTACGAACGCCGGGCCCGCGAACGCGAACTGCGCAACCTGCAAAAACGCGCCAAGAAGCTGGGCATGGCACTGGTCCCGGCTGCCGCGGCCTGAGCAGGGACGGCAGTTTCTTGAA
>CAWEHT010000345.1:0-27670 GCA_963808455.1 uncultured Chloroflexia bacterium | reverse complement strand
ACTCCGGCCTGCCAGCAGGGGACGAGGAAACTGTTTCCTTCGCCCCCGATGCCGGAGTGCCCGCCAGTGCTGCCGGATGCTCCGGCCGACCGCACGTTGAACGCCAGAGCGTCGTGTGCCCTTCCCTATCTGGGCCTCAGTGGTCAGTGACGGGCGAAGGACGCGACATTCTATCGTTCGATCGGCGGCTCGCGACTTCCCGGAATCCATTCTTACCCCAGCGCGACCGTTGCGTTGCCATCCTCCCCGCAAGTGCAGGAAACGCGAGGTAAACACATATGCGTAGACTCATCTGTGTTCTGAGCGTTGCCGCGGGCATTGTGGTAGCCCTCGGAGGGATGGCAGCGAGCATCTGCCTCTCGCTGGTCAACATCTCAGCAAACCGGGGATCCGCCGCTTTAGTATCCAATACCGTGGCCCTGGCAATCGGTACAATCGGCCTTGGCTGCGGAGCCTCGCTCGTCTGGGCCGGCAGCAGTGCGGCCCGAGGGCTGCCTGACAGGCCATTTCGCATGGCTGCCTGGGCCTGGTGGCTCGTGGCGCTGCTGGCCGTTCTTGGCGCAGGGCAAGCCGCCTTCAACGCCAGGGAGCCATTGGCACTGCTCTCGGCCTTTCACCTGCTTGCCGGCATGCTCGCTGCGGCCCTCTTCCTGTCGTTGGCGGCAGGTGCCGCCCGTAGTGCCAGGGATGAGCGCCTCCCAGGCCTGCGTGCCATTGCCGGCAGCGTGGCCTGGGGTGCGCTGGGTGGCGCGGGGATTGCCATGCTCCTTGAACTGGTGCTGCTGGCCATAGTGGCAGCCGTCGTCGGATTCTGGCTGGCGGCGACCCGGCCCGAGCTGGCCGCTCAACTCAGAGCCTGGACGATGGCGCAGATGTTCAACCGGGACCCAATGCCCGACTGGCGGCCACTGGCCGCATGGCTGCGTTCTCCAGTAGTGGCTCTGGGGGCTCTGGGCCTCTTGAGCGTTGTGGTGCCGTTGATCGAAGAGACGACCAAGAGCCTGGCCGTTCCCCTGGTTGGGCTCAGCGGCGCCCGCCTGACACCTCTGCGTGGCTTCCTGATCGGGGCTGCGGCCGGAGCCGGCTTTGCCATGCTGGAAAGCATCCTCAATGGTACGCCGGGGCTGACCAGTCCCAGCAGTTGGGCCAGTCTGATGCTCGTCAGGTCCGGAACAGCGGCTTTGCACTGCCTCGCCAGCGGGCTGGCAGGCCTGGCCTGGCAAGCCATCCTCACCGGGCGACAATTCGCCAAAGCACTTGCGTTCTTCATAGCGGCCCTGGCCCTGCACGGCATCTGGAACGCTGCGGCGAGCCTCTCTGCCATCGCTACCCTGGTTGGACAGACCGGGGGCGTGGATCGCTTCTGGAGCATAGCAGCCCAGGTACTGACGAGCGGCTTCATAGCGGTGCTCTGGCTTGCCGTGGTACTGGCACTCCCCCTGATTGCCCGGCACCTGGCAAGTGGCGAACAGCTTGTTCCGGTGGAAAAGAGCGCCACAGCGTAGGCCAGCCCACGTGCCAACATCGGCACGAGGACGCGCCGGACTCGACGGCGAAGTGTACCGGCTGGCTGCTTATGCTCTGAAGAGGGCCGCCAGCCAACTCCGCGCGGCCCGCATTTCGGCAAGATGCAGCTTGTGGCCGGCCTGCTCCCAGTGGAGGCTGACATCGGCGCCGGCTGACCGCAGCAGCTCGGCCAGCCTGGCGGCGTCTACCGGCGGGGCCAACTCGTCGGGGCGGCGACCCGCAATCCAGACCGGATGCCCCGCCAGGTCTGGCACCTGGCGCGGCGGCGGGGGCATGACCGGCCGAAGGATCAGCGCTCCAAGTAGCAGCCGCGGGCAGTAGAGCAGCCTCGCAGCCATCGCCGCGCCGTTGGAATTCCTAGCGCCACCACGCGCCGGATGTCGAAACGATAATGCCCGGCGGCGCTGCGGGCAAATTCGGCCAGTTCGGCAACCCTGTAGCTCAGCTCATCTTCATCCAGGGCGACATCCTGGCCCAGGGGGAGGGGAGCGCTGCGTGCCGTCACCTCCGCCCTGCCACGCACACTGAGCAAGGCCGTGCCTGGAGCAATTTCGGCAGCTATCGGCAGAAGTGAAGTCTCGTCACCGCCCGAGCCGTGCAAGAGCAGCAACGTCAGGGGCAAGCCACCCGGTTGAGCCGGCACGTACGCGTGCTGGAATGTAAGCACCTGCGGCATCGTGACGGCATGGCTCATCGCCGGCCGCCCGTGCGGCTGAGTGCAGGCAGGCTCTTTTCGAGCGCTGCGCGCCTTGGTTCGAGCCACGACGGAAGTTGAAGATGCATGCCCACTCGCTCGGCGGTTCATCCACCGTGAAGCCGGGGCCATCCGGGGCAATCTCGAACAGCACGCCACCCGGCGTTCGAAAGTAGATCGACTGAAAATAGGTCCGGTCCAGGATGGGAGTGACCGCGTGCCGTTCCGCCAACAGGGCCCCGCGCCCCCCTCGGCCTGGTCCGCAGCAGGCTCCCGCACGCCAGGCGATGTGATGGATCGTGCCAGCCCCTGGCCCGCCCACGGGCAGGCTCCAGCAAGACCAGGAGGTCCAGGACGCCGCCAACCGCATCGTTTGACACATAACGCAGACGGTGGTTGGCCCCTTCAGCCTGCAGGTGCAGGCCGAGCCGCGTGCGTCAGCAAGGCGGCCTCGGGCTCCACGCCTCGGCCCCAGTTGTGTAACGCCCCACAGGCCACGGGATCCGGTCTTCGGCTTCGCGCCACGCTGCCGGCCCACGATGGGCGCAGCTCAGCGGCGGGGTGCGCCACCAGCTCGATCTGCAGGGGGACGTAATTGAAGAAAGTCAGCAACTGGCTTCCAAGGCGTTGGATAGGCCCTTCGAAGCGCAGTCCATGGTCCGCCAGGCGATCCATCCAGTACTGGATGGAGGCAGGCGGGATCGCAAATGAGACGACGCTTGCCTGTCCCAACCCTTTTCGCCTTTGCCTGGCGGAGGGCCAGACGAACATTGAAGCACGGATCCTGGCCGCCCCAACTCGTCACCGTAGTACAGGTGATACGTCTCCGGCGCATCGAAATTGACCGTCACCTTGACCAGCCGCAGGCCGAGACAGCCCGTGTAGAAATCGACGTTTGATTGCGCATCGCTGGCGATTGCCGTGATGTGATGCAGACCTGTCGTCATGCGCACCGCCCTTCCCATCGGGGACTTTTACCACGCCGGCCGGCCCCGGTCAGTAGCAAAGATTGCCAGGCACCCGCCTGACTTGACGAATCCATCTCAAGACATTAGCATTCTGCCAGCCGCGTGAGGAAGGCGCCGCAAGATGCAACCTTTGAGCGTGATCGACGCCGGTGCCACACGCCCCGCCGCCACAGCGACCGGGCCATCCTCGACGAGTTCAGACGGCGGCATCCCGAGCGGTGAACCGACCTCTCGTTCACAGGAGTAATACCATGCAACTCGTAGTATTCAATGAACAGGGTGGTCCCGAAGTGCTGAAGCTGGAGGAGCGACCGACGCCTCAACCGGAGGCTGGGCAAGCCTTGGTCAAGGTGGCCGCCGTCGGCGTCAACTTCCAGGACATCTATCGCCGATCTGGCCTGTACAAAGTGCCACTGCCATTCTACCCGGGCAGCGAAGGCGCGGGTGTGGTGACTGCAGTCGGCCCTGGGGTGACGGAGATCAAGCCAGGGGACCGGGTGGCATGGCTGGACGCCAGCGGCTCTTATGCCAGTGAAGCCGTCATCGCCGCTGACAAGCTCGTATTGCTGCCGCAGGGGCTGAGCTTCGAGGCGGCGGCAGCCGTCATGCTACAGGGCCTGACAGCCTACGTCCTGACTCATGAGACTTACCGGCTGCAACCCGGCGAGAATTGCCTGGTGCAGGCGGCAGCCGGCGGCGTAGGTCTGTTGTTGTGCCAGATGGCGAAGATGATCGGTGCCCGGGTGATCGGCACAGCTTCGACCGAGGCCAAATCAGAGAAGGCACGAGAGGCCGGCGCTAACGAGGTTATTCTCTACACAGCGCAGGATTTCGAGAGCGAAGTCAAGCGCATCACCGGCAATAAAGGGGTGCAGGTGGTTTATGACTCGGTGGGCAAGGACACGTTTGATAGGAGCCTGAACTGCCTCGCGCCCCGCGGCTACATGGTTCTCTTCGGCCAGAGTAGCGGCTTCGTGCCTCTCTTCGACATCCAGCGTCTCAGTGGGCCCCGTTCCCTGTTCTTGACCCGACCGATGCTCTTCGATTACGTGCGTGACCGCGATGTGTTCCTGCACCACACAAATATCGTGCTGGATTGGGTAGTGACGGGCCGCTTGAAAGTTCACATCCACCGTGCCTACCCACTGATGCAGGTCGCCGAAGCCCACAAAGCTTTAGCCAGCAGACAGACGACCGGGAAGCTCCTCCTGATACCCTGATCCGTGCATATTCCTGGCGGCTGCGGGCTCCCCTACTCGAGGCGACTTCGCAGCCGCCGCGATTTCAGCGCAGAAGGGCAGGCCCATGACAAGAAGGCTTTGCTCGCGGTCAGGCGTCGCCGTTGAGCTTGCGTCCCAGGTAGGGGTCTAGCCAGTCGCTGTAAGCCGGGTTGCGCACACCCAGCACCTTCCATCCGAAATGCAGGTGGGGGCTGCTGGAGTTACCTGTGCTACCCACATGGCCGATCGTGGCCTGCGCGTCCACCGCCTGCCCATCGGTGACTGCAGCATCCTGAAGATGGGCGTAAAGGGTCTGAACAATGCCGTCCTGCGTCGTGACCCGCACGAAAGTGCCGTAGCCTGCATCTTGGCCAAGGGTACAGCTACCGGCATGCGCAGCCAACACGTTCGTGCCCTGGTCGGCGGCGTAGTCTATGCCATTGTGCCCGGCCAAACCCGTTTCCGAATAATCGGTGGTCGAGTCACCGAACCATTGCGATATCCAGCCCGTGCCGTCTGGTAACGGCCGTTGAAGAGCGAATTCAGCACTCATGGGCGTAGGAGCCGGCGGATGCCGCCGGCTCCTACGCCCATGAGTGCTGAATTGGCATTAACAGCCATTACCAGACGGCACGGGCTGGATATCGCGATGGTTCGGTGACTCGACCACCGATTATTCGGAAACCGGTTTGGCCGGGCACAATGGCATGACTAGCCACGACCAGGGCACGAACGTGTTGGCTGCGCATGCCGGTAGCTGTGCCCTTCCCGGGTGCAGGCTACGGCACTTTCATGCGGGTCACGACGCAGGACGGCATTGTTCAGACCCTTTACGCCCATCTTCAGGATCCTGCAGTCACCGATGGGCGGGCGGTGGACGCGCAGGCCACGATCGGCCATGTCGGTAGCACAGGTAACTCCAGCAGCCCCCACCTGCATTTCGGATGGAAGGTGCTGGGTGTGCGCAACCCGGCTTACAGCGACTGGCTAGACCCCTACCTGGGACGCCGGCTCAACGGCGACGCCTGACCACGAGCAAAGCCTTCTTGTCATGGGCCTGCCCTTCTGCGCTGAAATCGCCGCGGCTTTGAAGTCGCCTGGTAGGGGAGCCCGCAGACGCCCGGATATCACGGATGAGGGTATCAGGGGAGGCTACCCGTCGTCTGTCTGCTGGCTAAAGCTTTGTGGGCTTCGGCGACCTGCTCAGTGGGTAGGCACGGTCAATGTGAACTTTCAAGCGGCCCGTCACTACCCAATCCAGCAGTATTTGTGTGATGCCGGAACGCGTCGCGGTCACGCGCGTAATCGAAGGCATCAGTCGGGTCAAGACAGGGAACGGGGCCCACTGAGACGCTGGATGTCGAAGAGCGGACAAAGCCGCTACTCTACCAAAGAAAACCAGTGTAGCCGCGGGCCACGAGGCGGTTCCGGCTCCTGTGAAACGTATCCTTGCCCACCGAGTCATAAACCACCTGCACCCCTTTCTGCCGGTGATGCGCTTGACTTCGCTCTGAAATCCTGCGCTGTCTAGAGGATAACCTCGTTATCGCCGCCCTCTCGTGCCTTCTCTGATTTGGCCTGGGTCGAAGCTGTGCCGTCGCCCGGGCACCGATCATCTTCGGCCATCTGGCACAACAACAGACCTACGCCGCCGGCTGCCGCCTGCACCAGGCAATTCTCGCCGGGTTGCAGCCGGTAAGTCTCATGAGTCAGGACGTAGGCTGTCAGGCCCTGTAGCATGACGGCTGCCGCCGCCTCGAAGCTCAGCCCCTGCGGCAGCAATACGAGCTTGTCAGCGGCGATGACGGCTTCACTGGCATAAGAGCCGCTGGCGTCCAGCCATGCCACCCGGTCCCCTGGCTTGATCTCCGTCACCCCAGGGCCGATGGCAGTCACCACACCCGCGCCTTCGCTGCCCGGGTAGAATGGCAGTGGCACTTTGTACAGGCCAGATCGGCGATAGATGTCCTGGAAGTTGACGCCGACGGCGGCCACCTTGACCAAGGCTTGCCCAGCCTCCGGTTGAGGCGTCGGTCGCTCCTCCAGCTTCAGCACTTCGGGACCACCCTGTTCATTGAATACTACGAGTTGCATGGTATTACTCCTGTGAACGAGAGGTCGGTTCACCGCTCGGGATGCCGCCGTCTGAACTCGTCGAGGATGGCCGCGGTCGCTGTGGCGGCGGGGCGTGTGGCACCGGCGTCGATCACGCTCAAAGGTTGCATCTTGCGGCGCCTTCCTCACGCGGCTGGCAGAATGCTAATGTCTTGAGATGGATTCGTCAAGTCAGGCGGGTGCCTGGCAATCTTTGCTACTGACCGGGGCCGGCCGGCGTGGTAAAAGTCCCCGATGGGAAGGGCGGTGCGCATGACGACAGGTCTGCATCACATCACGGCAATCGCCAGCGATGCGCAATCAAACGTCGATTTCTACACGGGCTGTCTCGGCCTGCGGCTGGTCAAGGTGACGGTCAATTTCGATGCGCCGGAGACGTATCACCTGTACTACGGTGACGAGTTGGGGCGGCCAGGGACCCTGCTGACGTTCTTCGTCTGGCCCTCCGCCAGGCAAGGGCGAAAAGGGTTGGGACAGGCAAGCGTCGTCTCATTTGCGATCCCGCCTGCCTCCATCCAGTACTGGATGGATCGCCTGGCGGACCATGGACTGCGCTTCGAAGGGCCTATCCAACGCCTTGGAAGCCAGTTGCTGACTTTCTTCGATCACGACGATCTGCAGATCGAGCTGGTGGCGCACCCCGCCGCTGAGCTGCGCCCATCGTGGGCCGGCAGCGTGGTGCCAGCCGAATACGGTATCCGCGGCCTGTGGGGCGTTACACAACTGGTGGCCGAACCGCGGAGCCCGAGGCCGCCTTGCTGACGCACGCGCTCGGCCTGCACCTGCAGGCTGAAGGGGCCAACCACCGTCTGCGTTATGTGTCAAACGATGCGGTTGGCGGCGTCCTGGACCTCCTGGTCTTGCCGGGTCTGCCCGCGGGCGGGCCAGGGGCTGGCACGATCCATCACATCGCCTGGCGTGCGGCAGACGCTGCGGACCAGGCCGAGCGGCGCGGGGCCCTGTTGGCGGAACGGCACACGGTCACTCCCATCCTGGACCGGACCTATTTTCAGTCGATCTACTTTCGAACGCCGGGTGGCGTGCTGTTCGAGATTGCCACGGATGGCCCCGGCTTCACGGTGGATGAACCGGCGAGCGAGTTGGGCATGCATCTTCAACTTCCGTCGTGGCTCGAACCGAGGCGCGCAGCGCTCGAAAAGAGCCTGCCTGCACTCAGCCGCACGGGCGGCCGGCGATGAGCCATGCCGTCACGATGCCGCAGGTGCTTACATTCCAGCACGCGTACGTGCCGGCTCAACCGGGTGGCTTGCCCCTGACGTTGCTGCTCTTGCACGGCTCGGGCGGTGACGAGACTTCACTTCTGCCGATAGCTGCCGAAATTGCTCCAGGCACGGCCTTGCTCAGTGTGCGTGGCAGGGCGGAGGTCGAACGGCACGCAGCGCTTCCTCCCCCTGGGCCAGGATGTCGCCCTGGATGAAGATGAGCTGAGCTACAGGGTTGCCGAACTGGCCGAATTTGCCCGCAGCGCCGCCGGGCATTATCGTTTCGACATCCGGCACGTGGTGGCGCTAGGATATTCCAACGGCGCGGCGATGGCTGCGAGCTTGCTGCTCTACTGCCCGCGGCTGCTACTTGGAGCGCTGATCCTTCGGCCGGTCATGCCCCCGCCGCCGCGCCAGGTGCCAGACCTGGCGGGGCATCCGGTCTGGATTGCGGGTGGCCGCCGCGACGAGTTGGCCCCGCCGGTAGACGCCGCCAGGCTGGCCGAGCTGCTGCGGTCAGCCGGCGCCGATGTCAGCCTCCACTGGGAGCAGGCCGGCCACAAGCTGCATCTTGCCGAAATGCGGGCCGCGCGCAGTTGGCTGGCGGCCCTCTTCAGAGCATAAGCAGCCAGCCGGTACACTTCGCCGTCGAGTCCGGCGCGTCCTCGTGCCGATGTTGGCACGTGGGCTGGCCTACGCTGTGGCGCTCTTTTCCACCGGAACAAGCTGTTCGCCACTTGCCAGGTGCCGGGCAATCAGGGGGAGTGCCAGTACCACGGCAAGCCAGAGCACCGCTATGAAGCCGCTCGTCAGTACCTGGGCTGCTATGCTCCAGAAGCGATCCACGCCCCCGGTCTGTCCAACCAGGGTAGCGATGGCAGAGAGGCTCGCCGCAGCGTTCCAGATGCCGTGCAGGGCCAGGGCCGCTATGAAGAACGCAAGTGCTTTGGCGAATTGTCGCCCGGTGAGGATGGCTTGCCAGGCCAGGCCTGCCAGCCCGCTGGCGAGGCAGTGCAAAGCCGCTGTTCCGGACCTGACGAGCATCAGACTGGCCCAACTGCTGGGACTGGTCAGCCCCGGCGTACCATTGAGGATGCTTTCCAGCATGGCAAAGCCGGCTCCGGCCGCAGCCCCGATCAGGAAGCCACGCAGAGGTGTCAGGCGGGCGCCGCTGAGCCCAACCAGGGGAACGGCCAGGCTCTTGGTCGTCTCTTCGATCAACGGCACCACAACGCTCAAGAGGCCCAGAGCCCCCAGAGCCACTACTGGAGAACGCAGCCATGCGGCCAGTGGCCGCCAGTCGGGCATTGGGTCCCGGTTGAACATCTGCGCCATCGTCCAGGCTCTGAGTTGAGCGGCCAGCTCGGGCCGGGTCGCCGCCAGCCAGAATCCGACGACGGCTGCCACTATGGCCAGCAGCACCAGTTCAAGGAGCATGGCAATCCCCGCGCCACCCAGCGCACCCCAGGCCACGCTGCCGGCAATGGCACGCAGGCCTGGGAGGCGCTCATCCCTGGCACTACGGGCGGCACCTGCCGCCAACGACAGGAAGAGGGCCGCAGCGAGCATGCCGGCAAGCAGGTGAAAGGCCGAGAGCAGTGCCAATGGCTCCCTGGCGTTGAAGGCGGCTTGCCCTGCGCCAAGAACGGCCAGCAGCGCCACGAGCCACCAGGCCCAGGCAGCCATGCGAAATGGCCTGTCAGGCAGCCCTCGGGCCGCACTGCTGCCGGCCCAGACGAGCGAGGCTCCGCAGCCAAGGCCGATTGTACCGATTGCCAGGGCCACGGTATTGGATACTAAAGCGGCGGATCCCCGGTTTGCTGAGATGTTGACCAGCGAGAGGCAGATGCTCGCTGCCATCCCTCCGAGGGCTACCACAATGCCCGCGGCAACGCTCAGAACACAGATGAGTCTACGCATATGTGTTTACCTCGCGGGATCCTGCACTTGCGGGGAGGATGGCAACGCAACGGTCGCGCTGGGGTAAGAATGGATTCCGGGAAATCGCGAGCCGCCGATCGAACGACAGAACGTCGCGTCCTTCGCCCGTCACTGACCACTGAGGCCCAGATAGGGAAGGGCACACGACGCTCTGGCGTTCAACGTGCGGTCGGCCGGAGCATCCGGCAGCACTGGCGGGCACTCCGGCATCGGGGGCGAAGGTAACAGTTTCCTCGTCCCCTGCTGGCAGGCCGGAGTGACGGCTCAGAGGCAGATTCGACGTCGGGTAACTGGGAACTGCATACCCGTCTTTCAGCGTCGAGCCGCGCCAACATCCGAGGTTTCAGGCAAGTCGGGGAGCCCCCGCGCGAGCAGGTCGATGAGCGTCTGCTTCATGATGCGCCACTCGCGGCCGATCTTGACGGCCGGCACCTTCCGGCTCTTGCACCAGCGCCAAACGGTTGCACGGCTGACACGCAAGTAGGCAGCCGCTTCCTCGACCGTGAGCAGATCATCCATCATGTGGCTGGCTCCTATTTCAGTACCCTTGCCCGGATCGATGGTTCGGAGACCGCGCCGCTGGATGCCTGCCACGGTACGCGCACGAACCGGCTCAGTGCAAGCGACAATCCACGCCGGAGAACTGCCCGGCACACAGTCCTATCGTCATCGGCTCGAGAAAGACCAGCGCTGCGGCACCTCAGTACTAACTACTGGCGCATTGGCGGAGACCACGTAGCAACTACGGTATGACATTGTAGCACCTTTGGCCACGATGCGCAAAATCGCCGTATGGGGTCGCGCGCTCCTGTGAGCCGCTGTATGGTGTGAACGCATAGCGTTAGCTCTCATAGAGGACTAACGCTATCAAAGGTGAGATGAAGTCCGAAGAGGAGAAGCGGGGGGAGCGCTCTTGCCTTCGGGAGCGGCGCTACGGCAGCTTCGTGCGCAGCGTCAGCCTGCCTATGCCGGTCAAAGCTGATGCCGTCGAGGCTGACTACCATAACGGGGTTTTGACCCTGACCCTGCCCAAGACCGACGAGGTAAAGCCGAAGCGGATCGCGATCAAGTCGGGCGGCCACACTCCCAGGGTGCTCGACAATCAGGCAACCCGCAGCTAACACACGCGCCAAACGGGACTCAAGGTATCCCTGGCCGGAGCCATAGTCATGTGCATGACTATGGCTCCGGCCAGGCCAAAGCTTCGACATTGACTCTTGCTCCTGCATGCCATCAGGCTGCAGGACTTTTGTTGTCCGCCGAGCGTGTCTCGTGATTCACCGCCTCAGTGAGGGACTTTCCAAGTCGCGTGCCGATCGAGCGTCTCCGTACTTCGCGGCAGGTAGTTGGCGAACAATTCCAGGTTATTTACTCTTCCGCGGAGCCTTGGCAACACTTATAATGATCTGGGTATGGATGAGGTTTGGTGTGCTCGCTTCCAGTGCGCCATAGGCTGGCCGCGTCCTGTGCTGCACCTGAGGGAAACGGGCTCATGGATGGAGATCACGTGCTCATCAGCATCTTGATTGCCGACGATCATAGGGCCCTGCGCGCCGGGCTATGCACCTTGCTGAATGCGGAACAAGACTTCAAGGTGGTCGGTGAAGCCCCAGACGGGCAGCTGGCCCTGGAGCTGGCCAAACAGTTGTTGCCCGACGTGCTCGTGACAGATATCAGTATGCCCGGGGCCAACGGTATCCAGGTAGCCCACGAGCTGCGAGCGCTGCTCCCTGCAACGCGTATTCTGGTCTTGAGCCTACACGAGGACCACAGCCTTGTCCGGCAGGCGCTGGCCGCCGGTGCCACTGGCTATGTCATCAAACGCGTGGTGGAGTCTGAGTTGATCAGCGCTGTGCGGGCGGTAGCTCACGGTGAGACCTACGTCGACAGCGAAACTCAGCGGGGGCTGACCGGCAAGCTGTTCGGCAGCGCGCGTGGGGGGGTGCCAGCAAGCGATTCATTGACCGCTGCCGAGCAGGCGCTCTTGGGTTTGCTGGCCTGCGGCTACAGCAATCAGCAAATTGCAGGCGTGCTAGCTCTGGGCTTGATAGAAGTCGCGGGGCGGCGAGTTCAACCTGTGCGACAAGCTGGGGCTGCACAGCCGGATCGAATTGCTGAGATACGCTCGCGGAGGGATTGATCGATCAGGCGTGCCGGGCGGGAGCTTGAGGCCCATCCAGCCCCGCGCACCCGCACGGCATGGGCCTGCTCAAGGCGCCTTGCGCGACACGTAAAAGGTGTTTGTGCCCCATTCCGGCACTGGCTCCGCGGCATAGCGCCGCAGCCATCGGAAGGCCAGTGAATGCTTGACGCTTTGGGGACGAAGAGACCAACGTCCGGTCACGCGATGCCACGCGAGCGAAGGGACAGAATAGTAGTGAGCCAGCTCGAAAGCACGCGTGGCCGTTGGAGACATGTAAGAGACGTGCCGGTTGACGATCAGGCCGCAGCGGGCCAGCCGTTCTTGCCAAACGGCTGCCGGCTCCAGGTGATAATGAGCCAGCGCGCCGGTTCCACCAGCGGCCGAACATCTCTGCCTGCCTGTGCAGCCCCAGGCGTTCCAGGCAACTGGCAGTGAATAGCGCTCCGGTGAAGCTATCGTTGGGTACGGAGAAAAGAAAGCGCCCACCCGGCGCCAGGACCCGCGCCACTTCGCCGACCAGGCCCTCGATGTCTGGGACGTGTTCGATCACGCAGTTGCTGACTACGGTCCGAAAGGCTGCCGAAGGATAGGGCAGGCGCGTTCCATCCGCCACTTCGACATGGCCGTAGCGGCCGTTGGCCCGGCCCTCCGCCACGATGTCCCAGGTAAGGTCGATGCCGGCGTCCAGCCCGTCGGGGAAGGCGACGGCAGCAAAGTGGCCGTCGCCGCAGCCCACGTCGAGGACCGGACCTTGAAGCGCTTCCTGGGAAAAAAGCTGGTTCTCCAGCCCGCGGATCAGCGCTCGAAATGCTGGTACGCGCGCCAGATGCCGCGCGAAGTAGTCTTCTCCAGATGTCAGCACAGGTCTTGCCAATCTCCGAGCTCGGCGACCACATCCTTGACGCTGGAAGTGCTGATATCGAGCCGATCAGATTTTTTGTCGTCCCCACGGCCGCTCATTGGGCGTGCTGGACGGACTTATTCGCCAGGTAGGTGGCGTGGCTGACGCCGAGCAGCGCGATGATGCCGTCGTTGAGGGGCGGTAACGCGCCGATCTTGCCAGACGAACTGCCAAAGAAGGCGACCAGGGCCAGCGTGTAGGTAACCACCAGGATCAAGGTGACGTAAAACATTTGCACCTTGCCCAGATCGATCTCGCCGACGTTGCCTATCTGCTCGCCCTCGAAGAAGTTCGCGAGGCTGGCGTCCTGGCGGTTGTTGTTGACGACCAGCAGACCGACGGTGTTGATGCGCGCGGAACCCCCGCCGTGCGCGAGCAGATTGGCCATTGCCTGCGGCATCGCTGGCGCACCTTGACCGGCCTGGCCGCCGCCGGTTGGCTGCGCTTTCTTTTGCTGCTGTAAGATCAGTGGGGTTCCGACCAACGAGGTCATGCTGATCCCCATGAGCGCCCACAGCTGCGGCGGCACAGCGATGGCCAGAGCGTCGGGCTGACCAATGCTGATATTCCATAACGCCGCGGCCACGAACGCGGATAACACGAACACCGTCCAGATTATTGCCTGAAAGCGTGCGAGGCTCATAAGGTTTCGTTCGTCGATCAAGATGCCCCAGGCACAGCCCGAGATGCCGAGCCCGATGACGATCATCATCAAGAAGCCGAGAATCATAATGCCAATCCACGCCCACAGACGGCCTGGCACGAAGAGACCGATCAGCCAGATGCCGGCGAAGGTGGCGAGCAGCAAGATGGTATGCACAAGCCGCCACGGGCGCCCTGCCGTTTGAGGCGCCGCGGGTGCTGCAGGCAGTGTCTGGCTCATGGAGTTCTTCCCCCCTTTTGGTAACCCCGCATCTCCTGCTCGATCCCCAGGCCCAGAGAGTGGAGATCATTGCCGGTTCTCCACTCTCGATCACCTTACGTCATTGCCCGCCCAGATAGGCTTTTTCGACTTGCGGGTTGCGCATTACCTCGCTGGCCGGGCCTTGCAGCGCGATGCGTCCCGTCTCCAGCACATAGGCCCGGTTTGCCACCGAGAGCGCCATCAGGGCGTTCTGCTCCACAAGCAGGATGGCGGTGCCCTGCGCATTGATTTCCCGGATGATGGAAAAGATCTCCTCCACCAGAATCGGCGCCAGCCCCATCGATGGTTCGTCGAGCAACAACAGCTTGGGCCGCGCCATCATCCCGCGACCAATGGCCAGCATCTGTTGCTCGCCACCCGAGAGGGTACCGCCGGCTTGCTGCAGGCGTTCCTTCAACCGTGGGAAGCTCTTGAACACGCGTTCCATGCTCTGGCGGATCTCCGCTGGGTCTGTCCGCGTGAACGCCCCCATTTCCAGGTTTTCCTGCACCGTCAGGGGCGCAAAGATCTTGCGCCCCTCCGGCACCTGCACCACGCCGATGCGCACGATATCCTGCGCCGCGCAGGAGGTCAGCTCCGCGCCGCCCAGCTTGATGCTCCCGGTCCGCGAGCGCAGCAGGCCCGAAATGGTCTTGAGTGTCGTGGACTTTCCGGCGCCATTGGCGCCGATCAGTGTCACGATCTCGCCTTCCTCGACGTTGAAGCTGATGCCATGCAAGGCATGGATGGCACCATAATAGACATTCAGGTTTTCGGCTTCCAATAACATGTTACGCCACCTTCTTGACCCCGGCCCGCCCTGCTGCGCCACGGCCCAGGTAAGCCTCGATCACGCGGGGGTGGCTCTGGATCTCCGCTGGATCACCGCGCGCGATCACCTCACCGAAGTCCATTACCGTGATGTGCTCACAGATCCCCATGACCAGCCGCATCTGGTGCTCGATCAGCAGGACCGTCAAGTTGAAGCGCTCGCGCACGAAGTGGATCAGCTCCATCAGCGTCACGATCTCCGCAGGGTTCATGCCGGCAGCCGGCTCGTCCAACAAGAGCAGTTTGGGGTTCGACGCCAGCGCGCGTGCGATCTCCACACGCCGCTGTTCGCCGTAGGGAAGGTTCCTGGCCGTCTCGTTCTGCAGGCGTTCCAGATGGAAGATGGTCAGCAGATCGGCGGCCCGTTCAGAAAGTTCCCGCTCCTTGGCCTCGAACTTGTGCGTGCGCAAGATGCCGTCCTGCAGACTGTAGCCAGCATGGATATGGTACGCGATCCGCACATTGTCGAGCACACTCAGCGCTGGGAACAACCGGATGTTCTGAAAAGTCCGGCCGATGCCCTGCTGCGTCACTTCGAAAGGTTCCAGGCCGACCAGGCTTTCCCCATTGAACAGGATGTCGCCGGCCGTCGGCACGTACAGGCCCGTGACCATGTTGAAAACAGTGGTCTTGCCAGCGCCATTGGGGCCGATCAGGCCAGCCAGCTCACCTTGCTGGACCGCCAAATCGAAACTGCTCACGGCGCGCAGGCCGCCGAACTGTTTGGCCAGCCCCACGATCTGTAGGGTGGGTGTCTGGCCGTCGGTGGGTGGTTGCATGATGGCTCCCCTATTTGGCCGCTGCGGCCGCTGCGGCTTGCGACTCTTCGGCACTGCCCAGGGCCGCCTTAGGTGCTTTCAGGAAGCCCCATTCCGTGGTGCCGAGCAGGCCTTGCGGGCGCAATAACATAAGCAAGAGCAAAGCGATCGGGTAGAGCACGTAGCGCCAGGTTGGCGCATCTGGGCCCAGCTGGCCGAGTAGCACGCGGAGCAGACCTTCGAGGAAGAACATCCAGCCATAGCTGGCCATGAGGGTGCCGGTCATGCTGCCCAACCCACCGAACACAATGATGATCAAAGGGTTGAAGCCTGCAATGAAGCTGAAGGTGGCCGGGCTCAGAAACCCGATGTAGTGCGCATAGATGCCTCCGCCCAGCCCCGCAAACAGGCTGCCGATCACAAAGGCCAGCAGCTTGTAGTTGGCGACATCGATGCCCATCGACTTGGCCGCGGTCTCATCCTCGCGCACCGACATAATGGCCCGGCCGGTGCTGGAATAGATCAGGTTGCGCATAACGATGATGATCGCGACCAGGAAGACGAAGGCCCAGGTCCAGGTGGTTAGCTTAGGGATGCCGATCATGCCGCGCCCGCCCTTCATCTCGGGGAAGGGCAGCAGCGTGTCGGAATTGACCATGAGCGTCTGGATGACGATTGTGAAACCGAGGGTGGCGATGCCAAAGTAATCGCTGCCCAGGGTCAGCACGGGCAGCCCGAAGAGGAAGCTCACTTCGGCGGCGAAGGCGCCGCCGATAAGGACTGCCAGGAAAAAGACCACGTTCTGGGCCGGCAGCCCGAGCAGGCTGCCCGGGTTCGCCTCGGTGCCCAAGGCCGGCGCCAGGGCGTGCGCGCAGATATTGCCGATCCATACAGCTATCACGCCGGAGACAACCGCTCCAATCAGGTAGAGCGTCAATTGCGACATGACCGGCATGCCTTTGAATCGGCTCACCAGGAAATGCTTCAGCCCGAGGATCATGGCCGCGCCCACGATCACGCCGATGGCCGCGACGAAAAGCCCAGAGGCATCGCCGTTGACCCATTTGAAAGTGATATCGGCGGCAGTATAGGCCCCGATGCCGTAGAAGCCATATTGGCCCAACGAGAACTGTCCGTTGAAGCCATAGATGAGGTTTAGCCCCAAACAAAGCATGGCCACCGCAGAGGCGTCGAGCAGGAGACCGTTGTCAAAACCGTTCAGCACCTGGACACCCCCGATGGATGTCAGGGCCAGCTGCGGAATGGCCCAGGCCAGGATCAGGCCGGCGACCTTCACCGGCCATGGCTGGCGGCCCAGCACCCACAACAAGCCATAGACCCAGGCCAGCAGGCCGACGATCTTGACGATGTAGATGGCAAGTGTTGTAAGACCCATGGTCGTCCTCCTATGCCTTTTCCTTCTCCGGTTCGCCGAAGATGCCCGTCGGCCGGACCAGGAGGACGAGGATCAAGATGGTGAAGGCCACCGCGTCGCGCATCGGCGTCGAGATGAAGCCCATGGTCAACCCCTCGGCCTGGCCCATGATCAGGGCCCCCACGAAGGCGCCAGGGATGCTGCCAATGCCCCCTACAACCGCGGCCACAAAGGCCTTCAGCCCGGGCAATACGCCGAGCAGCGTGTAGATGGAGGGATAGGCGATCGCATAGAGCACGCCACCCAACCCTGCGAGAGCTGCTCCGACGGCGAAGGTGAACGATATGACCTGGTCCACATTGATGCCCATCAGCCGGGCTGTGGGCTTGTCGAACGAGGCGGCCCGCATGGCCTTGCCCATCTTGGTGCGGTGCACCAGGAACTGCAAAGCCAGCTGCACCAGCACCGCCGCCAGCCCGGTGAACAGAAAGATATTCGAAACCACGATCCCGTTCGGCGGTGCCGCCACCCCGGGCTGGAGCATGATGATGCCTCTGGCGCTGATGCTCCACGTCACCACGTCAAAAGGACGCTGGTAGGGGATGTTGCGCGGCGAGAACACGAAATTCAACGCCCCGAAGTATTCCAGGAAGAATGAGACACCGATGGCCGTGATCAGAGCCGCGATGCGTGGCGCATCGCGCAGCGGCTTGTAGGCCACCCGCTCGATGACAAATGCTAGCACGGCGCAGACGATCATCGACAGCAAAATGACCGTGAGCGAGCCGATGACGAGCCCAATGCTCGGGGACAGGCCCGGGAAGACCACCATGGGCCAGGTGTGCAGGCCGAATTGAGCCACGGCAAAGTAGCTCACGAAGGCGCCACACATGAACACATCGCCGTGGGCGAAGTTGATCAGCTTGACGATGCCGTACACCATGGTGTAGCCAAGGGCGATCAGCGCATAAACGAAGCCCAATTGCAAGCCACTGAGCACGATCTGGAGAAAAAGCAGCGGCTCAGTGAACAGATGGGGCAGAACAAGAACCGCCGCCCCTATGGCCAGCAGTATCAGAAAACCCTGGCCGATCCATGCCATCCGGGCTCCGGGTCTGCGCGCGGCGTAAGAGGATTGCTGTGGAACGCTCGCCTGTTGCATCGGCGCATGCCTCCAAAAGGATGTCTCAAAGGATGTCTCAGGGAAGCCTCTGGCTTGGGCGAACTGTGCCCAGTCTCGAAGCAAGACCGGTTCGCCATTCCGTTGTCTCCACCTAACACAGGTGGAGGGCGGAATGACCGCCCTCCACCTCAGGGTGGGCGCCAGTCTCAGCGCCAGGATCCTTGCTTGCCGTCTTCAGTCGTGACGGCGCCAGTGACTTGACCAACGATCCGGCGCCGGACCGCCCACTATGTTCGATTGTTACGGATTTACGGTCGAATTGTACTTGACACCAGTCGCGGTCACGGCCAGCACCACGGCGGCCTTGATCGGGTTGTGGCTCTTGTCAAACGTGATGGTGCCCGATACGCCCTGGAACTTGATGCCCTCCAGCGCGGTCTTCACCTGGTCGGTGTTGTCGGCGCCAGCTTCCTTGATGCTTTCGAGCAGCAGGTTGGTCGCGTCGTACGCCAGGGTTGCCAGTGCGTCCGGGGCTGCCGTGGTGTTGTACTCGGTCTCGTAATCCTTGATCCAGTTCTGCACCTCGGGGCGAGGATCGTCCTTCGAGTAATGGTTGGTATAGTAGCCGCCCGCGGCCGCCTTCACGTTCAGATCGGAGGAGTCCCACCCATCGCCGCCCATGAAGGGTGCCGTGATGCCGACCTGTTTGGCCTGCTGCGTGACCAGGTTAACCACGTTGTAGTAGTCAGGCAGGTAGATCATGTCGGGCTTGGCCGCCGCGATCTTTGACAGAATGGCCGAGAAGTCTGTATCTGTCGAGGTGTAATTCTCGCGGCCCAGCACCTTGCCGCCTAACGCAGTGAAGGCTGATTGGAAGTTGTCTGCCAGGCCACGCACGTAGTCGTTGGCCTGGTTGGACATAATGTAGGCGGTCTTAGCGTTCAGCGTGCCGAACGCGAACTTCGCACCCACCGTGCCCTGGAATGGATCGATGAAGCAAGCGCGGAAGATGTAGGGCTTGGTGTTGCCCTGCGCATCCACGGTCACGCTGGGATTGGTTGAGGTCGGGCTGATCTGGATGACCTTGGCCTTGTTGGCGATCTCGGAGATGGGGATCGAGGCCGAGGAGCAGACCTCGCCGATGATGTAGTGCACGCCGTCCTCGCTGATGACCTTGTTGGCCGCCGCCACGGCCGGGTCAGGACTGCATTGGCTGTCTTCGACGACGGGCTGGATCTGCATGCCCAGCACGCCACCCTTGGCGTTCCATTCCTTGATGGCCAACAGAGCGCCGTTGCGGGTCGAGACGCCGAACGTGGGCTGAGCGCCGGAAAGCGGGGCCAACACGGCCACCTTGAGCTGGGCGCCATTCGCGGCGGGAGCTGCCGCCGTAGTAGGAGCGGCCGCAGGGGCTGTGGTCGCTGCTTCCGCAGGGGCTGTGGTCGGTGCTGCGGCGGGCGCCGAGGTCGCAGGGGCAGGTGCCGGCTGCGCGCAGGCACCCAGGACCAGGGCCAGCAAAACGAGGACAGACAAGAATCTGAACGTGCGCATGGTAACCTCTCCTCCTGATGTCAAGATTCCGCTGATGCAAATGGAGTCAAGCGATGTCAGGGCAAGCCCTTCAACTGTGCCGGCAGCCAGGCGGGCGACCAGCCATTTGTCTCTAGATCCCATTCGCTGTGGTCAAACCGAATCACCGCGGATGGATTCAGGGCCTCCTTTCTGCACTGTCACCCAGGTGGTGGTGGTGCAGCGTGCTCCGCACTGGGATGGGTGAGCGGGGCGCCGCAACAATGTAATCTGACTTACAAGCAAATGCATGCACAATTATACCTTTGAGCAGCACCGGCTGTCAAGCCGCTTGACAGCTAGGCCGTGCGCCGTCTATAATCCGCTGGGAGTTTTCCAGACGGCATTTCGCAATTAGAGGAGATTTTCTGATGCAACGTCGCACTCTCACGAGCCCCGGCGTGATTGGCGTGTTGTTGGTTTTGCAACTTGTCCCACTGGTTCTGTTCCCGCCTGCCCTGTTCACGATCACGGCGCAGGACTGGTGGCTGCCGGTCTTGTTGGCCATCCTGGTCCTGATTGGAGACTTTCAGATCATTGTACGGCGTACGGTCGAACTTGGGCCGTGGTATTTGTTTGGCTTTGCTCAGGGGTTCAATCTCATTAGTCGCATTATGATGATCTGGGCGCATGCCACGACGACCCTCGACAGTGGTGCCGTTCTTCCCGACTGGACGTATGTCGTCTTGACTTTGATCTCGATGGCTATGTCTGGTTTCATGTTGTGGTACACAGAGAAGCCCGAAGTGAGGATGGGCTTTCTGCCCAAAGGATAGCATTAGGCGCCGCCCGTTCGGGCGGGGCGCCTCAGTCCAGCGGGTCGCTGTCTGATGCCATCTCGACCGGGATCTGGGCATCCGTGGCCGGTCGCGGTGCCAGCAGCGGCTCGCTCTCGATTTGTTTCTCCTCGCGTATGTTGAGTTCGCCGTGAAAGTGGGACCCTTCGTCCAGCAGAAATGAGTTGACGTGGATGGCCCCCCAGAGGCGCCCTCCTTCCAGGAGCTCAACACGGTCAGCGGTGATGGTGCCTTTGTAAGCGCCGGCGATCGAGACAGTCTTGGCACGGATTTCGGCAATTACGCGCCCCGAGTCGCTGATCAGAACGTTGGCCGGCGTCTCCACCAGCCCCTCCTCTACAGTCCCATCGAGCCGAATGCTGCCATCGCAACGCAAATGTCCACGAAAAGTGGCCCGGGGGCCAATGATTACCTCGATCTGGTCGGGCGCAGGCCGCGCCTCTCGCTTAAACACGTTTGTCTCTCCCCGTTCGCATGATCTCAAGATTCCAGACTGTTGTATGAGTGTTCGGTGCCTGGGACCGAGCCGGGCAGCGTTCGGCGGGCAATCCGTTCACCGACAGACGCGCGAGGCAGCCATATGGGCAGCCTTTACGACTGTCCTTGGGCCTTGCGAATGCCCTCCAGTTCTTCGCCGGTCAGAGGATAGGGCGAAATCCAGCCAGCCAGCGGTTTGGCATAGACACGTGTCACGTCTCGGTTGTGCAGGCTGCTGACCACTGCGCCATTACCGTCCTGATCGGCCAGCGCCAACACGAAACTCTGGTCACCCCCCGTTTCCCGGAAGGGATTGAAGCGCAAGAATCCGAGCCGCTGAATGTGGGAGCGGTTGGCACGCTGCATGCCGCGGGCCAGGGCATCGATTTGCTGCACCTGACATACAGCAGCATGGAGTTCCGTGATGTGGCTTTCGAGCAGGGCCTGCAGGTTGCCGCCCTCTGTGCCTGTCGTCAGTAACTTGTAATGCCGCTCCAGCCGACGCATCCGCAGCCATAGCCAGATCACAAGGGCACCGGCAATCACGATCAGCACGACCAGCGCCAGGGTGATGTAGACAGTAAAAGGTAGCAGCCTGTTGATGAACTGAGCCACAGTCTATGCCAACGCCTTCTCGATCAAACTGCTGATCGATTCGCCGATGTGGATCCGGTAGATGGCTTGGGCCAGAAGATCGGCCACCGACACGACCACGATCTTGGGGTTGGCTCGAACACTCTCGGGTAAGCAGATCGTGTCGGATACGACCAATTGTCTTATGGCAGGATGGTCTAACCTTTGCAGCGCCGAGGGGAGCAATACGCCATGGCTGATGGCAAAATGGATCTCCGGCCACGCGCCGGCCTCCACCAGAGCATCGGCACTGGCCAGCACGCTGCCCCCGGCAATGACGTCGTCGATGACTATCGGGACCTTGCCCTCGATATCGCCGACCACATGGGTCACCTCCGCTCTGCTGAAGTTAGTTCGACGTTTGTGCATCACGACCAGAGGCAGCTCGAGCACCTCCGCGTACCTACCGGCCAGCTTTGCCCTTCCCACATCCGGCGAGACGATGGCTGCGTCCCTCAAGAACGGCTGTTGCTGAAAGTGGGTTGCCAGGACCGGCATCGCCGACAGAGGGTCTACGGGCACCTGGAAGAAGCCCTGGATGGCCGGCGCATGCACGTCGAAATAGATTACCCGGCTTACACCCATGGCTTCCAGCATGCAGGCCACGACCTTGGCGCTGATAGCTTCGCGTCCCTTGGCCATCCGTTCCTGCCGGCCATAGGGGTAATAGGGCACCACGGCTGTAATTTCGTGGGCCGACGCACGGCGGAAGGCGTCGATGTAGAGCACAAGTTCCATAAGATTGTCGTTGACGGGTGCGGAGCACGGCTGGATGATAAACACATCCTGGTCACGAACTGCTTCGTCTAACGATACGTGGATTTCTGAATCGGCGAGATGGGTCGTGCTGGCTCTGCCCAATGGGCATTTCAGGATGCGAGCCACGCTTTCGGCCAGGGGACGATTAGCCGTCCCCGCAAAGATGCGCAGTGGATGGTGCGCGCCCATATTCTTCTCCGCTCTTGATGCAGGTTACAACTCTATGATAACATCGGGTGTGGGCGCGTGGCAAAACCGACGCCCGGACCAAGCACGGGAGCGCCTGGGCTGAGAGATCGGGAACGCTTCAGCTTGAAAGGGCGGTTCTTCGAATATCACGCCAGCTGCTCGACTTTACTCGGGCGAGTTCGGCAGCAAATATCGCTGTGCCTGCCAAGGAGGTTCGTGCGAAGACTATTAGTGGCAACTCACAACCAGGGGAAGGTCAACGAATATCGCCTGCTATTGGCAAACCTGCCGGTAAGCGTAACCTATCTCGATGCGGAAGGGATTACGCTAGAGGTTGAGGAGACTGGGCAGACGTTCGCCGAGAACGCCATCCTGAAGGCCACCACCTATGCCCGGACCAGTGGGCTTTGGACGTGGGCCGATGACTCTGGCCTGGAAGTGGACGTGCTGAAGGGCGAGCCGGGCGTCTTTTCGGCTCGCTACGCCGGGTCGGGAGCCAGCGACCGCGACCGCTACTGTAAGTTGCTCGACGCTCTGGCGGGCGTGCCCTGGTCCAGGCGTACTGCGCGGTTTTGCTGCACTGTGGCCATCAGCAGCCCCGAGGGAAGAACGTGCACGGCCACCGGCGAGTGCTCTGGCCTGATCGCTTTTGGCCCGGCCGGTACCGGCGGCTTTGGCTACGATCCCGTCTTCTATCTTCCAGATCACGGCTGCACAATGGCTCAGCTTGCGCCGGAGGAAAAAAACCGCATCAGCCATCGGGCACGCGCCGCGCAGGCGGCCGTGCATGTGTTGGAGGCAATGCTGGCCGGTACCGCGTGTGAGTGAGCCAGTTTGCCAAAACTACCCGTTGTGTTATACTGCCTGTGCTGCCGGAAAAACACGTACCTGGATCGGTAGAAACTACGGATCGCGGAGGAGGAAATGTTGTCCGACGAGCGCCGTAACATGGAGAAGCTGATTTCAGAAGCGCTTGTGTTTGTCAGCGCCGAGAAACAGACGGCTGTGCTGAGGATGGCCAATCATCTGCGCGAGCATAAGATGTGCAAGGCAGCGTGGATGCAGGACACCGAAAACCCGGAGCCGTGCTGCGCGTTGATCTACTTGAACTGATCGGCTGGTGCGCTGGAGGGGCAGGTCGGAGAACTTGTCCCGCTTTGGGCCAGGACCGGGTCTAGCAGCGCATCGCAGGCCAGGCCCACATCGGAATCATGGGCTCGCTCTCCAGTCGGGAGCGAGCCTTTTCTATTGTCTTCTGTCGGGAAGGCCCTTGCCAGGTTCCCAGGGGGGGCCTGGGCAGGCTTGCCAACCTTACTTTGTGGCATCACCGGCTTTGCCGTTTGCCAGATGGTCAACCAGGCCTTCCAGGCCCAGAATATAGCTGCGCCACCCAAAACCCAGCACTTGCCCGACACACACCGGGGCAAGCACCGACCGGTGGCGGAACCGTTCGCGCCGGTGGACGTTCGAGAGATGCACCTCGACGGCCGGCAGATCGATGGCGGCAATGGCGTCGCGCAGCGTGTAGCTGTAATGGGTCAACGCCCCCGGATTGATCAAGATGCCGTGATACCCGGCGAGGCGCGCCGCATGCAGTTCGTCAATCAAGACGCCTTCGTGGTTCGACTGCACGATGCGTAGCTCCACACCCAGGCCGGCGGCAGTCGCCTCCAGCCGCTCGTTGATATCGCCAAGACTGTCGTTGCCATACACGGCCGGCTCGCGCAGGCCCAGGAGGTCCAGATTCGGGCCGTGCAGGACCAGGATCCTCATGGTATTGGCTCCTCAGGCCGTTCTTTGATCACAGGCAGAGTGAGCAGCGCGTGCGGCACTACCAGCATTTGACAGGCATCGCCAACCTTCCGCCGGGCCAGCTCCAATGCCTTCTCCATCGTGGCAGCCGGGATCATCTTGCATTCTGCCACCAAATCCGGACACTGGCTGCCCACGATGACGACCGATGCCTGCTCCAGCACCTTAGCCAGCATGAAGGCGCGTTGCTGACCGGGTGGGTAGCCGTGGTGGCGAGCGTCGTCGAGAATGGACTGCACGTCGTGACCATCGCGCATTGCTGCCAGGAAGCGTTGTTCCCCGACCCCCTGGCCGGCCCCCTCCTCGCAGGGTGCCGGGATGATGATGAATCCTCCGGGACGGACTACAGGCGCCGGCGCGAGGTAGAGATAGGTCGCCGCACGGCTTGCCTGGTAAAGATTGCAGTCCTTGGGATGTCCCACTCCACCCACGGCTAGGTCATATGGGTGAGGTATGGGCACTTCGTAGACGGAACGGGCGAAGTTGACCAGCTGATGGAAAGTAGGTTCCGGTGCGCCGGCAGCCACCTTGAGGATCTGCTTGTCGTCGGACAGCACGGCATTGATGACAAAGCGAAGGTTGGCACGCCGTGCTGCCTCACGGATCGCCTCGTGAAACAGGTTGCCCTCGACCCGGCCCAGGCGCGTGGCTGGATGGTCGATATACGCCGGTCCGTGCGAGTGGGCGATCAAGGCCTCCCCCGCCGCACCCACGGCCACCGTCTTGCCGCCGCCCGAGTAGCCGGCATACTGGTGCGGTTCGACGATGCCGGTGGCAAGCAACAGATCGGCTTCCGTAACCGCCCGGTGGAGCTGCACGGGCATACCCCCGGCCGTGATGCCCAAATCGACCAGAGCAGCCGGGTTGGTCGGCTCGCTGTCGATGACGCGGTAGCGTGCGACGACAGCGCTACCAAGTTTGGCGGTTTCTCGGCCAGCGTCGAGGGACGGTGCATGCCAATGCCGCATAGAAGGGTAATGTCCTCATTGCGCACACCGGCTTCCGCCAGCTCGGCGAGTAGGGCCGGCACCATCAGGTGATCGGGGCTGGCGCGTGTGCTGTCGGTGAACACGATGCATACGCGATCGCCAGGCCTGGCCAGTTCACGCAAAGGCGGTGATGCGATCGGTCGCGCTAGAGCCGCCGCGATGGCCGCGGGCGCATCGCGCAGCGCCGCGACGGGCTGCGACATGGCCACGGTGGTCATCATCCCGGGAGGGGCGCCGAATGCAAGCGTTGACTTGCCGTAGGGGACATGATACATGCTATTGTCCACCCGTCCCTCCTCGGTCAACGTGTTCTGGGCGGAACCCGGCGGTCTCCAGGAATTGGCGCACGGCGTCCACAACACAGGGCTTCGACTGGGCCTCCAGCATCACCATATGCCCGGCCTCTGGTACCAGCACGAGCTGGCTGCCCGGCAGTTGCTCATTCAGCCACTGGCTAAATCCAGGCGGGGTCATCCGATCGGCCAAACCGCATACGATCAAGGCGGGCAGCCCGATTCGTGGCACGTCTGGACGCCGGTCGAAGCCGTTGCAGGCGGCATAATCGCCGTATGTCACCGAAGCCGGCACACGCCGCAGGGTTCGCGCGCCTTCCAGCAACGTAGCTTGATCCACCCCGTCACGGTAGGCCCAACGGGCGAGGAGATCCGACGTGCGCCGGTAATCGGTCAGCAGCCCTTCAAGGATCTCCGGCGCGACACGCAGCCGGGCGCCGGTGCCGATTAGGACCAGCCCGGCGAGACACTCCGGCCGGCGTAGCGCGAGTTCCAAAGCGATGGCGCCGCCCATCGAGTGCCCTGCCAGCACAAAGGGGGGCAGGTGCAGGGCCTCAGCGAAGTCCTGGACGACGTCCGCATATTCCGTGATCGAGGCGCGACCTCCGCCGCCTGAGTTGCCGTGCCCGGGGAGGTCGAGGGCATAGACTGTGGGCCCGGGCAGGCGGCGCAGCTCGCCCGGCCAATGCATCAGCGTGCCCCCAGCGCCGTGAACCAAGACTAGCTGGGAGCCGCCTGTTGCCCCGAGGTGGCGTTGATAGTGGACTCGCTGCCCGCCGACCAGTGCCTGAGGCATCAAGCGCCTCTGCCCTCATCGTCGGCAAGGGCGCCCAGGGCTAGCTTGATCTGATCGTAAGCGCTTTCCAAAGACTGCGGCAAGACACGTGTCTGGCCCAACACGGGCATGAAGTTTGTGTCACCACTCCAACGCGGCACAATGTGGCAGTGAACGTGATCCTGCAATCCTGCCCCGGCTACCTTGCCGATATTATAGCCGATGTTGAAACCTTCTGGCTTCATAGCCTGGCGCAGCGCCCGCACGGCGAGGGTGGTCATGGCCATCAGATCGTCCAGCTCGTCGGGCGCCAGCAACTCGAGGCCTGCGGCGTGCTGGTAAGGCACGGCCATCAGGTGGCCGTTATTATAGGGATAGCGGTTGAGCACCAGGAAGGCTCGCCGGCCGCGGAACAAGACCAGGTTGGCTCGGTCCTGGTCCGATTGTACGGCCTCGCAGAGGAAGCAGCTTTCCTGCCTGGCACTGAGAATATAGGGCAAACGCCAGGGGCTCCAAAGATTGTCCATCGTGCGGCTCCTTTGCCCTGAACCCCACCCTTCGATGGGTGTGTCGCCGAATTCGCCGGGACTTGCCAGGAAATGCCTGACGGGCGCGGCAGCCGGTAACTGACGCGCTGCTGTGCCGGCCGGGCGTCAGTCCCGCCCTCGCCTACTTCCCGAGCACCCGGTGCGCAGATTCAGCGACGTGTTCGGGAGTGATGCCCAGGTACTTCAGCACGACGGGGCCAGGCGCGGAAGCACCGAAGCGATCGATGCCCACGGCAATGCCTGCCACCCCGACGAAGCGCTCCCATCCGGTTGTGATGCCGGCTTCCACGGAAACGCGGGCCGTGATGGCCTGTGGCAGCACGCTTTCGCGGTAGCCTTCGTCCTGCGCCTCGAACAGCTCCCAGCTCGGCATGCTCACGACGCGGGCATGGATGCCCTCGCGGGCAAGGTTGTCGCGAGCCTCCAGAGCCATCGAAACCTCCGACCCCGTGCCCATCAGGATGACATCCGGCGTGCTCCAGGCGTGTCGACCAGGATGTACGCTCCGCGACTGATCTTCCCTTCGGCGGCGGCCTCTTTGGTTCCAGGCAGCACGGGCAGCCCCTGGCGTGATAACAGAAGCCCGGCCGGACTTTCTCGATGCGTCAGCACGTGGCGCCACGCCCCGGCGACTTCGTTGGCATCGGCCGGCCGAAAGATCACCAGACCGGGGATCATGCGCAGCGCCATCGTGTGTTCGATGGGCTGATGGGTGGGCCCATCCTCGGCCCAGACCTACGCTATCATTGCGTCCAGATAAAGATCGCCGGTGCCCGCATAAGGGCCGCCAGACGCACCGCCGGCCTCATGTCCGCATGGGAGAAGACCTCGAACGTGCCGCCATAGGCATAGAGCCCGCCATAGACTGCCAGCCCGTTGAGGATAGCCCCCATCGCATGTTCACGCACGCAAAGCGAATGTAGCGACCTCCATAGTCATGCGCTTGATGTCCTCCACCCCGTATTCACCGCGTGCTATTGGAAGGTGTTAGAAATCTTCCGACCGCCGATCAGCGTTGGGGTCCCTGGGGCCAACTGCCTCAAGCACTTTGCCCGAGGCTGCCCGTGTCGCCAACTTGGGGCCCGGCTCCCAGGCCCGGCAAGTCC
>CAWEHT010000344.1:0-21834 GCA_963808455.1 uncultured Chloroflexia bacterium | reverse complement strand
CCTGGTGCGCCACGATCCGGTAGGCAGGCCGCGCAGGCCTGGTGGGGGTCAACCATGAAAAAGCGCACGCATTGGCTCCAGGCGTTGCTGCTGGTCGCGCTCCTCGCCGCCACGCTTCCTGTCGCGGTCCGATCGGCCACGCCCAGACCGGTGGCGGCTACAACCTGACCTGGAACACAATTGCCGGCGGCGGCAGCACCTTCAGCACGGGCGGTGGCTATGCCCTGGGCGGTACGGCCGGCCAGGCGGGCGCCGGCACGCTGACCGGCGGCGGATATACGCTCAACGGCGGCTTCTGGGCCGGCATACCGCCCTACGCGACTTATCTGCCGCTCGTGCTGAAGCTGTGATGCGTCTGTTTCGCGCCGTTTCGCGAGTTTCACAAGCTAATGAACTACGGGCCCCTGCGCCAGGTGGCCCGGTTTCATTTGGCATAGTAGCGCACGTCCGGCAGCCCCTCGAAATGCGCATCCTGGGTCCACAGCGTCGCATCGTACTGGCGCGCGGTCGCGAGGATCACGTCCTCCGCCATCGGCAAGCGTAGGCCCGGCGACAAGCGCGCTGCCTTGATGGCGATGCCGGCATCGGGGGGTACCACCGTCGCCTGCAGCATGACCGAGACTGCCTCCGTGGCCGGCGCTTCGCCGAGCTGGCTTGCCACCCGCTTGAAGACCTCATAGATACTGATCGCAGGCACGACCAGGTCCTCCACATTTTCGATGACCTCGGCGAATCGATCGGCGTTGGGGCCCTCGGCCAGGTATTCAAGCCATGCAGATGAGTTCGAACGACATTCACGGGCGGTCTTCTCTCGTCCCGATCGACCGTGAGGTGACCCATGACCTATTCCAGGAACACGATAATCCTACTAAGATTCATGCGTGGAGCATGCCATGACCACTCGTCTGCCGGTGTACCTGCTGCTGGTCCCCATCCTCGCCGGGATGGGCCTGCCGTCCCCATCGTTCGCGGAGGCAAGCCAGTCGCCGGCGTCCCCGCAAGCGCTGTCGGTCTGGACGCAAAGCACTGCTTACAGGGTTCAGCCGACCACTGCACCTTCCGCCCAGGCCGCCATCACCATGGAAGGCGCGTGCGCCCTCTACGAGGCGTACCAGGTGATCGTGCGCGCCTCGGGAGCTGCGTTGACCGGCGTCAACATGTCGGCCGGAGCCCTGCAGGACGGCGCGGGCGATACCATCCCGGCCGCCGACCTGGCCTTCTTTCGCGAGGACTTCATCGACTTCACCAAGGATACGAGCGCCGCCGGCACCTGGCCGGTGCCGAAGTACTCGCCGACCAAGGACGGCCACATCCCCGACCCGCTGGTGCCCTTGATAGATCCCTACACCGGCAATCCTGCCGGGGCCCCTTTTTCGGTGCCGGCAAACACCAACCAACCCGCATGGCTGGACGTGCACATCCCGGCGGCCGCCGCAGCCGGCGTCTACACCGGAACGGTGCAGGTCACGGCGAGCGCCCAGGCCCCGGTCTCCGTGCCCCTCACGCTGACCGTTTGGAATATCACACTGCCCGATATGCGCGCCGACACCACGTGGTTCGGCCTCAGCTCCGATAACGTCATCAACTACCACAGCGGCACCTACCAATGTTCGACCACCGACCCCACCGATTGCTGGCTAAGCTACGACGCGTACGCACGCACGATCGTGCAGCGCTACGAGGAGCTGGCGCACGAGCACCGCGTCGATACGGGCCAGGCGTTCGTCCCAGACCCCTCTACCTATCTTCCGAGCGGCTGCCCGGAGCCGCCGGCCGATTGGTCCTCGTTCGACGCGGCCGTCGCGCCCTACATGAACGGCACCTACTGGAGCGACGGGGTGGCTTCGACGTGGCTGAGGACCCCCTTCTCGCCCGGTGCGGGCTGGGGCGCCGATGCGGTTTGCACGCAGGCGCAGTACACGGCGCTGGCAGCTGCCTGGGCGGCCCACCTGCGCAGCCGGGGTTGGTTCAACCGCGCCCTGGTGTTCGCCGCGGATGAGCCTGACCCGTCTGAGTACGCGGCGATCGTGCGGAATTCGGTCTGGCTCCAGGACGCCGACCCGGGCTGGAAGGCGCAGATCATCGACACCGTCGCCCCCACCCCCGGCAACGTCTCCGTGCTCGACCCGGCGTTGGGCACTTACGTCGTGGCCCTGGCCTGGTACGATGACTGGGCCGGGAAGACCACCTACGGGCGCGCGCGAGTGGCCGTCGCTCTTCGACCAGGGCATCAAGCTGTGGTTCTACGAGAGCAACGCCCAGGCTGCGCCCTACACGTCGTACGCCACCAACACCCTGCTGGGGCTGGAGCCCCGCATGATGCATTGGGGCACGTGGTACGAGTCGGCCAGCGGCTTTCTGTACTGGAGCATGAACGACTGGAACGCGGCCAACCCCTGGGGACCCAACGTGGACTACGGCAAGACCGGCGACGGCGTCCTGATGTACCCGGGCAACCACGACGGCGTAATGAAGCCCGCGGGGTCGCCGTCCGGTGTGGCCATCGACGGGCCCATCCCTTCATACCGGCTGAAGATGATCCGCGCGTGGCCTGCAGGACTGGGCCTTGTTTCAGCTCGCAGAGCAGCGCGGGCTGGGCGCCTACGCCCGCGCGCAGGTCGCCCGAGCCTACGGCCAGCTCGGCGGCTGCACCGAGTGCGGCGGACCTCCTCCCGTCAACGGCTCTTTCTATTGGAGCACCGACGACACCCTGATGATGGGAATCCGGCACAACATCGCCCTGGCCATCGAGGGCAGCCGCCTGGATCACTACGTCTACCTGCCCACCCTGCTCAGGTAGAGAGAACAGGGCGAGCCCGGCAAACGGTCACCCGCGGGCAGCAGTTGTGGAAAATATAGAACCGTTGGGTTAGATTCTGATCTCTAATTCAAGGGTGTTATAATGCTGATATAGCGAGCGTGGGCTCCCGGCCTGAGAGGTGTAGATTGTTTAGCAAGAGCAATCTGCCCGGGAAAGGATCGATTCCCTCCCCCACAACGCGCGATATTGCCAGCATTGCCCTCATTGCCCTGGCCTATTTCGCTGCCTGCCGCATCGCTCTCTTCTTTCCAGACGCCCAGCGAGTGCTCGTCACGGTCTGGCCTGCGGGGGGCATCGGGCTGGCCGCGCTCTTGCTCAGCCCGCGCCGCCGGTGGCCTGCCATCTGCACGGCGCTTTTCGTAGCCGGGAACGCGGCCAACCTGCTGAGCGGCCGCCCGCCCCTAAACAGCCTCGGCTTTATGACCGCCAATGTGCTGGAGTCGCTGGGCTGCGCGTGGCTAATCGTACGCTGGTGCGGGGAGCACGTCACTTTCCGCACGGTGAAGGGAATCGCGGCGCTGATGTGCGCCGCCACGGTTGTCAACGCCTGCACAGCCGCTATCGGCGCAGGCACCGCCGCCATCGCGTCGGTGGCGCCATTCTGGGGCTACTGGCAAACCTGGTGGGTCTCAGACGGCCTCGGCATCTTGCTGGTCACGCCGCTGATCTTCAACTGGAGCGGGCTGCGCCCCTGGCCGCGCTTCGCCTGGCGGCAGTTAGCCGAGTTCAGCCTGGTGATGGGCGCCTGGTGCGTGCTGGCGGACCTCACGTTCCGGGTGATGCCGGGGGCTTCCCCGTTCATGGTACCGCCCTACCTGCTGTTTCCCTTTTTGGCTTTCATCGCCCTGCGGCTGGGCCTGTGCGGCGCCACGACGGCCGTGTTCCTGCTGGCAGCCCTCGCCGTCACGAGCAGCGCCGTGTCGATCGGGCCGCTGCCCTGGGTCGGCGTCACCCCAACCAACCGGCTCCTGGCCGTGCAGACCTTCCTGGCATGCGCAGCCGGCACCGGCCTTGTGCTGGCCGCCAGTTTCGCCGAAAGCCGTTCCTCCGAACGAGCCGCCCGCGACGAGCAGGCCCGGTTCCAGACGCTCGGCAACAACCTGCCGAACGGCATGGTTTACGAGATCGTACGCGACTTCGACGGCGCGATGCGCTTCGCTTATTTGAGCGCAGGCGTCGAGCGTCTGTGCGGCGTGGCGGCGCAGGCGGTGCTGAGGGACCCGGCGACGTTCTACGGCCTGGTGGTGGAAGAGGATCGGGCCCGGCTCGCCGCCGCAGAAGAAGCTTCAGCCAGGCTGATGGAGCCGATGGAAGCGGTGGTGCGGCTGCGCCGGCCGGATGGCCAGATGCGTTGGCTGCGCCTGGCATCATCGCCACGCCGCCTGCCCGACGGACGCATCCTTTGGGACGGCATACAGATCGACGTGACCGAGCGACAGACCGCCCTTCGGTCGCTATCCAGGTGGGCGCAGGTATTTGCCCACGCGGGGTGGGGCATCGCCGTCGGCTCGGACGACGGCAAGGAGGTCTTACTGGCGAACCCGGCCTTCGCGGCGATTCACGGCTATTCTGCCGCCGATCTGGCGGGCCGGCCATTTCTGGATCTCTTTGCCCAGGAGGCACGGGAGGAGGCGGAGCGCCAGCTCGTCGCCGCCTGCGAGTCGGGCCACGGCAGCTGGGAGGCGCCCCACCTGCGCAAGGACGGCAGCGCCTTCCCCGTCTTGATCGACATCGCCCAGGTGCGCGACGATGAAGAGACACCGCCCTACACCGTCATCAACGTGCTGGACATCACCGGGCGCAAGAAAGCCGAGACCCAATCGTCGCAGGCGAGCGTTGCCAAGGACGCTGCGCTGGAGGCATTGCGGGCGAGTGAGGAGCGCTTCCGCACGCTCCTCGAACAGGCGCCTTTTCCACTCATACTCACCCGGGCGGGGCGCCACGTTTACGTCAACCGGGCGTTCGTGCGCATGCTCGGGCTGCAAGCGCGGAAGAGGCAGTTGGCCGCCCCGTCGAGGAGTATATGAGCCCGCCGTGTCGCGAGGCGTCGCGGGAACGGACACGCCGCCGGGCGCTCGGTCTCCCGACCCCACCCGAGCTCGAAGATCGAGATGCTCAGGACGGACGGGACGGCGATACCGGTGCAGGTCGTTGTCGGCGAGGTGGAACTGCCGGACGGACTGTGCCGCATGAACTGCATCCTGGATATCGGCGAGCGCAAGCGGGCCGAGCAGGCGCTCCGCGAGAGCGAGGCCCTCTACCCCGCGATCACCGAATCGGCCAACGAAGCCATCATCACCGCCGACGAGTCGGGCCACATCGTGGGCTGGAATCCAGGCGCCGAAGCCCTGTTCGGCTATTCGCAAAGCGAAGCCCGCGGCCAGCCGCTGACTCTGGTAGTGCCGACACATCGACCCGCGCGGCGTCCTGCCGGCGGGGGGCGGCTGTGGCGCGCAGCGCCGCGGATGGCCGGCCGGACCCTGGAAACCCCCGGGCGGCGCAAAGACGGAAGCGAGTTTCCGGTCGAGCTTTCGCTGGCCGCATGGGCGATCGCAGGCCATCCGCTTTATACCGCCATCATTCGAGACATCACGGCTCGAGTCGAGGCAGAGGCGCAAAGGGATGCTTCGCAGGAGGCGCTGCGACAGGCGCAGAAAACCGAAAGCCTGGGGCTGCTGGCCGGAGGCGTGGCGCACGACTTCAACAACTTGCTAACGGCGATGCTGGGCCAGACCTCGCTGGCGCTGGCCAACCTGCCGCCGGACAGCGCCGCGCGCGGGCCTATCGAGAAGGCGGTCAACGCCGCCCAAAGGGCCGCCGATCTCACGCGGCAGATGCTGGCCTATTCGGGGCGGGGCCGCTTCTCAGTGCAGCCGTTGAGCCTGAATGCCCTGATCGAGCAGAACCTGGGGCTGCTCGAGGTCGCGATCCCCAAGCAGGTCCGGCTGCGCCGGGAACTGGCCGGTCGGTTGCCCTTGATCCGGGCCGACGCCGGGCAGATGCAGCAGGTGCTCATGAACCTGATCATCAACGCTGCGGAGGCCATCAACCCAGGCCCCGGCACGGTGACCATCCGCACCGACACCATCGAGATCACCGAGGGCGACGCTTGCCTGTGGCGCTGCGCAGCCTCGGTCCCCGCGGCCGGGCGCTACGTTGCGCTGCAGGTGGCCGACGACGGCTGCGGCATGTCTGCCGAGACCCTGGCCCGGATCTTCGATCCCTTCTTCAGCACGAAGTTCACGGGCCGCGGGCTGGGGCTGGCCGCAGTGCTGGGCATCGTGAGCGGGCATCAGGGCGGGCTGCGTGTGGACAGCCGGCCGGGGGCGGGCACCACTTTCCAGCTTGCGTTCCCGGCAGCCGCCGACGAAGAGCAGACGGAGAATGCGCCGGCTGCCGTGCCTACAGTCGCTCCGGAAGGGGCAACGCGTGCACGTGTCCTTGTGATCGACGACGAAGCGCCCGTGCGCGAGGCGTTGGTTGAACATCCTCGAGGCCAGCGGGCTGAGTATCCTGACGGCGGAGGGTGGTGCGGCGGGCGTCGCGCTTTACGCGGGGCAGGCGGCTGAAATCGGGCTCATCGTGCTGGACCTGTCGATGCCGGGCCAGAGCGGCGAGGAGACGTTCAAGCAGTTGCGGGCGTTGAACCCAGAAGTTCGCATCCTGGTCTCTTCGGGCTATGACGGGAGCGAGGTGGCAGCCCGTTTCACGGGATTGTCGTTCACGGGCTTTCTCCAGAAGCCCTACAGCCGCGAGACGCTGACGCAGGCCGTCTGGCGCCACCTGCCAGCCTGCTGAAACGCCAAGGCCGATCAATCGGTATCAATCTGCCTGGAAACTCCCTTCGCTCTCGCCTCGCCGATGTCATTCTGACCGCAGTGCAAAGCTCGGGTTGACGAGAAGGCTCACGCCGCGGCGAGTCACAGCGAAGAATCCGTCTTGGGACTCCCGGAACGGATGCTTCGGCCTGCCACGCCGATTCGTCAAACGCGGTCAGGGAGCCGGCCTTTCAAGAAACTCCCTGACGACGGATTCTTCGCTGTGGCTCGCCGGCGACAGTGATCGTGGACAGACCCGCTCAGAATGACAGGCAGGCGGTTTCTCGCCATGCCACATGACCGCCCGAGGTCATGAACGTCTCAGCATGACATTGGGGGTTTCTTGAGCAGCCGCATCCCGCATGGGCACGATGGAATACTCAGAATGACAGGCGCCGCTACCGAAGATATGTCTTGCACATGCACTGGGCATCAACCAGCCACGCCCGTTGATCACCCGGTATCGAGCCGCGCTGCGGCAGCCATGGCTGCCGCAGCGCACCTTATGATCTGGACCGTCTCGCCCTCTGGCCGATCTTCTCTTTTCGGCAGCCCTCTTCAGGCCACCTTGCGCGCCGCCTGCGGCCTGAAGAACAGAAGCGCCGCCGCGAGCGTGCCCAGCAGGGCCAGGAAGGTCCAGCGGCCGGCAGGTATCTGCGAGAGCGCGTGCATCGCCGCCGGCCCGAGCGTCAACTGAACGGCGACGCGTTGCGAGCTGCTTGCCTGCGCCTGGGCGAAGGCCCGAGTCGCGGCCTGGCGCGTGCCGGCGTCCGACGAGCTCGCCATCGCTCGCGCCAGCGCCTGCTGCGCCGGCACCGACCCGATCTGCCCCAGCGCCGAGGCCGCCCCTTCGCGCACCTGGGAGTCCGGATCGCTCAAGGCCTGGGCCAGGGCCGGCACGGCCTGGCGGGGCGCCATATAGCCCAGCAACTCTGCGGCGTTGCGCCTCACCGGGATGGAGGTTGCCTGCAGCGCGGCGATTACCTGCGTCACCGCCGGCGTGCCGATCTCTTCCAGCGCCTGCATCGCCAGCCCTGGCGCCGGCGCCTGATCCGAGCCACTCAGCTGTTGGACCAGCGCAGATACCGCGGACGGCGTGCCCATGGCCGCCAGCCCAGATGCCGCGCTGCCGTGGGCCAGAGGGCCGTCGTTGTCCAGCATCGCGGCCAGGGCCGGGATGGATGCCGTATCTTTCAGCAGGCCGAGCGCAGTGGCCGCCCGGGCCCGCACCGCTTCGTTGCTATCGGACAGGTCCGCCCGCAGCGCCGAAATTGCCGCCTGATCGCCAAGATGCCCCAGCGCCTGCGCCGCGCTGTCGCCTGCGGCCTGGTCAGCATCCTTGACATGGCTCAGCAGCGGCGCCACGGCACTCGCATCCCCTGTCAGCCCAAGTGCCTGCGCGGCCGCGGCCCGCAAGCTTGCATCCGATGCCTCGAGGCTGTCGAGGAGCACAGGGCCCACGCCTAACTCGAACGTACCCGTGCCCTGCTGGCCCACGGCCGACACCGCCAGGAGCCGGCCGGCCACCGGTAGCAGCTGCGCATCAGGCCCCAGCGTGCTGATGGCCGCGTTCAACCGCCCCGGTTCCGCCGGGCTGCATGGGGAACCAATGCCGGGCGGCATCCACACTCACATAGACGGCCTGAAGCGTGTGGTCGCCGTCGGGCACGGCCATCGTATAGCCGGCGATCGCGTAGGAGACCTGGTCATCCACCGGGTTCACAGTCACCGCGCTGACGGCCACCGCGCCGGCACCCTGGGGCGACAGCCGGCCGCCGGCCTGGCGCCAGCTGGTCCCTTGATCCGAGCTCACATAGAGCCCGCTGCCCTCGGTGCCGACGAGGACGAGATTGGCCGAGCCTGGGGCCACGGCCATGCTCAGCGGGCGGCCCGACAAGCCAGTGATCCCGGACCAGGTGCTGCCGTCGTCAACGCTGCGCCAGACGGCGTTGGCGGTCCTGGCAAACAGGGCCTGGTGGCCGGTGCTTGCGATGGCCGCCAGCTGCAGGACCGGGGCGTGGATCGTGGAAACGGTGGCCCAGTCACCGCTGCCCACCTGGCTGCGCTGCACCTGGGCTGTCCCGTCGGGCTCATCGACATACCGGTAGAGATACGCCTGTGTGGCGGCCAGCCCTGCGCTGCTGCCCTGAGGCTGGGCCGGCGCGCCTGCGGAGAATATCGGGGCGCCGGCCTGCGCCATGCCGGCAAACAGCAGCGTGGCCGCCAGGGCAACGCGCACCCACCGCTTCTCTAAAATGCTACGCGCTCGCTTGACCAACATAATCTGCACTCCTGTACGCTTCGTGATCCGTCACGCACCGACACTTCGGAAGGTCGCTTTATGGGGCTCTTTGGGCGGCGAAGCCGCCCAAAGAGCCCCGCTGCTTGCAGAGGACCGCGCTCGTAGGGCACAGGCCGCCTGGCCTGCGTCATCGGGCTGCCCGGCCGGAGCCAGGTTGCGTCCTCGCCAGCCTCGCCGTAGGCGCCGGTGTGACACCGGCGGCCGGGGGTACCGGCGTGGCAGCGGCCAGGATCGTGCCGCTCACCGTGGCCGACCGTGCCGTCCGCCCCTGGCTATCGTAGACGATCGCGTAAAAGCTGGCCGAGCCGGCATCCGGCGCGTTGTAGTCGAAGCCGACCGCAGCCTGGTAGCGGCCGGCGACCTCGAAGGTCCGCAGCAGCTGCGGCGCTGCCTGCCCTGTGGCCTGGCCCCAGATTTCGATGCGATCGAGCCTCGCCCCGCCCTGCGCCTGAATGGTGAAGCTGATGGATGCCGGGAGCCGGTCTACGAAGCCTCCGGCCGGGCGGACCGATCGACACGCTCGGCGCCGCCGGCGTGCTGGTCGGCGCGGGCGTAGCCGTGGGCTCCGGCGTGCTGGTCGGCGCGGGCGTGGCCGTGGGCTCCGGCGTGGCGGTCGGCGCGGGCGTGGCCGTGGGCTCCGGCGTGCTGGTCGGCATGGGCGTGGCCGTGGGCACCGGTGTGCTGGTCGGCGCGGGCGTGGCCGTGGCGTTGAGCACGGTAACGATGGTGCTCGCAGATTGCGCCGTCAGGCCCTGCGAATCATGGGCGATGACGTAGACCGAGTATTGGCCGGCTGCGCCTGGGACCCAGGTCTGGTTAGCCGTCATCTGGTAAACCCCAGTCGAGCTGCCGCTGCTGTTGGAGGCCACCTCCGCGCCGTTCACCCACAGCTCGATGCCGGTGATGCCCTTGCTGTCGATGGCGTTCGTGCCGACGACCACCGCCTGGCCCACGTTGGGTGTGGTGGTATTGAAGCTCACGATAACCTGCGGCGGATTGTTATTGGCGACACCAATCGTCAGGCTGCCTGAATTCGCCGAGTTCCCCGCCTGGTCCCAGGCCCGCACGAAGATCGTGTGCTCGCCGATGGTGGTCGAAGACCACGACCAGGAGGCGCTGAAGCTCTGCGCCACACCCACCGCGCTGGGCGAGCCGTTGCTCGTCGTCGCGTAGAGCGAACCGTCGGACCACAGCTCCAGGCGGTTGATGCCGTTAGGGCCGCTGCCCGTCGCATCGACGGTGACGCTCTGCCCGCTCACCACCACGACGCTGCCGGTAGGCTGCGTGATAGACGACGCCAGCGAGCTCGTGGTCGAGCTCGAGTTCACGTAGATGGTCGCGCTCGCCGCCGTGCTGGCGTTGCCATGCACGTCGGTGGCGACCACCGAGATCACGTGGCTGCCCACCGTGGTGGCCTGCCATTGCTGGCTGGCCTGGAGCGAGGTACCCCCGTTGCCGGCCGTGGTCTGCACCACGACGTTGTCGAACCAGGAGCTGGACCTGCGCCAGGGCGATGCCGCTGCTGTCCGTGGCGCTCCACTGGACGGTCACCTCGCCGCCTGAGAGGTAGCTGGCGTTCGTCCCCGGCGCCAGCAACTGGACGGCAGGCGGGTTCACGGATGCGGGCGTGGGGGTCGGTGTTGCCGTCGCCGCAAGCTGCGGCGCCGCAACGATCGGGGCCGTGCCGGCGTAGACGGTCAGCGAGCGATCCACCCAACCGGCCGACCCGTCGCTGAGCGCTACCTGGAGCCAGCTACCGGTCGCATCCTGCCCCTGCACAGTAAATTGCGTGCCCTGCGGGACCGTGGTCAGCACGGCATAGCCGGTGCCCGGCCCGGCCCGCACATTCAAAGAGGCCACATCGACGGTGCCGACGTTGGCGGCCACGGCCGTCGCCGTGGATACGGCCGGCGGCGTCGAAGTTGGCGTCGCCGTGGCAGTCGCGGCCGGCGTCGCCACCGGCGTGGCGGTGGGCGTCCCTACTGGCGTGGCCGGCTGGCCGGCCGAGCCGGGCGCGGCCACGCCCGAGCCGATGCCCCCCTGCGCCGCCTGGGCGGTGGAGGTAGCCGTATGAATCGGCAGCGATGTAGAGGTCGCTTTAGGGCCGGCTGCGTTCACAGCCGCTTCGCAGCCGGTGAGCAGGAGCAAGAGAAGCAGGGGGACAACCGCCCTGCATGTGACGTACCTCCACAGACGATGGATGTTCTGGCGCCATTCGGCAAAGCCCGGCCTCGAGAGCCGGAGCGAAAGTCTTCTTTTCATCGTGGCCTCCTGGGCCGCCCGCTACCCGCCAAACGCCCGATCCGTACCCCTTTCCAATGCATCTTACAAGATAGTTATATCACGCAGGGCTGCCGTTGAGCGTTAATCCTGGGTTAAGTATGTGCTATATTTGGGTTAATATTGATGCGGCCTGTTGCCAGAATATCGGCAACAGGCCGCAAAATGTGAGGTTAGCACAATGGCTGGGCAAGGGCCAGCCGGGCAGGGCGGGCGTCAAGCCGGCGTAAAAGGCCCGGCCGGCAGCCCGGCCGGGGCCGGCGAGGGGGTGGCGTTCAAATCGCGGAACGCCAGGGTCCACACGCTGGAAGACCACGCCGCGTATACGCCCCGCACGGCGCTGAGGGGCAGCGCCAGGATTGTCAGGAAAAGCGGCAGGCCCACGACGAACCCGAGCAGAATCGAATGCGAGGCCAGGTACAGGGCGTAGCCCATACCGCCGCCTACCGCGGCCGCAGCCACCAGCAGGGCCAGCACCACCGGGATCAGCACGATGCCAAAGCCCAAGCCGATGCCCGCCAGGATGAGCCATAACAGCGCCACCGGCCCCAGGCTGCGGCGCACCGTCGCGTAGCCCGCGGCCCACGGCCTGGCCGGCCCTCAGATCGCGCAGGACGATCTCGCGGGACCAGAACTGGCTCAGCACGCTCAGAGCCAGGACGGCGAACAGAAGCACCACCAGGAAGACCAGGCCCAGGAGCACCGTGAGAATGATGCCCAGCAGGCGAGCGCCACCGCCGGCGCCGCCGAGCAAGAGCAAGGGTGCGACGGCAACGCCGGCCACGATCAGGGCGCCTGCAGCAACCGAGATGGCGACGACCAGGTCGAGCAAGAACAGGCGGAAAGTCCGGTTGCTCCAGCCCAGGCGCAGGCCCGCGCGCCAGTCGGGCGCCGCGCCGGTGGCCTCGATCTCGTCAACCATGCGATAGACCGCCGCGCGGGCCACATAGTTCACGATTGCCGCCGCGATGCCGACCAAGAGCAGCAGGCAGCAGCACGGGACCAAGATGCCAATGAGCGCGCCAGGGTTCAGATTTCGGAAAGCCGTCGCCGGATCGAAGTTGCGCAGGCCGGGCACGTTCTTGAAACCGTCGAAGCTCTGGCCACCGAAGCCCCGGCTGTTGCCACTCCAACTCCAGCCGCCGCTCGAGCCGGTCAGGGCGAGGAGAAATCCGAAGATCCACAACACCTTGTGGCGCCACGTCAGCCGCCATGCCCGTCTGATCAGATCAATCTGGTTCATGGTGCCCTCCTTTGCCTCTTCCTTATACCACGGGCGCGATCAGGCCGCCATGACGCCCGGACACCAGGTGGCTGACGCATGGCTGACGTTGGCGATCCCTGGCTTCGCTCAGAACACGGTGCTAATCCTCTCTCAGGTGTTGGCGGATCGCCAACGTCAGATCGTCCATGCTGTAGGGCTTCTGCACAAAGCCGGTCGGCGCCTGTCCGGCGAAGCGCGCCGAGACCTCGCTCTCGTCATAGCCTGAGGACAGAATGATGAGCAACCCCGGGTCGAGCGTTCTCAGCTGCCTGAAGGTTTCCTCCGCGCTCATGCCGGGCATCGACAGGTCCAGCAGCACGAGACGAATCGCGGCCTGGTTCTCGCGGTAAAGGGCCAGGCCCGACTTGCCATCCGCCGCGGCCAGAACGCGCACCCCTGCCATCTCCAGGATGTCCGTCACTGCTTCGCGCACGGCCTCCTCATCGTCGATCAGCAGGATCAGGCCGGCGGCCCGCACGGCAGGGACCGCCGCCGGCGGCGCAGCGAGCGCCCCTGCCGGCCCGTCCTGGTCGTGCGCCGCGACCGGAAAGGCCAACCGGAACGTCGTGCCCACGCCCGGCGTGCTCTCGACGCGCAGCCCCCCATGGTGCCCACGCACGATACCCAGCACTGCCGCCAGCCCCAGCCCCCGGCCCGCAAATTTGGTGCTGAAGAAGGGATCAAAGATGCGCATCAGCGTCTCGGCGTCCATACCGCAGCCGTCATCAGACACTTGCAACACGACGTAGCGGCCCGGTGGGAGCAGCTCGCCAGTATAGTGCCAGGCCTGCCGGTCGGTGTGCGTCACCTCACTGACGCTGGTGTGAAGGGTCACGACGCCGGGGCGCGAGCCGATGGCCTCGGCCGCGTTGATGATCAGGTTCATCAGCACTTGCTGCATTTGCCCGGCATCGGCCCGGATCGAGGGCAGCGCGCCGGCCAGATCCGCGCAGAGGCAGACGTGTTTGGGGATGGCGACCTCGAGCAGGCGCAAGTTTTCCTCGATCAGCGCGTTCAGCCGCAACGGCTTAACCGAAAAACGCCCTCGCCCGGAATAGGCCAGCAACTGCCGCGTGAGATCGGCGGCCCGGTGGGCGGCGCTGACGGCCTTCTCGATAGGCTCGCGCGCCGCGCTCCCCGGCGGCAGCTTGGCCAGTGCCAGGGAAGTCTGCCCTAACATGGCTGCCAACAAATTGTTGAAGTCGTGGGCCACGCCCCCCGCCATAACGCTCAGGCTCTCGGTCTTCTGGGCCCGGGCCAGGGCTTCCTCGGCCTGCTTGCGCTCGGTGATGTCGCGGGTGACAGACACGACGCAGGTCTCTCCGTCGATAATTATGATGCTCGCCGACATCAGACCGATCTTGATGCTACCGTCTTTCATACGGAACGGGGCTTCCAGGTTGGCGACTTCCCCGCGCTCGCGCAGCCCCGCCACCAGACGGTCTCTATCGGCGCGGTCGGCCCAGATATCGACTTCGACCGATGTCTTGCCGATGACGTCAGCGGCCGTGTAGCCGGTCATGGCCGTAAAGCCGTCGTTGATCTCCAGGTAAAGGCCATCCGAGAAGCGATTGACGTTGATCGCGTCGGGCGAGTTGCGGAACACCCCGGCGTACTTAGCTTCGGACCTGCTCAGGGCGGCCTCCGCACGCCTGCGCTCGGTGATGTCTTCGACGAAGCCGGTCAAATAGGCCTTGCCGTCGCTTTCGACCTGGGCAGCCAGCCTCAGATTACAAAACATCTCGCTGCCGTCGCGGCGGCGATAGTGGTTCTCGAATTGCTGCCACTCGCCGGGCCGCAAAGCCGCCTCGACCAGCCGGCGGCGTTCGTCGGGATCCCGGTAGATCGTGCTGGCCACGCCGTCCTCGCGCGCAAGGGCAACAAACTGCTCCGGGGAGTCGTAACCGAAGAGGCGCGCCAGGGCGGGGTTGACGATGAGCGCCTGATCTTCCCAGGATCGGAAGATGCCCACGGGGGCGTGCTCGAAGAGGGCCCGGTACAGCGCCTCGTTTTGGTGCAGCGCCTCTTCGGCCTGCTTGCGCTCGGTGATGTTGCGCCCGACGAAAAAGACGGTGTCCGATGACATGGGCGAAATCCGAGCCGCAAACCACATTGCAGCGCCGCCGATCTCGAGCCGATAGTCCACGGCCGTGGTCCCCCGCGTCTCCAGGGCGCGCCGGACTTGCGCCAGGATCAAGTCAGCCTCCGCGGCAGGCAAAACCTCATGCATGGTCCTACCAAGCTGCTCTTCAAGGGGTCTGTACAGGTAATGGGGGTTCGACGGCGCAATCTCGATGCAGCGTCCATCTCTGTCCAGGACGATGACCACGTCCGTCATGGCCGCGAAGAGCACGCGCAGCTTTGCCTCCGAACCGCGGAGCGCTGCCTGGGCGTGCTTGCGTTCCGTGATGTCCCGGCAGAAGCAGACCATCCGCCCGCCGTCGATGTCCAGGTAGTTCACGCTGAAATCGACGTCGATGACGCGCCCATCCTTACAGCGGTGGCGCGTCTCGAAGCGGTCGTCGCCACGGCTTGCGATACGTGCCAGGTGAACGGCGACGTCCTGTTCCGTCTCGACGGTCTCCAGGTCCGGGACCCGCATCCGCAGAAGCTCTTCCCGCCCGTAGCCGGACATGGCGCAATAGGCATCGTTAACCTCCACGAACCGCCCCTGCAGATCCAGAAGCCAGAAGCCGTCGAGCGCGGTCCGCAGGATCGTCTGCAGGCGCTGCTCACGCTCCGCGAGGACCAGCTCGGTCTGCTTGCGCCCGGTGATATCGGTCAACGTGACGCGGCAGGTCTGCGCACCGTCGCCGGCCTGGGCCACTGCGCTTTGCATTTGTACCCAGCACGAGGCCCCGTCGGGCCGCTGCAAGCACAACTCGCACGCCTCGGCGGGCCGCGTAGCTTCCGGCAGCCCATCGTGGTGCAGGCAGTAGGCCTGCCGTTCGCCCCGGGTGACGAACCGGATCATGGGCTGCCCGACCAGCCAGCCGCGTTCGACGCCCAGCAGATTGGCGGCCGCCAGATTGGCTTCCAGGATCAACCCTTGCGCATCCAGGATCAGGTAGGCAACGGGGGCCAGATCGAAGAGCTCGAAATACCGGGCGTGCGAGGCAGCCAACCCCTCTGGCGACAGGCACGGGACTTCGTGGGACGTGTGGCGCAGACCAACCGCCGCCTGATGCCCCAGGTCGCCGTCCGCCGTCGCCCGCGTCTCCGGGCCCTTCCCAGGGCCCTGGCTGCCGGCCTCACCCGGAAGCCCTTGCTCGCCAGCTTCCTGCGGCTCGCCACCGGCCATGCTGGTCCCTCCCATCGCAAAGGGCAGCGGCGCAAGCCCCCCCTCCCGCCTCCGTGCACCTGCGGATCGGCGCTCGAGCGCCGGCAATCCGCGTGACGTCGGTACTGACGACCCGAATGACCCATTATACTACGCACGGCGCCCTTCCGCCGTGTAGATTGACCCCGGATGGTGCAGCTGCAGGGACGGCCCCACACCGGCCAAGGAGCCAGCACCGGGCCGGTACACTCCCATCAGTCCCCCAGCGCCTTGATCAGCGCCTCGCGCGCGCCGGCGTAGTACAGCACCGTCAGCTCCATCGCCATCTCGTCGGGAAGTTCGTTGAGCTGGCGGCGGGCGGAGATGGGGATGAGCAGCATGGACGCGCCTTTCTCGACGGCCAGCTCGGCGATGTTCGACCGCGTCGAAGACCGGATCGAGTCCGCCGCCCAGGTTGAGCCCGCCGACCGCGACGGTTACGCCCTTCAGGCTCCTGACCAGCAGCGCGCTGCGGAAGGCAAGGAGGACCGGCAGCCCGAGCGCGCCGCCGCTCCTGGCCGCGTCGAAGGCACGCACCTGCAAGGTGAGCTCGTGTGCACGCGGGTCGCGGTCGCCGACCAGGCCGCGTCGCCCGTTGGCGTTGTTCACGAACATAGTGGCCACCGTGGCCTTGCCCCCGCTGACCAGGTGCGAGTAAGGAGAGATCTGCTGGTAGGGGTGCGACTTGCCCGTGCCGCGCGGCCCCAGCTCGGCCAGGTTGTAATTGCGCTTGACGGCGTACTGGCCGCGGAACTTCAGGGCAAGGTCTTTCCGGACAATGTAGCCGTCGAAGGCGGAGGCGGCCAGCTGGTCGAGAGCATCGAGTTCCATCATGCTATCTATCACTTGCTTTGCCGGCATGACCGGCGGCGAAGGGTGGTGCGTCTGGAGCATGAAAGCGTTTGGATCACGATGATCCCGGGTCACGATCGAGTTCGCCAGCGCCCGGCCCGAACAGGGCCACGGGGTGGCGCCCGGCGCGCTGGGTGTAACGCAGAGCTGCCGGGCGTGGGCCACCCGGAGCTGAAGGTGGCTCGCTAGTGCAGGAGCAGGGGACCCTTTCGGTGACGCAGAGACGGATTCTTCGCTGGCGGCTCGCCGCGACGTAGGCCTGCTTGCGTACCCGCTTTCAAGAAACTCCTGATACGGATTCTTCGCTGTGGCCCGTCGTTGACAGTGATCGTGGACAGACCCGCTCAGAATGAGAGGCAGGTGGTTTCTCGCCATGCCACATGACCGCCCGAGGTCATGAACGTCTTCTAAGAAACTCCTGGTACGGATTCTTCGCTGTGGCGCGTCGTTGACAGGACTTGTTGGCACGGCCGCTCAGAATGACAGTCCAAAGGTTTCTTGTGTGCCACATGGCCCCCTGCGGGGTCATGGATGTCTCAGAATGACAGGCGCCGGTACCGAAGATGTTCCCTGTGCATGCACTAGGGAGGGCGATGCGTGCGCAAACGCTCCGGGCTAGGGAGACTCACCGACACTTTTGCGCCAAACCCCGGCGCGCTTGCCGTGTCCGTGCGCGGCCGTGGAAATCCATGACAGGAGCCAAAAGTACTCTGCACGCGCGGCGTCCCGTGGACGACATATAGATAGGATGAATGTCACAGTCGAGGGGCGCGGCTACCGGTTGCGCATCGGTCGCCCCGCCCTTCGGAAGCGCCTCGCCCGGTGAAGCTTACTCTTCTTCACCCCGGCGTCCCGGATCCGGCCATGCTGAAGTGAAGACATGCCTACAACACCCTACCGTCTGCCATTCCGCCTGATCGCCGCCGTGGTGATCCTGGCCCAGCTCGTGGGGCTGGTGCCGTTAGCATCGTTGACCACGCCTGCCGTGGCCGCCCCTCAGGATGGCAACTCGAGCGCCTCGCAGGCCAGCGAGCCCGGCGCCCTGCACCGGCTGCCGGGGGAGAGCCGCGATGATTTCCTGGCCCGGGCGGCGCCGCGAGCAGCCGGCCCGCTTCCAGGCCGTGGCCATCCGCGCGCTCCAGGATTACCTGAATGACCCCACGCTGTCGGCCTCCGACACGGCGTTCGAGGACACCATCGCGCGGTACCTGGGGGCGTCATGGGCTTTCGGCGACCCGATCAGCGTCGACCTCAAAGCATTGCCGCACCTCCAGGACGCCTCGGCGGCGGCCCCGAACGCAGCCTCGGCATCGGCTGCGGGCCAGGAGGCCGGCCCCACAGAGGCGCCGGCATCGGCGCCCCAGTCCGGGTTTGCGGCCCCTGCCGGCCCTGCCGCGCCCCCCGTGCTCCCGCTGGATTTCCAGCTGCCCGTGGCTCCCATCAGCGTCACCCACAACATAACCGTCACCGACCTGGGCGATGCACCCGACGCCCATCCCGGTGACGGGCTGTGTGCCACCGCCGCCAACGAATGCACGCTCCGGGCGGCCATCGAGGAGGCCGCTACCCGGCCTGACGTCCCCGCGCTGATAGCATTCATGGTCTCGGGCATCATCACCCTGACCCGCGAGCTGCCGGTAATCACCCGCACCCTGGCCATCGCCGGCCCGTCGCCCGACGGCCTGGCCATCCTGGGCCGCGGGACCGCTCCGGTCTTCACCGCCGGCAAGGATGTGACGCTGACACTCCGCAACCTGACGGTCGTCTATCCTGCCGGGTCCTCAGCCCGCCAGGCCCTGGCTTCGGAGGGCAGCATCCTGACCGAGAACGTGGCGGTCGTCAGGCAAGGCACACCGCGACGCACGCAGCCCACCGGCAGCCGGCCACAGGCCGCCAGCAGCGCGTCGAAGCTCTTCTTGCCGCTGATCTTGCGGGCCCAGCCCTCTTCGGCCCTGCCGCCTGCCACACGCACGGCCACGCCCACCGCAACCCCAACCCGGACCCCCACGCCCACGGCAACCCCAACCCAGACCGCCGTACCCACCGCAACGCCCACCCGGACCGCCGCACCGAGCGCAACACCGCAGCCGCAGGCCGGGCGCACCGTGGTTCCAAGGTCCCCACGCCTGGCAGACGCCGGCGAGCCAACCGGCAACCTGTTGACAAACCCGGGCGCGGAGACGGGCGATCTATCAGGGTGGTCCATCATCGAGAACGGGGGCAACGGCTGGTTGGCGATGGATCAGACCACCGGCAACGACGGCTATCAGGTCATCGACCATGCCCACAGCGGCACCTGGTGGTTCGGCACTTCCTACGATTGGGACACCCGCTCGCAAACGGTGGACCTGCTGGCCCAGGGCTATACGACCGATTACCTCGACACTTCCCCGCCAATCCAGGCCTCGGAGTGGTTCTCGCCGCGCAGGAAGGGCGGGGACCAGTACTATCTGAAGGTCTTGCTGCCAGGATGCCAATCACGAGACGCTGGCGACGTACGATCCCGGCACGCAGACGTTTGGCGATCCGAACACCGACTACGGCGAGGATACGCCCTGGATAGAGCTGTCAAACCTGTTCACCGGGTATCCGCAGGGCTTGCGGTATATCTACTGGGAGGATGGCGGCAAGGACGGGGTGTGGTGGGGGGGCCAATTCGGCACGGAGCTGGACGACGCGTCGCTGTTAGTGGGCTCATCCATCACGGTGACTCCCACGGCGACTTCCACGGTGACCCCGACCAAGACAGCCACGCCGGTTGTTACTGCTACCGCCGTTACGGGTGCAGACCTGGCGCTGAACCAGAGCGCCTCGGCCAGCTCAACCTACATGAGTTATGACGCGTCGCGTGCCGTCAACGGCGACAGCACGACGCAGTGGTGGACCGACACCGGCACGAACGGCAGCGGGCCGCAGTGGATCGAGGTAGACCTGGGCGCCGTGTATGCCGTTAGCCAGGTCAACCTGCTGTGGGGCACCGGCGACTACGGCACGGACTACACCCTCCAGACCAGGGCCGCCGAGGGCGACGACTGGGCAACCCAGGCCACCGTGACCGGCGCGCAGGCCGGGGGCGAAAGCGATCTCGCCTTCGGCACCGTGGATGCCCGCTACGTTCGGGTGTACGTCACGCAGTCCGCGGCCGATGGGGGCAACTGGCTCCAGCTGTTCAACTTCGAAGTTTATGGGCCCGCCTCAAGCCCCGGGGACGCCGAGACGCCGACCTCCACGGCGACGCCGACCGACACGGCCACTCTCACCCCAACGCCAACCGACACTCCGACGCCGACCGACACGGCCACCCCCACCCCGACGCCGACCGAAACGGCCACCGCCACGCTGACGCCGACCATGACGGCCTCGCCCACCCTGACGCCGACCATGACGGCCTCGCCGACCCTGACGCCGACCATGACCGCCTCGCCCACGCTGACGCCGACCATGACCGCCTCGCCCACGCTGACGCCGACCATGACGGCCTCGCCCACGCTGACGCCGACCATGACGGCCTCGCCCACCCTGACGCCGACCGAAACGGCCTCGCCCACCGAGACGACAATTCCGAGCCAGACGCCGACCACCCCGCCCACGGACACGACGACTCCGGCTCCCACCGATACCGCTACGCAGGTTCCCACCGGCACCACGGAGCCTACACAGACGCCCACCACCGAGCCGACGGCCAGCCCCACGGCACAGGCCGGCCGCTCGTCACGTACCGCGGGCTGCACTACCGTGACGGCAGATTCCTTCACGGATGAGGGGAACGGCACAACCGGCGCGACCGGCAACGTGGTCCTGGGCAGCAACTTCCACCTGACCGGTGCCAACGACTCGGTGCAGATCGGCTCGACGACGCTGACCGGCACCGGGACCCTCCGCCTGGAGGCCGGCAGCGCCGGCGTGGACGTCCTGGAAGGCTCATTCCAGATCCCACTGAGCAGCTGCCAGGGGCAGCCGGAGGGTGGTTCGTCGGTCCTTCTGAGCAGCGTCTCGGGCTTCCCGGTCGCATCCGGCCTGAAGTTGACGGCCATCGATCCGGCGCGCGGCACGATCACCGGCACGGCGCAGCTGACCGTGCAGACCAGGGACGCCGTCGCCGAGCCGAACGCGACCTTCACGGTCAGTAGCCAGGCCGACGGGCTGGACTACGGCGGCACGCTCGACGCCTTCAGCTTCTTGATGGCCGGCACGACGATGTCCGTGACCGGCGCCAGCCTGACCGACAGCAGCATCGTCGTGCCCACGGCGACCCTCGTAATGCCTTCCTTCCTTGGCGGAGGCAGCGCAGGCGTCAGCGGCGTACACGTTTCGCCTGCCGGCATCACCGGTTTAGATCAGGCCGCCTTCGCACTGCCCGACCTCGACTACGGCGATGGCAGCAAGGTGAGTTTTCGCGACAATCAAGGCCAGCTGTCCGCGAACACGATCAGCAACACGTACAGTCTGAGCATCACCGGCACCCTCGTGCTGGGGCTGCCGGGCAACTCCAGGTCCATCTCGATGAGCGTGACGCTGTCGCAGTCGGGCGGGCAGTCGCTGATCCAGGGCACCGTACCTGCCCTGACCCTGAATGTCGGCAGCGCCACCGTGTCCTTCACCGATCTGGCCGTCGGGACGAAGGGCCTGTCGGCAGCCAGCGCCAGCCTGACGCTGCCCTCGAAGCTGGGCGGCGGGACGACGACGGTGACGAACCTATCCATCGGGAGCTCCGGCCTCAGCTTCGGCCAGGCGAGCATCTCGCTGCCGGATATCACGCTGGGCGGCTCGACTGTCAGTGGGCGTCCGCCCGGGCTGGCTTCGTTGACCGAGGCGGCGGCGCGGGACGGCACGACGGCGACCGTCGCGTTCACGGGCAATTCGGCCCAGCTGTCGGTGCTCGCGGACGGGTCCGGCTATCAGCTCATCGTGCAAAGCACCCTGAACTTGAACCTGCCCGGCAACCAGCAGACCAGCGCCATCTCGTTCAGCCTGAGCTTCGACCCCTCGAGCAGCAGGACGGCGTTCAAGCTGAGCGGGTCCCTGAGCCAGCTGTCCTTGCAAGTGGCCGGGAACACCCTCGCCCTGACCGGGCTGCAGCTGAACAACAGCGGCTTCACGATCCAGAGCGCCACGCTGCAGCTGTCGGCCGGCCTGGGCGGCGCCAGCGCCACCCTGACCGCGGTTACGATCACCAGC
>CAWEHT010000343.1:0-41093 GCA_963808455.1 uncultured Chloroflexia bacterium | reverse complement strand
GGTACCAAGGTCAAGTTCACGCAGATCCAGGCGACCCTGCAGGTGGTGAATGGCGTCTACAACTTCAGCGCCAGCAGCAAGCTGGTCCTGAACCTGCCAGGCAACTCGCAGACCGTGGGCATCGGCTTTACGGTGGATTCGAAAGGCAACGTCCAGGGCACGCTGGACCAGCTGACCTTGACGCTGGCAGGCGCCACCCTCCAGATGACCGGCGTCGCCGTGGGCAACACGGGCCTGAGCGTGGCTTCAGCGACCCTGACCCTGCCCGCGGCGCTGAACAGTGCCAGTGGCACGCTCAAGAACCTGCAGATCACCAAGGACGGGCTGAGCATCGGCACGGCCAGCCTCTCCATAGGCGACATCAAGATCGGGGATGGCTCGACGCTCACCATCGCCAGCCCGACCCTGACCCTGGTCAACAACAACGGCAGCTACACCTTCGGGCTCAGCGCCACGCTGAAGCTCCGGCTGCCGGACAACAGCCAGGACATCGCGATCAATGCCACGGTCAACACCCAGGGCAACTTCCAGGCCACCGTGAGCAGCCTGAGCTTGAAGCTGGCCAGCCTGACCCTGACGTTGACGAACATCACCCTGACGAACACCGGCCTGACGGTGGCCAGCGGCACGATCTCCCTGCCGAGCAGCCTGGGCAACGCCTCGGGCTCGTTGACAAACATCTCGATCACGGCAAAGGGCGTGCAGATCGGCGGCGGCTCGGCGAGCTTCAGCCTCCCGAACTTCAGCCTCGGTGGCAGCACCGGCTTCAGCGTGACCGGCGTGACCGCCACGCTCAGCGTCACCAACGGCGGCGCCGACTATAAGGTCACGCTGACCGGCACGGTGGCGATCACGATCCCGGGTGCCTCGGCCAGCGCCAGCGGCACGATCAGCGTGGACAGTGGCGGCAACATCAGCGGCTCGGTGAGCAGTTTCAGCCTCACCCTGGCCGGCATGACCTTGCAGGTCAGCAACGTGCAGGTCAACAGCGACGGCTCACTCTACATCGCTTCGGCCTCGCTGGTGCTGCCAAGCGGCTTTGGAGGCGGCGGTGCGTCGGTCTACAACGTGACGATCAAGCCCGGCGGCGGCGCCAACTCGGTGAGCATCGGCGGAGGGAGTTTCCAGCTGCCGACCATCAAGGCGGGCGGATTCACGCTCGGCGGCCTGGGCGGCTCGCTGATCAAGGTCGGCGACGGTTACCAGATCAGCGCCAGCGGCACGTTCGGCGTGCCCGGCCTTAACTCCGTAGCCGGCTGCGCCGGCCTCAGCGTGAGCGTCACCATCTACGTCTCTTGGACGGGTGAAGAGAAGCTGTTGGTGAAGCGTGGCCCGGTGGCCGCCGGCATGAGGCCGGGGAGCCTGTCCAGCTCCGGCGGGCTGGGGCTGCAAAATGTCTCGGTCTCGCTATCCTGCCAGATCCCGATCGGTGATACCGGCTTCTTCGTCACCAATGCCAGCGGCAGCGTCACGATCGGCGCCGACAGCACCAGCGTGGACCTCGGCATCCAGATCGCGGCCGGGCGGCAGATAGCCGGCATGGCGGTCGCCAGCGCGCAGGCCACTGCCCATATGGCCACGAACCCCTTCGAGCTGGGGCTGAGCGGCACGGTCAAGCTCTTCGTCTTCTCGGTCGGCGGCGCCAGCGCGACGATCACCGCCAACAGCTTCAGCACCACGTTATGGATGAACATGCTTGTCATCCACGGCCAGGTCACGGTCAATGCCTGGACGAGCTCGGGCAGCTTCCATCTGACCGGCAGCGCCACCCTGACCGTCGGGATCGCCGAGGGTGCGATCTACCAGGGCTGCACCCCTGGTTTCGATTGCAAACTCTGGTGGGACTCAAGCTGTGGATGGTTCGGCTGCCTGCGCCTCAGTTGCTGGTCAACTCAATGGTGCATCTATATTCCTCCGTCGGACTGGACCCTCGGCACCGTCGGGGCGGACGTGGGAGAGTTCACCACCGGCCAATGGGGCTTCAAGGGCTACGTAACCGTCCTTGGCACGTCCTACGGCTTCTTCGTCGATACCAGCGGCAACTTCAGCTTCACCAACGTGGACCAGCTGAAGCTGGTAACGCCGCCGCAGGTCGCCAAGGCCCGCATGGCCTACGCCCGGATGGGCGCCCTGGCGCAGCTCTTGAGCGAGAAAGACTTGCAGGGCCTGAAAATCAACGCCAACGGCGAGATCGAAAGCGACGTGCCGATCAACGGCCAATCCAACGCAACTTTCAGCCTGAGCCGCAACGGCACCGTGCCGACGTTGAGCCTGGTGGCGCCCGACGGCACGCGCATCGACCAGAGCCACGTGCCTTCCGGCGTGACCTACGGCGAGGTAATCACCTACACGCTGGGCCAGTCGGGCTCGCTGAGCCAGACCGGGGCGCCGGCCTCCGGTTTGCGGGCAGCGCCGGACGCCCTCGGCATCTCGGCAGCCCTGACGCCCACCCAGCTCACCGCCTCCGAACAGCGGCCCAGCCTGGCGCTGTCCGGAGCTCTGACGTCAACTGTGCCGGTGGCGCAGCGGCTGGTGCGTGGCCTACCGGGGCTGGATCAGGGGCTGACCGTGCAAGTGCCGGCGCAGCCGAAGAGCTACTGCGCCGCCAGCACCGACCCGGTCGCCCGCTTGCGCCCCATGAATGCCGCGCTGGGCATGGATGCGCTCGATGTGGTGGTCGATGGGACCACGGCCTGGGCAGCGGTGCCGTTCGGCACCTCGCCGAGCTATCAAGCGCAGAGCGTGGGCACGCACACCGTCGTGGTCCGTCTGCCCGGCAGCAGCACGGCGCTGGCCAGCGCACAGCTCAACCTGCAAGGCAATTCCGACTATTCCGTCGTGGTCACCGGGCACAGCGGCGGGCTGCAGCTCATGCTGCTGCAAGACGAGAACCGCCCGCTGCCTCTGACGGCAGCACTCCTGCGCTTCGTCCACGCCGCGCCCGACGTGCCGGCAGTGGACGTGGCCGGCGCAGATGGCACGGCGTACTATTCCAATGTCCCCTACCAGGGCGTGAGCCAGTACCTGTCCCTCAAGGCGGGCACCTACCAGATGGTGGTGCGCCAGGCCGGCACCTTCACCGAAACTCTGCCCGCACAGAGCCTGACCCTGGCGCAGGGGAACGTGTACACCGTGTTCCTGGCCGGCCAGCCCGCGGCAAACCAGGCGCTGACCCTGGCCTTGCGGCAGGATGACGGCCCGAACACCCGGCTGCGCCTCGCGCAATCGGTGTTCGGCAGCGGCCAGCTCGACCTGCTGTTCAGCCAGCCGGCCTCCGGCAAGACGGGCCAGACCCAGATCTTTAGCCAGGTGCCGTTCGGCGCCGTCTCCGACTACGTTGCGGTGCCGGCACTGCACACCGTCGTGCAACTGGTGCCGGCCGGGAAGACGGCGCCGGTGCTCGCTCAAACCTCGCTGGACCCGGCCGGCGGGCAGGACTACACGCTCGTCGCCAGCGGCACGACCGGAAACGCGAGCCTGAGCCTGGCCAGCGACAACAACAGCATCCCCGCGCTCGGGACGCTCCAGGTCCGCCTGCTGAACGCGGCGCCGGGCGACGGTGCCCTCAGCCTGGTCGCCCAGGGCACCACGCTCGCCGGCGGCGTGGGGGCAGGCACGGCAAGCGCCTACGCCGCCCTCGGCAACGGCACCTACAACCTCGTCCTCCGGTCGTCCTCCGGGTCAACGCTGGCCAGCCTGCCGGGGGTCGCCCTCCGCGACGGCAATGTTTACACCGTGTGGGCCTTGCCCGGCACCTCCCCGACCGCCTTGCAGATGATCGTGCTCACCGACCTGAGCACGCAGAAGGTCACGCAAGACACCATCATCGTCACTCAGGCACAAAAGGGCACCTGGAGGGCCCTCCTGGACGGAAATCCGACCGACCAGGACCAGTACGTCTTTACGGCTTTGGGCGCGACGCCGCCGCCGCAGTTGAGCAATGTGTCCGTTGCCGACGATGGCAACCAGTCGGCCACAGTGGGATGGCAGCTCTCCGGGCCCACGGTCAGCACACAGATCAATATCTATGCCAACTCGGGAGCCATCACCAGCACGTTCCCTATCACGGCGTCGGATGGCACGCATCAGACGATCGTGTCACCCGTGTACAGTGGGCAAGACCTCGTCCAGGGGCTGGTTGGGTCGGACAGCACGTGGGTCGATGGCAGACGCGCACAGCCAGGCGGTCAACTTGAGCAAGCTGCCCACCGGCAACTATCACATCTGGGCCGAGGCCGTGGACGGCACCAACCCGCCGGTGCGCCTGTACGCGCCGACCACGGTCCAGGTGTCACACCCCGGCAGCGAATGGCCGAATCCCTTCAGCGCCAGCCTGGCTGCACAGCCGGGTTACCGCCAGCTCAGCCTCACCTGGCAGCCCCTTGCCCAGCCCGACGTGGACGATTATGTCGTGAACGTGGGGACGCAAACCGGGGTAGCCCAACAGACCTTCGACGTGGGCACTGCCACGCAGTACAACGTGACCGGCCTCTCCGCCAGCCAGCCGTACTACGTCTGGCTCGAGGCCAAGGGGAGCGCGGGCAGAGCACGCAGTCAGAGACCATCATGGCGACCCCGCAGGGCGCCAGCTTCACGCTCGGCGCGGCGCAGCCCGGCCTCTCTCTGGTGGCAGGACAACAAGTCACCGCCGCGCTGACGCTGAAGACCGACATGCGGAGCTTCCCCGATGTGGTGGCGCTCGTGCCCGGGAACCTGCCCGACGGCATCAGGGTCAGCCTGCCGACAGCCTCGATCACGCCCACAATCGCCGGGATCCCGGTCAAGGCCGTCGTGAGCGCCAGCAAGGCGTTGGCTACAGGCACGTACCAGGTGCCGGTGCTGGCGAATGGCGTGGGCGCCCAGCGCGAGCTGGACCTACAAGTGACCGTCGAGCAGCCGGGCTTCGCCGTGGCGGTGACCCCTCCCGAGGTCACGCTGGACAACGGCCAGGCGGTGTCGCTGACAATCTCGGCTACCGGACTGAACGGCTTCCAGGATCCTATCGAGTTCAGCCTGGATGGGTTGGGGCCCGAATACCTGGGTCGCTCCTGGAGCCAGCCGGCGGTGGTGCCCGGCGGCCGGATGACCCTGGTGCTGAGCGACACGGCCCAGCTCACCAACGGCGTCTATCCGCTGCAGGTGGAGGGGAGCAGCGATCTGCACACCGTGACAACACCGATCACGCTGACGGTGAGCAAGGCAGGCCTGGTCCTGGACCCGGTGGCTACTCGCCAGGACATCCTGGCCGGCAACTCGGCCAGTTTCCCGATCCAGTTCACGGCCACCAAGTGGGACAAACCCGTCCAGATCGAGCTGGCGGCCGGCCAGGTACCCTCGGCCACGGTCGGGCTCGCCGCGTCCTCCCACCGGGACGCCGGCCTCGTCCGTGACGATCGCGGCGCCCGCCCAGATCTATCTGCTGGCGAGGACCAGCATCACAACGACGCCGGGCACCTACAGCCTGGGCATCCAGGCGACCGGAGGCAGCCTGTCTGCGGCAACATCCGTCAAGCTGGGCGTCCTGGCCCCGGATGCCGTCGCCAGCAATATCGGCGCCAGCCAACAGAGCACCCCTGACCCGGCGCTGGCCGGCGGGGCGCTCACCTACACCTTGACCGTCCGCAACACCGGCCCGTCGGCTGCCACCGGCGTAGAGATCACGGATACCTTGCCGGTGTCGGCGACACTGTTGCATGATTCTGCGGGACAAGGGACCTGCCAGATGGTCGCCGGCAAGGTACTCTGCGCTATCGGGAGCCTGGCCGACGGTAGCTCTCAGACAGCGACCATCGTCGTCAGGGTTGACCCGGCCGACGATGGTGGTCAACTGGAAAACGACGTAAGCGCCGGCAGCGCTCTGCCTGACCCGGACCTCTCGGACAACAGCGCCGTCCAAACCATCCAGGTGGCCGACCAGGCCGATCTGGCCGTCACGCTGGCCTCAGGCAACAGCGCTGCCTCCGCGGGCCAGCCGCTGACCTGCACCATCCGGGTCACCAACAATGGCCCGTCGAACGCCACCAATGTCAGCCTGGAGGGCCAGGTGCCGGATGGGCTGCAAAGCGGGAGCGTGCGCACCACGCGAGGCGCCTGCTCGACCGGCGGCGGCCAGCTGTCGTGCAACCTGGGCAACCTGGCTGCCGGGGCAGCTGCGGTCATCACCTTGAGCGGAAAGGTATCGCCATCGCAGCGCGACGCGCTGGAAACCACCCTGAGCGCCACGGCCGATCAGCCTGCGCCCAACCAAGGCAACCACCACCTCAGCCTGACGCTGCCGGTGGCAGCCCTCGCCGGCCTGACGTTGGCCCAACAGGTGTCGCCGCCCGCTCCGGTGGCGGGGGCCAGCCTGTCATATCTGCTGACGGTGCATAACACCGGCCCTGCCAGCGCCAACGCAGTGACCGTGACCGACACGCTGCCGGCGGCGGTGAAGCTGGCGGAAGCTACGCCAGTGGGCCAGGGGGCCTGTAGCGTCGCAGGCCAGGTTGTGACCTGCAACATCGGCAGCCTGGCAGCGAACGGTGAGGCGCAGATCGCCATCAATGGCACCGTCGCACCGGAAGGCAGCGGTACGCTGGTCAGCGCAGCCAGCGGCTGGGCCACGGAGATCCGGGGCGGGCCGGCGGTCGAAAGCCTGACGGCAAGCCTCGTTCGGCGTGCCGACCTGAGTGTGGCGGCAAGTGGGCCGGCGTCCGCTACGCCGGGCCTCGGCGCCAGCTACCAGGTCACCGTGACCAACGCCGGCCCGTCGACGTCTTCGCATGCCGTGCTGACCGACACTCTGCCGGCGGGGATCACGTTCAGCTCGGCACCGGGCAACGCATGTGCGGCGGACGGCCAAGAGGTGCACTGCAACGTGGGCGCCCTGGCGCCAGGACACGCTACGGTGGTCACGATCCTGGGCGCGGTCGCCCAGGACGCGAGCGGTTTGCTGGTTAACACTTTCAGCGTAAGCGGCCCGGAGGCCGATGGAAACACGGCAAACAACCGCACGACGGTGAACACGAGCGCCGGCGCCGTGGCCGACCTGCAACTGACGATGAGCGGCCCGCTCGGCGATGTGGGCCCCTGGCAAGCTATCGACTTCGATTTCTCGGTATCAAACAGGGGTCCCTCCACCGCACGCGGTGTGGCCCTGATGCAAACATTGCCTGAAGGAGCCAGCTTCGTCGATGCCTCCGGCGCAGTCTGCGGAGCGACCGGCACGTCCGTCGCCTGCGATCTATCGGATCTCGCCGCGGGAGCCACGGCCCAGGTGACGGTTCGGGCGAGGATGGGACATTCCCCGGGTGGCCTGGTCGTGACCAGCGGCGAAGTCAGCACGGCCAGCGCAGACCCGGTGGCCACCAACAACACGGCCAGCCTGGCGTTCCGAACGCTCTACGTCAGTTACTGGCCCGTCTTCGCCCACGACGGCCGGTATCCGCCAGGAGTGCACGTATCGATCCAGCGCCGGGACGAGAGGTAGTAACTTGCCCAGTGCCGCAGGCCGCCAACAGAATTCAATGTCCCTGCGGTTATCATGTATCTCGCGCTTATCCTGCCGCAGCATCCGCTTCACACAGGCACAGCTACAGGTTCGCCTTCAAACCGGGCGCCGATCTGTAGCACGGCCGCCCGGGCGTTGGCTTTCCGGCCCTGAGCGGATCTCGCCGCCAGCACGCGGAACAGGGTGAGCAAGACGACCGAAGCGGCCGCCACCACGTAAATCGTCTTCATTACGACCGTGCTCGTGTCCGTGCCAAGCAGGATGCCGTGGAATGTCACGGTCGCGAACATCAGGTAGGAGAGCCCGTGAATGGTCCTCCAGGCTCGCAGGCCGAGGCGTTTCTTCATGTAGAAAGCGCCCGTGACGATCACCCCGAGGTACAGCGCCAGCGTTCCCAGCCCCGAAAGCAACGGTCGGTAGTTGGCCAGGAAGGGTATCAGGATGCCGGGCAGCGTGAAAGGCACCATCGCATCACCCAGCAGCGAAAGCGCATGCACGAAGCCGAACCCCAGCGCCAGCCAGGAAGTGACGTTGTGCAGGGCATAGGCCAAAGCACCTGACACGCGCCCGCCGATGCCCTTGCTGCTGAGCGTCACGCCCCAGGCCATCGACAACCAAAGCAGCAGGTAGGCGATGATGGCCGAGGCCCGGCTCACGAACCAGAAGAGAGGCGACTGGGCGGCCACGGCGCCGGTCACCCAGACCGCCGCCAGGATGCCCAGCGCAGCCCCGGAGAGGCCACCGAGGACCCACATCGCCGCGTCCAGCCAGGTTACTTGCCCAGGATTCTCTTTCATGGCCATGATCCTCAAGAGCCTCTCGTGCGAACCAGCGGCACGATCGAGGCCTGCTGCAGGACAGACGGCTGCGAGGCGGTCCCGCTAACTTGCGACGTTGACGAACTGGACGAGGCGTCCACGCTCACAAATTGCGTCTGGCTGAGCGCGCCCGTGCTCTTGGCCGAGCCCGGGTTGAGGTAGGCTACCCCACCCAGGCTGCCCACAAAAGCGACGAGCGATACGAGCACGGTGGCCAGTTTGATCTTTGCCAGGGCAGCCTTGTTTGGACGGCCACCCAACGGTTGCTTTGCCATATGGAAACCTCCCCATGATGCCCGCCCGGAGTTCAACAGTCGGGCGCAGCACGGTCGCGACTCATTTGACAGCTTAAGTGTAGAGGAATAGGCTGAATTTTGGCTGATGATGGGTTGAGTAAACGCTGAGAGAAGCAGGGATCGCGAAGACTGTCCGTTATCACGATAACTGCGCAGGAGAGGGGCCAAAAGACGCCTTTTCTCAGATATGCTGCGCAAGCTTTTCTCACGAAAGTTGCGCAGTATCGATTCTTTTCTCACGGAAGGTGCGCAGAAGCAAAATGCCTTATTGGGCGTGAATATCGGAGCTACTGTTTCTTGCGGGTTATTGTATCGTGAGCGTCTATGAGCGTCAAAGCCGGTTTGTGAGCGCCGCGTGATGCGCGTGTTGATGAGACGACTGTGGTGTTATCGGGAGGGGCCCCGGAGATAATTCGGAAGGTAAAGGCCGAGAAGTGTGAGGGCAGTAATCGAGTTGCAAGTTTGCCCTCTGGCACTGTACTTGCCACCAAGCTTAGCATCTGATTAACCGTGCAGTCACGATCGCTGCCCCTGGCTGGACCTAAGTGAGGGCCGGCCGTGCCGCGCCCTCCAGCGCTGACGCACGGCCTGTCATGACGTGGGCGCCTTCGAGCCGCTCTTGCTATGCTACTTCCTGATGAGCGGCAGATAGCCAGACCTCATCACCTTCTGCAGGTCGCCCAGGGCAGGTATCGGGTTCGACATGGCCCAGGCCGACTCGTTCTGCCCGGACACGTGCTTGACGAAGTAGCGGAAGCTCCACGGGTAAACCGTCTCATCGTCGTAGCAGGTCTGCCCGGCCGGCACCGGCCCCAGAATCTGGGGCTCCGCTTCGCCGTCGGCCTCGCGCCCCACCACTGCGCCAAGGTCAGGCGCAGACGGCATCCAGCAGATCTGGATCGTGCTGCCGTTCAGCGCATGCCCGGTGACCTGGGTTGGCGGCTCCAGCGTCTGCTGCCAAGTGGCGCCGCTGCCGGGCGCGCTGGTAGCCGAGGTGCCGCCGGCGTTGGCAGCCTGCACCTCATAAGAGTAGGTGCTGTTGGGGGTCAGGCCCTCGTCGGCGACCGAGGTGACGCCCGCCGCGACCACGCGCAGCGGCTTGAACGCAGAAGCGCCGGGATTCCTCGCGCAGCAGCGTGACGGTGACGGCCAGGCTGTCAGCCAGCGTCCAGGTCACGCTCAGCGCGGTCGAGGAGAGCGCCACGACCTGCGGCGTACCCGGCGTCCCCGGCGCCTGAGGCAGTGCCTGCACCGAGGCCGGCGCGCTCGAAGTCGGAGGGCTGCGTGGCGCCGCGCGGGGAGTGCAGGCGTGCCGGCCCGCCGGTCGCCAGCACCGTCTCGGCGCGGTACTGGTAGACCTGGCCGGCCATGACCGTGCTGTCCTTGAAGATGGTGTTGGATCCGTTGGGAAGGATGGTCCCGAGATCCTGCCAGGCCCCCCAGGCTTCGCCAGCCCCGAGGACGCGGCGCTGCACGTCGATTGGGTCGCTGGGGTCGCCGGGGTCGAGGCCGATCTCCACCATGTCCCCGATGAAGGGCTTGGTCCAGGCGACGGTGGGCGGGCCGAGCCACTGGTAGGGGCCGATGGCATCGAGCGCGCCGCTGGCGCTGGCGACGTAGACGAAATTGCTGCCGATGGCGGGCGAAGAGCCGCCCAAGGAGCTGCCGGTCAGGTTGACGGCCCAGCGCGTGGAGCCGTCGGAGCGGTTGAGCGCCCACAGGGTAGCCGGCGTGCCGGCGACCACGTAGACGGCGGTGGGGTCTAGCGCGGGGCGGAGTCGGCGGAGCCGCCCAGGTTTCGCGACCACACTTTGGAGCCGTCGGCGAGGTTGAGGGCAAAGAACTGGCCGTTGTGCGCGCCGAAGAAGACCCGGCCGTCGCTGCCGAGCGCCGGTGCACCGGTCACCGTAGCGGTCACGGCAAAGCTCCAGCGCAGCTTGTTGTCGACGGTATCCCGGGCGAGGAGCTGGTTATGCGAGCTGGGAACAAGCACGGTGCCCAGGGAATCGTCGGCCAGGGTCAGCCCGTCGCCGAGGGCGTGCCCCGCATCGACGTGGTAGGCCGTGGCCGAGCTCAGGTCGTAAGGCATGGAGTAGACCGTGCCGTCGGCCGTGCCGACCCAGACGTGGCCGGCTGTATCGATGGACGGCGCGGTGGTGATGGCCGCATCGACCTGCTGCGAGCCAGCCAGGGTGCCGTTGGGCTGGCAGGCGTAGAGGTAGAAGCTGCCGCCGGTCGAACCGCCCACATAGATCGTGCCGTCACCCGAGATCTTCGGCGAGCCGTCGCCCTGCCCACATTTTGCTTCCAGGCTATGCCACCCTGGTCAATCCTGTAGAGCATGCCGTCTCCTGATTTCACGTAGACGGTGCCGCTGATGGCGATCGCCGGTGCGTTGTCGATCGGGCCGTTGCCGGCCCGGTACGACCACACCAGGTTGCCCACGTTGCCGTACTCAGAGACCTTGCCGGACGGATCGGCGATGACGATGCCACCCTCCCAGACCACCGGCGACGGGGTGGTGGCGTTCGCCTTGACAGCCGCGATGGGCTCGCTCCAAGCCAGTGCCGCCTGCGCCGGGCCGGTCAGGTCGGTTTCGCCCGTGCCGGGCCAGTCATGATGGAACATCGGCCACGCGCCGCTGGTGTCCGCGCCGTTGCCGAAATAGGTCATCGACGGGTCGCCATAGAGGTCCCAGTCGATGAATCCCCAGTCCTCGTCGTGGAGCGTGGTCCAGTAGTCGTTGAGCCCTTCCCAGACGGCCTGGCCAATCGCCTGGCCCTTGCCGATCAAGCGGGTGGTGATGTCGTATCCGATGGTTTCCGCACCTTCGTCTGACGGCTTCGACCAGCCAGGCTGCCCAGAAACGGCGGCCGCTCCGCCCGTCCAGGCCGAGATTTGGCCGTTGGTCAGCAGGGTCATAGGCAGGTTGTCCGGTTGCGATGCATCGCCAGTGTCGCAGGACATGGCCACCAACACCGGCGCCGTGCCGCCGGGCGATGGCAGCGCGTCGCTGCGGTGGAGGAACCATGGCTCGCTCAGCTCCCATTTGCTCTTGCCGCCGGTCGCCTTGGGATCGGTGGGATTCTCCACAATGCAGTCGGGAACCCAGTCGTTGGTCCAGGCCACGCGCACGATACCGTTCGCACTGCCGTGGCCTGACGCTTCCACCAATCCGAATTGGTTGCCCGTCCATTGGCTGACGACATTGGCCTCGTTGAGCGGCAGCGCGGGCAACGTGTCGGGGATGTAGCAGCTATCCGGCGACTGCTTCTCGTACATGCGGGTGAGGTTGAAGTTCTGCGGCTCGAGCACGTCGCTGGCAAGCACCTCCATGACCAGGGCATCGTCGGTAACGCCCCACATGGTCTTGTAGGTGCCGGTGATGGTGTTGTCGGGCAGATCCAGTACTTGCCGGCGTAGCCTGGCATCGAGCCCAGCAGGAGGGCGTTGCTCTTCCAGGCACCGCCGTTCCGTTCCTGGATGAGGACCGACTCGAGTATTTTCTGCACGTCGCTGGCTTTGTCGGTCTGCAGGCGGCCCAGATAGACGTCGCGATGGAAGGCCGGCGCGGCATCGGAAGGGGTCACGGGCGGGTTGGCCCAGAAGCCCTCCCCGATGACGCCGTCGCCGTTGGAATCCCAGTTGCTCGTCAGATCGACGTAGTACCAGTCGCTCGGCCAGCCACACAGGTTCGGGCTGGTGCACTCTGGCCTCTTCTTCTGATCCCGGAAAGGATCCTGGCCGAACGGGGCTAGCTTCAGATAGGGAACGGCGCTATTCGTGCCGATCAGGAGCACGTACTGCAGCGGCGGGGTGGCGCTCAGCTCGCTCTTCTCGTAGTTGCGGACCTTGTCGCGCACGTTGCTACCCGGGATCGTGCTGTCGGCCTGGAGCGACTCCACCGTCTTGACCTCGACCCAGTGGCCCTGGAACTCCTTGTAGTTGACGAAATCGTCCAGCGCCCCGGAAGTTAGCGATGGCGTTGCTGGTGACGATCAGGTAGCGGTCGGAAAAAGGGCTGCAGCGCGATCTCGTCGAGCCAGCCGAAGTTGGCAGTGTTGAAGCAGGATTGTTCCGTGGGCCGGCCTGACGGGCGGCCGTCGTGCCGCCGAACATGACCGTGGCCGGATCGACCACAGTCCCGCCGGTGCCCGGGCTGGCCGAGTGGGGCACGGCCCCGCGGAAGACCCCCTCCTGGACCTCGTAGTTCTGGAAGCCCGTCTGCAGGTTCCCCAGGCCGTAGCAGCCGTCCGAGCTCGAAACGTCGCTATCCAGCAGGGTGCTGGATGGCGGCGAGGCGTTGATGCCGAACAGGGACAATGGCACGCCGGGCTGCGGCAGCGTCGGCGCGCCCCCGGGTGGCACAGCCGCCTGCGTGCGTGGCTGCACACCAGGGGTGAGCGTCACGCAGCCCCCGAAGGCCACCGGCACCGGCCCCGGCTCGTTGTCCACAACCTGGACGTCGGAGACCGTGCTGCCGGCCGGGCTGTGCCACACCACGGCCAGGGCAGCCGGGGGACCGAGCGTCAGGAGGTAGATGCCGGGTGTGGCGGGGCTCTCGGCCGCGAAGTAGATCGCGCCGGTCCTGTCGAAGGCGAAGCCCAGGATGGGGTGCGTGCTGTCGCTGTACTCTTTGGTGAATGTGCCGCCGACATCTTCGAAAAGGATGCCGAGGGTGCTCACCCACAGCGTGCTGGTGCTCGGGCTGGCGGTGAGGGTCTCGAAGGCGAAGATGCCACCCCAATTACCGACGCCGCTGGCACCCGTCGGGACGGACAGGTAGTGCGTGGCGACGTAAGGGCTGGCGGTCGTGAGAGTGTAGATATCGCCATATATTTCTAACGGACCTGACGAGCTCGTGCGGACCTCAGAGAAGTAGAGGGTGCCGCTGCCATCGACGGCCAGGTCGCGAAGGGACTCCCTGCTGCTAGAGCTGGGCGAGTAGATCGCAGTCGCGGCCGTGCTGCCTGCGGCGACCGTGTAGATAGTGTTCGCAGTCGTGTCCAGGAAGAAAAGCGTGCCGTCGGAATAGAGAACGAACTGCGTCAGCAGCCCAGACGAGGGGCGGGTGTACACGGTGGTCGGTCCGGTGGTCGTCAGGTGGTACAAGGAGCCGGGCGAATCGCCGGAGTAGGCGAAGTAGACGCCGGGGTCAGGCTTGCTCATTTCCGGCGCGGCCTGCGTGGGGCCGGCAAGGTGGGGCACCGGCGTGCCGAGCCATAGCCCGCTCAGCGCAAGCGAGCTCAGCAAGATCAGCCGGAGCGTACGCATTTGAGCCTCCTATGCGGTTGTGGGCAAACATGGCCGTGGCGCGGCGGAATGGCTGCGACTGGTTGGAGGGGGATGCATACAGCGCTGTGAAGTCGGAGCCTCGAGCGGAACTCCTTCAAACATTTTATATGACAACGCGGCGCCGTTGTCAACTGGCAAATTTGGAGGGTATCACCCCTCGGCGTTAAGGGGAGGTTCAACGCCCCCAAGGGGCGCCTCTCGCTCCTATCGCGAAAAGTCTGCGCAGTATGCGTGAGAATGCTGCGCAACCTTCATGAGTGGTCTGCGCAGTTTATGTGAGAACCGACAACCCTCGAGGGCTTTTTCCCATTCCCGGCATAACTCAGTTTTCTATCATAACCGCGCTAGGTGGAGAATACCGAGGCAAAATGCCCTCGCCGGCGCGTAGTTAGCCCGTCCCGGGCCCCAAAGAATGCAGTATATTTGCGCTGAAAGTTCCCGGCTTCTTACTGTTTCCAAACTGTGTTAGCGTGACTACAATCACGGTATGTGCCCATGCGCGGCGGGCGGCGCGGGAGGCCGGATCGGAACAGGGGGTCGCGGATGAATAATGGCTATGCTTTCGATGTCGTTGTGGTAGGGGCAGGCCCGGCGGGCCTGGGCGCCGCGCGCACCGCTGCCCGCCTGGGATTCAGCACCCTGGTGATCGAGCGGCTGGCCGGGCCGGGCGAGCTGGGCCATCCATGCAGCGCTATGATCGCCCCGGTGCCGCACACGTGCAGCAGGCAGGAAGGCGGCCTGCACTTCCGCAAGATCGACCTGACGATTCCGGCTCTGTTGGTCAAAGGCTTCCCGGCGCAGCAACACTGGGTGGGCCCTGGCGGGCAGGAGACCACCACGGCGCTCAGCGGGCAGGGCGGCTCGCCGGCGGCGGCCATCGACAAGCCCGGCCTGCTACGGCTGCTGGGGGGGCAGGCCGAGGCCGCAGGGGCCGTGCTGCGCTATGGCAGCGCGGCTACCGGCCTCCTGGGCCGGACTGGCCGGGTCGCCGGTGTGATCTGCGACGGGCGCGAGGGGATCAAGGCAGGCGTCGTGCTGGCAGCGGAAGGCTCGGCGCGTGGGCTTGCAGCCTGGCCCTGCCCGGCGCCGGCCGGTTGGCCGCCCGCGGCCAGGTCCTCGTCATCGGCCAGGAATTCGAAGCGCCGGCGGCCGGCCCGCAACAAGTCGGGCAAACCATCGCTTTCGGCCAGCGCGATGGGCCTGGGCCAGGGAGGCGTGCCATCGGGATGGCCGTGGTTGCGGCGCCGGGCCGGCTGGCGCTGTTCCTGTTTATCCTCGGAGGCGAGCCGGACCGCAGCGCAGAGGGCTCTGCAGGAGAATACTTGCAGCACTACTTGCGTGCGAACCCGCGCCTGGGCGAGCTGTGCGCCGGGGCGCGCCCACTGCAAGGGTCCGCGGCAAAGGTCGCCCGCGTGGCCGTGACCGCACCGGGCGCGGAGGTAGTAGCGGATGGTTTCATGGGCCTCGGCGATGCCATCGCGCCGGCCGGGCACCTGGGGATCCTGCCGTCGCTCTATCTTGGCCGCCAGGCAGCCCTGATCGCCGGCGAGGCGCTCGAAGCCGGCGATACCTCAGCCTGGCGCCTGGCAGCTTACCAGGGCATCTTTCGCCGGCGCATCCTGCCGGAGCTGAGCGCCGAGGCGGAGGCCCTGCTCAGCCTCAGCCATATGAGCGATGCGGAGGTCGAAGCCTTTTGCCGCTCCCAGGGGCAGGCCAGGCGCCTGGCCGCGGCAAACGAGCCGGGCACATTGGCCAGGCCGGCACCGTTCGCGGGCCATGCTCGCGGCGTGGACTGGGAGACGGTGGGCAGCCACAGCCCGCGCCACAGGGGCGCGCCGCGCCGTGCTGGCGGTGCCGGCCCTCGCCGCCCTGTGGCCGGCCCGGCCGCCGCGAGGTGGCCTGGTCCGCCTATGGGCCACCGGACTCCCAGCCGACGTCACCGGGGCGCTAGTGCAGAAACAGGGGACCCTTTCGGTGACATAGAGACGGATTCTTCGCTGTGGCGCGTCGTTGACAGGCCTTGTTGGCACGGCCGCTCAGAATGACATCAGTTGCTACCGAAGATGTCTGTTGTAGCTACGCTAGGAGCATCGTGGGCGCACGAGTCCTGACGGCAAGCGCCGCGCTCAGGACCAGCTATGCCTGCGGCAGGTAACCGCCGGCTAGACTGCTGGCCTGGGGGGTTGAAGGAAACCGTGAGGGCCCGGCCAGCCCTTTCGTGGGCGACGGTCGTGCCGGCGTAGCCAACCTCGACCAGCCAGGCGGTGCAGCTGTGGGACACGGCGCGCCAGGCAGGTAGCATCTCTGGCGGCAGCGAAAGGCGACGAGATACTATCCGCCTCTGCGATCTGCCTTCTGTCACCTATCCCCTGTTCCCCGTCACCGGTTCGCCATGCCTCGTCGCCTATGCCCTACTTCCCTATTCCCTCGGTCTCCTGGGCGACGCCGCTGCGGGTTTTGCGTGACTTGCGGCGGTCCTCGCTGTCGAGGATGCGCTTGCGCAGGCGCAAGCTCTTGGGTGTCACTTCCACCAGCTCGTCGTCGGCGATGTAGTCCAACGAGTCGTCCAGGGACATATCCTGCGGCGAGTCGAGGCGCACCAGCTCGTCGCCCACCGAGGCCCGGTGATTGGTAAGGTGCTTCTTCTTGGTTACGCTCAAGGTCAGGTCGTCGTCGGTCATGCGCCGGCCCACGATCATGCCCTCGTAAACCTCGATGCCCGGCGCCACGAACAGCCGGCCGCGCTCCTGGGCGTTGAACAGCGCGTAGGCGGTGGTCTCGCCGGCCTCCCACGCCACGAGGGAGCCCGTGGTGCGGCCACGGATCGGGCCGAAATAGGGAGCATAGCCGGCGAACAGGCTGTGCACGATGCCTGTCCCGCGCGTGGCCGTCAGAAGGGCTTGCCGAAAGCCCAGCAGGCCACGAGTGGGCACCTGGTACGTGTAGTACACGGTGCCGTTCTGACCCTGGCGCAGGTTGGTCATCTGGCCCTTGCGCTGGCCCAGCATCTCCACGACGACGCCGCTGTAGAGGTCCGGCACCTCGACGTACACTTCCTCGACCGGCTCGAGCTTCTCGCCGGTCTCGGGGTCGTCGTGCATAATGACCTCAGGGGCGCTGACCTGGAACTCGTAGCCTTCACGGCGCATGGTCTCGATCAGGATGGCCAGATGAAGCTCGCCGCGCCCGCTGACCAGGAACGTGTCGGCCGAGTCGGTGGGCGCAACGCGCAGGGCCACGTCGCGCTCAAGCTTCGCGCTCGAGGCGTTCCTTGAGCTTGCGGCTGGTGCACCAACTGCCCTCCCGTCCCGCCAAGGGCGAGGTGTTGACCCCGAAGGTCATGCGCACGGTGGGCTCTTCCACCACGATCGGCGGCAGCGGCCGCGGGTCATCGGCGTCGGCAATCGTTTCGCCAATATTGACCGTCGCGATGCCGGTCAGCGCGACGATCTCCCCCGCGCCCACCTCGTCCATCTCCAGCCGGTCCAGGCCCTCGTGGACGTAGACGCGCGCGATCTTCTCAGGATGCAGGCCGCCCTCGCGGTCGATGCGCATGGCCAGCTGCCCGCTGCGCAGCGTGCCGGCAGAGAGACGGCCGAGGATGATCTTACCCTTATAGTCGTCGTAGCTGAGGTTGGTGACCAGCAGCTGGGACGGCGCCTCCGGGTTGAACGGCCGGCGGAGGCAGCCGGTTCACAATCGCGTCAAAGAGGGGCTGCAAGCTATCGGCCAGCGCATCCGGCTCTGTCCCGGACTCGCCCCGCGTGGCGATGGTGTAGATGACCGGAAACTCGGCCTGCTCTTCGCTGGCACCCAGCTCGATGAAGAGGTCGAATGTGGCGTTCACAGCCCAGTCGGGGCGTGCGAACGTGCGGTCAACCTTGTTGATCACCACGATGGCGCGGTGGCCGAGCTCGAGCGCCTTGCGCAGCACGAAGCGCGTCTGCGGCATAGGGCCCTCGGCCGCGTCCACCAGGAGCAACACACCGTCGACCATATTCAGGACGCGTTCGACTTCACCACCAAAGTCGGCGTGGCCGGGGGTATCCACGATATTGATCTTCACGGCCCCATAGCGTACCGCCGTATTCTTGGCGAGAATGGTGATGCCACGCTCGCGTTCCAGTTCGTTGCTGTCCAGCACACGGTCCGGCACATACTGGTTGTCGCGGAACACACGCGACTGCTTGAGCATGGCGTCCACCAGTGTCGTCTTGCCGTGGTCAACGTGCCGCGATGATGGCGACGTTACGGATATCCTGTCGATTGGTCAGCACTGCGAAGCATCCCTCCGGGATAACTCCCTCCCCACAAAAACAGTCAGCCGTGGCGTCTACCCTGCCGCGGCTGACCCATAGCAATATCCAATAGTGATTATACCACCGCGTGTCAAATGGGGCCAGGCTGCAACACGGTTCCTTTGACATGGCCTCCGCTCGATGCTATACTTGCCACGGTGAGGCCGTCCCGGCGGACGCAAAGGAACTCCACGAATGGCTTTGGGGAACGCTGCGAATCCTGCAAAGGTGCTGGCGGTGCCTCAATCTCTCTGAGACTGCGGAAGCTCTCGACGTTGGCCTCTTTTTCCGCGCCGCAGCAAGGACCGCGCGCTACCACGTTGTAGCGAACTCCACACCGCCGATGTCAGCGCCCAGTAGGATGTAGCCAAACCACGGAGTATTCCACCGGGACTACCCAGCGCCCCGGTGGGGCTGAGGGAATCATGATGTCCAGGCGAATGATCCGAAGCATTGTGCTCGCGCTCGTTGTGGCCGGCTCGATTGCCAGTTCGGCCTACGCCCGCTGCAGGCCCAGTCGGGATCCCGGCAACCAAGGATGATCCCCGGACTCTGGCCTTCCAGGAGCTAGATGGCACCCCGCCACCCAATATGCCGGCTCCGACGGTGCAAATCGTCAACCCCGCCAACGGCTCCACGATCACGCGCCGGGCCGTAGCCTGGACGGTGGACCCCAAGACCGCCGCACCGGTCTCGACGGGTATCCGGTATCAGGTGACCTGGCCGGCAGGGCAAGCTCGCGGCTGGGAGCAGGCGGACTGCATCGTGGACGGATCGGTGGTGGACACGCAGGTTCAGCCGGTGCCGGCCGAAAGCGGGGCCCCCGCAGGGCGCCCGCTGACCTCACCCAGCGGCGGCGCGCCGGCCGCCGCCAGCCAGACAGGGACCTGCAACTGGAATATCTCCGCGCTGGGCACGGGGGGGCACTGGGTGATCGTGGAGATCAAGGACAACCTTGGCCTGGTCTACCGCAGCAGCCCGACACAGGTTTACATCAACTTCCTCGTTCCGCCCGACCGGGGCAGGCGCCGGAGGCAGCAGGCTCGGCGGCGCCATTTTGGCCCGTGGATGGCATCAATCTGGTGATCGTGGCCGTCCTGGTTGGCGCGGCCATCGCCCTGGGCCTGACCGTGTTCGAGATGTTTCGCAACCCACACGCGCTGAGGAGCGTCACCGAAATCATCGCCAACGAGGTCAAGGAGTCCACCGAGGTGATCCTCGGGCTGCACCGGCGATTCCGCAAACCGGAGGGACCCAAGTGCCAGGCGTATCTCGTACGGCTGAATGCCGATGGCAGCGACGGCAGCCGCATCCCAGTCGCCGCGCAGAGCGTCTACCTGGGCCGTGACCCGACCAGCGTGCAGATCGTCTTCAGCGACTTGAGCGTGTCGCGCCTGCACTGCCGAATCGTCGAGGAGGCTGACGGCGTCTTCATGATATATGACGAGGGGGGAACCAGCGGCACCTACGTCAACGACGAGCGTGTGGCCACAGGCCAGGGATGCCAGCTGGAGCGTGGCGATCTCATCGACCTCGGTCGAGTGGAGCTGCGGTTCGAGCCGGTCACGCCGCGGGAGGCGGCCCGTCCGGTGGTGCTCGATGATGCCCTGACAGGGGAACGCACGGAAGTGTTCCAGCGCCAGGCCCCGCCGTCGCTGCGGATCCGGCAGCATCCGCCATCGTTCGGAGATGGCGGGCAATGACCCAACTGGGTGCCAGGGTGAAAGTCGGGCCGTACGTGGTTGAACGGCTGCTCCGCGAGGGACGAGGTGGGTTCGGCCAGGTCGTCCTGGCACGCACTCAGGACGGCGCGGACTCACAGCGCGTGGCCCTAAAGATCGCCCGTGTGGCACTCATCGGCGAGCCCGTCTCCAGGGCCGAGCTCAACGACCTGTACCGCGCGGTCACTCATGGCGGAGGTAGAGGCGTTGCGCGGGCTGAGCCATCCGGGGATCGTGCGCCTCTATCCGATCCCGGCCCAGCACATCAAACGGACCTTCGTAGCGAGAGCCTTAGAGTTGGACGGACAGCCGTGGTACTTTGCCATGGAGTACCTTGCGGGCCCATCCGCGGTAACACTGGTGAGCCAGCATGGGGCTTTGGCTCCGGGGCTGGCGGTGGAGATCGGGCAACAGACCGCGGCGGCCCTCGAATACATCCATGGCCGGGGCCTGGCGCATCTGGACGTGAGCGCCAACAATATCCTGTTGCGCGAGCCCCTCGCCGAGGCCACGGTGCTGAGCTCGGTCCGGGGCCACCTGCAGGCGGTGTTGGTGGATTTCGGCGCGGCACAAAGGCTCGTGCGCCGGGCGGAGGTGGAAGAGGGGCGGCTGGTGTACATGCCGCCAGAACGTGTGCGGGTGTTGCAAGGCGCACCGCCCGAGACGATGACCGACAAGCCGGCCGCCGATATCTACTCGCTGGGAGTTGCACTCTACTACATGCTGGCGGGCAGGGAGCCCTTCCGGGGATCGCGGGCGCAGGTGACTGAAGCCATTCTCAGCGAGGAGCCGGCACCCGCAAGCGCCCAGAACGATGCGCTGCGCGCCCACCCTGGGCTCGACGATCTGGTCCTTCACATGCTGGACAAACAGCCGGGAAATCGCCCGACGATCCGGCAAGTCATCGAGCGACTGGAAGAGAGCCTGCCTTCGCCGCGCCAGATGCAGCCCGGCCGCAAGAGGAAGCTGCTACCCCACCTGGGGCACGGGGAGCCGACCTGGCGCACGGCAGCCTTCGGGCTGATCCTATTGAGCCTGGCCGAACTGGGTGGTCTGGGCTACCTGGCCGGGCACCGGGCGGCACCGCCAACATCTTCACCTGGGGTCACGACCAGCACGGCGACCCAGACCCAGGCCATGGCGCCGAAAGCGCTATCCCCCGCCGGCGACCTCGCTGGAACACCTCCCGGGGACAGCGGGCCGACGGGTGCGGGGCCATTGGCGCCGGTTTCTGCGGGCAGCGGGAATGGGGCCCCGGCCCCCGGTGGAGGCGCGCAGCGGCCCGCGACCGTCGAAAGCGCAGCAGCCCGCACCGCGACGCTGTCTGCCGTTGCCCGGGGCGATGCCACGCCAGGGCCGGCGGGCACGCGGGAGCGAGCCACCCTTGTGCCCACTCTGCAGCCGAGTGTGACACCCTATCCGACGCGAACGAGCGTGAAACGGTGACGGCAGGATCAGGCGCAACTGCACCCCCAGCAGCCCGGCAGGAACCCACGAACCCGGTGCCAGGGGCCCGCGGGGTGAGGCCGGCCGGCGGACCCGGGGAGGCCTCCCAGGCGGGCGCCGTGAAAATACAGGCCGGCCGTGCCTATCGGGCGCGGAACCTGGTGCGCGGCGCCAGCCAACACGAGGGGAATCGCCCCACTCAGGAAGACCGCTGCGGACTGATAGACTTTCGCACGGCCGATGGCATGGATGCTTTGCTGGCGCTGGTCGCCGACGGTATCGGCGGCCACAACACCGGCGAGATGGCGAGCAACCTGGCCAAGGATACCCTGGAACGCCATCTCCTGGCCACGCCGCCGTCGGCGAGCGAGATCCCCCAGGCCCTGAGCGCCGCGTTTCACGAGGCCAACGAAAGCGTCTACAACGAGGCGCTGCAAGATCCCAGAAGAGCAGGGATGGGTACGACAGGCATTGCTGCGGTCATCGTCGGCAACCGGTTGTACCTGGCATACGTCGGCGACAGCCGGGCTTACGTGGTGCGTGGCAATCATATCCAGCAGCTGAGCCGCGATCATACCTGGGGCGAAGAGGCCCTCGAGGCCGGACGTTCGCCGAACGAGGTCCGCACCCACCCCAATCGCGGGGTCATCACACGCTATCTGGGCATCACGTTCGAAGTGCAGGTTCAACACGCGCTACTGGCCGATGGGCTCGGCTCACGAGGCGGCGCAGGTGGACTCGGCGGCACAGCCTTTCCAGCTCCAGCAGGGCGACACGGTGCTCCTGTTCAGCGACGGCATCCCTGACGTCCTCAGCGATCAACAGATCCTGGCCGTGGCCCGCAGTCACACGGCACCCAGGGCAGCCGACCTCCTGGTCCAGGCTGCGTTGAATGCGGGCGCCGATGACAATGTGACGGCAGTGGTAATCGACATGCCCGCCAAGCGCCCCGTGGCCAACCTGCGTCCCTGGGCCATCGCCGCGCTGGTGACGGTGCTCCTGGGGTCCATAGGCGGCCTATGGGCATCAGGGATCCTGGCATCTCGGGGGGCCTCGCGGTGGGGCGCGGCGACGACGGGCGGCGGTGCCGACCTGGCGCAGGCCGGCACCGCGCAGTGGGCCCTCATAACGGCATCTCCGCCCACAGCGAGTGGCGTCGTTGCCTGGGCAAGCGAGGTGCCGGTACTCGTGCCGGACGCCGGCGAGCCGGCGAACCAGCTGGCGGCGGCCGGCAAGGTTGGCGTTGGCGCCTATCGGGAAGGGCCAGAAGGTGCCGCGCCGGGGCCCTCGTCGACGCCTTACCCCACGCGCACGCCGGCACCCACACACACCCCGCCGCCCACGGCGGCGCCGGCTGCGCCGGTTCGCTCAGCGCCCGCCGGGGCGCCTGGCGAGAACGCTGCGCTTCAGCCCGGGGAGCAGAGCACCCCTGGCACGGGCCAGGCAGCCCCACCGGCGCTGATCGGCCCGCCGGACAACGATGCGCAACACGGCCGCGTGACCTTTACGTGGCAGCCAGCCGGCCCGCTACCAGCCGGCGCGGGCTACGAGGTGGTGTGGTGGGCAAAGGGGGCCGACCCGGCCAGCGCCACCGGCTTCGCTCCGCCCACCGGCGACACCTCACTTTCCGTCAACATCGATCCCCTCGGAGCGCGTACCCTGATGTGGACAGTCCTGGTGGTGAACGCTCAACCGTACGCCAGGCTGACCCTGCCAAGCTCGGGCCCGCAGCGGACACTGGTGTGCCAGGGCAACCACCAAGGCCAGATTGTCTGCGACCAGTGCCCGGGACCACCGAACCCAGTGACAGGAAGCCCGACGAAAGTCAGCTGCAACTGTCGAACCGTGGACTAGGCATAGAAAGGGATGCGAAACCAACGGTTGGGCCGCGCGGCGTCGAGCGTGCTGGCGACTCTTTGCATAGTCATGTCGCTGATCGCTCCGACCGCCGGCGCGGCACCCAGGACGCCGGCTTCGACGTTCACCTGGCAAGGCCTGGCCGGCTTGCCGCGGGCCTCGGCCGATGGCGCGGTGTTCGCCCTGGGCAGCACGCTCTATTACGCCGGCGGGCACGGCGGGATAGGCACCCCGCCCCTGCAGGCGTTTCGCCGCGCCGCTGAGCGACGGGGCGGGAGCCTGGGCCACCGCGCCTGATCTCCCGGTCACAGGGCGCTACGGCTCCGCCGTTGCGGTAAGCAGCTCGCGGGCCTACCTTCTGGGTGGCTACGACGGCAACGAAATCACCGGGACGGTGGCTTCCTTCAGCCAGACGGAAGGCTGGCGCAATGAGGCACTGCCCCTGCCCCAGCCGCTCGATTTCACCGCGGCTACCGTCATGGGGGGACGCCTTTACGTGGCCGGAGGCTTGCCCCTCCCTTCAAGGGCGGGGGCCCTCCCTCCTCCAGAATGTCTGGTCGGCGGCGCTCGGCGGCGACGGGGTTTTACCGGGCCCCTGGCGCTCCGAAGCGCCGCTGCCCGTCGGCCTGAGCACGCGCCTGGCCGCCTGGCAGGGGTGCCTCTTCGCCGTAGAGGGATCGACGCCCTGAGCCAGCCGACGAGCGCCGAGAATCTACCGGGCCGCTCTGAGCGGGACCACGACGCAGCCTGGTCATCGGTAACGCCCTCTCTGCCCGTCCGCTTCGGTTGGCCGAAGCTGGCCGTCCGCCGATGGCGTGCTGTACGTGCTGGGCGGCCAGACGACCAGCGACGGCAGCCTCAGCCAAACCGGGTGCTCGCGGCGACCATCGGGGCCAGCTGCACGCTCTCTGGCTGGTCGTCCGCCGGCATGCCCGGCGGCCAGGGGCGCGAACGGGTGGCCGCGGCGGTAACAGGGACCGCGATCTACCTGGCCGGGGGCAAGGTTCAGGACGACTCGTTCGTGGCGGATGCCTTCGGGAAAAGAGGACCGGCCCGGTAGTCCAGCTCACCCTTGGCAGCCATCCGGAGCTATCCATAGCCGAGGGCAGCGTCGTCACCTATGATGCCGATTACACCGTCAGCGGGAGCGACACGGCCGAAAACCTGACCATTACCGACCCCGTCCCGGCCGGCACCCAGTTCCTGGCCAACTCGATCCAGCCGGCCGGCGGTTCACTCCAGAACGGCGTGGTGACATGGAACCTGGGCACGCAGGCGTCCGGGGCGCAGGGAACGCTCTCCTACCCAGGGCGCGCGTGCCCTGCTCGGCAGGCATCGTGGCCGGTTACGTTTACCAGGCCGGGAATGGCAAGGTGGGCCAGCCCGGGGTGACGGTGCAGCTGATGCGGGCCGGCCAGACGGCGCAGGACACGATCACCGACGGCAGCGGGCATTATGAGTTCACGGGCGTGTCGAACGGCGTCTATGCCGTGCAGATCACGGCCCCGGCCGGGTTCATGTCGCGGCGACGGCGGCCACGGTGACGGTGAGCGAACGGCGGCGACTGCCATTTCGGCCACGACTTCGCAGTGCAGCGCTGCCCAGAACTCAGCAGCAGGCCAGCCGAACGAGCGGCAGCGCCATCGGCGTGGTGCCCGCGCCCAATTGCGCGGCGGCGCGCAGGGCGGCGAACTGTTCGAACCCGGGCACGCAGGTCACGTTGACGGCGCAGGCCAACACGGCTTTGCGTTCGCCGCTGGAGCGGCGACGCCAGCGGCTCGAAGCCCCAGGTCAGCCTGTCCATGGACAGCGATCGGAGCGTCACCGCCAACTTCGGCGTGGCGTGCCTCGCGGCTCGGCCAGCCACGTCACGCCAAACGGCGGCGGCAGCGTGAGCGCCGGCCCGCCGCCCAATTGCGCCACGGATGAGGGTCTCTACGCCTATGGGACGGCCGTAACGCTGACGGCGGCAGCCAACTCGGGCTACGCCTTCGCCGGCTGGGGCGGCGACGCCTCCGGCACGGCGGCGCAGACGACCATCCACATGACCGGGGCCCACGCCGTCACGGCCACCTTCGCCGCCTGTTTCCCGCTGATCACCGGCGTCCTCCCGACCGGGGGCGGCACCGTCAGCAGCAACCCGGCGCCCAACTGCCAGGGCGGCGGGCTCTACAACCCCGGCACCCGCGTCCAGCTGACCGCCAGGCCGGCCACGAATTACGCCTTCGACGAATGGAGCGGCGGCGCCAGCGGCACGCTCACCCAGACCGCCCATATCATGAACGCCAGCGCTATGGTCACCGCCAACTTCCAGGGCTGCGTGCCCGTCACGGCGGCGGTCGACCCGGCCGGTGCCGGCAGCGCCGGCGTGGCCACGGCCCACGACTGCCCGGGCGGCGGCTCCGAGTATGCACCCGGCAGCACCGTGGCCCTCACCACCACCTCAGCCGGCCCCTATTACTTGTTCGACCATTGGACGGCGACCGGCGCCAAACTATCGAACGCCGGGGCCCGCAACGCTACCCTGGCGCTCACGACCACCGCCGTTACAGCCATCGCCGATTACGACGTCTGCAAGAAGCTAAGCCTCGTCGATGCGCCGCCGGGCGATGGCACGGTGGCGGCCTCGCCCTCGCCCAACTGCGGCGGGGATCGCTATCTGCCGGGCACGCAGGTCACGCTGACGGCGCAGGCCAAGACGGGGTTCGCGTTCGCCGGCTGGAGCGGCGACGCCAGCGGCTCGAAGCCCCAGGCCAGCCTGTCCATGGACAGCGACCACAGCGTCACTGCCAGCTTCGCGGTGGCCTGTTTCGCGCTGGCCGGCCACGTCACGCCAAACGGCGGCGGCAGCGTGAGCGGCAGCCCGGCGGCCAATTGCGCCACGGATGAGGGCCTCTACACCTACGGGACGGCCGTGACACTGACGGCAACGGCCAGCTCAGGCTACGCCTTCGCCGGCTGGAGCGGCGACGCCTCCGGCACGGCGGCGCAGACGACCATCCACATGACCGGGGCCCACGCCGTCACAGCCACCTTCGCCGCCTGCTTCCCGCTGATCACCGGCGCCCTCCCCTCTGGAAGCGGCACCGTCAGCAGCAACCCGGCGCCCAACTGCCAGGGCGGCGGCCTCTACAACCCCGGCACCCGCGTCCAGCTGACCGCCAGGCCGGCCACGAATTACGCCTTCGACGAATGGAGCGGCGGCGCCAGCGGCAGCCTCACACAGACCGTGCAGATCATGGACGCCAGCGCCAGCGTCACCGCCAATTTCCAGGGCTGCGTGGCCGTCACGGCGGCGGTCGAGCCGGCCGGTGCCGGCAGCGCCGGCGTGGCCACGGCCCACGACTGCCCGGGCGGCGGCTCCGAGTATGCGCCCGGCAGCACCGTGGCCCTCACCACCACCTCGGCCGGCCCATATTACTTGTTCGATCATTGGACGGCGACCGGGGGCCTTTCGCCGCGGTCGCCGTCCTCGGCCAGCTCGACCCTGCAGCTGGGAACGGACGACGTGACGGCCACGGCCGAATACAGCACCTGCCAGACGCTGACGACCTCCGCGGTGCCAGAATCCTACGGCAGCGTCAGCGCCAGCCCAGCCCCCAATTGTGGCGGCGACCGTTACGTGCCGGGCACAGAGGTGACGCTGACGGCCACGCCGGTCCTGGGGCACGATTTCCTGTCCTGGATCGGCCCGCTGACGACGACCGTCGCGAGCACCACAACTAACCCGGTCCAGATCGTCATGGATACAGACACGAGCCCTTATGCCAAGTCCCTGTACGCCATCTTCCAGGGCCAGGTGCCGGTCATGTGCTATGCGTTGGCGACCAGCGCAGACCCCACGAGCGCCGGAACGGTAAGCTTCAGCGCCACGCTGCCACCGTATTACAACTATAACCCATGCGCCAACGGCACATACCCACCGGCCACGCAGATAACCTTGAGCGCAGCCTCGGCCGCAGGCTATGCTTTCCAGGGCTGGGCCTGGACCGGCAACAACAGCAGCCCGGACAATCCTGGGTCGATCGTCATGGACGGCGATGAAACCGTGATCGGCAGCTTTGCTGCCTGCGTGGCGCTGGCCACGCAGGCCAGCCCGGCAGGCGACAACAACACGGTGCTCGAGTCCCCGCTGCCCAACTGCGAGGGCGGCGGGACCGATCTCTACAATCCAGGCACCCAGGTGCTGCTCACCGCGTGGCCCGGCTTCAACTTCGCCTTCGACCACTGGAGCGGCAACGCCAGCGGCCAGGTGACGCAGACCACCGTCAGCCTGAGCCAGCCCTACACCGCAACCGCCAACTTCCTGGGCTGCGTCGCCGTCACAACGGCCGTTCACCCACCCGGCGCCGCGAGCGCCGGCGTGGCCACGCCCCACGACTGCCCCGGTGGCGCTCTCACTTACGCGCCCAACAGCCAGGTGGCCCTGACTTCCAGCCTCCCCTTCACCTATGCCGTCTTCTCGCGCTGGACGGCCACCGGCGCCAGCCCGCTCAGCGCCGGCACACCCAACATCACCCTGGCGCTGACCACCACCGGCGCCACGGCCACCGCCCACTACAACCTCTGCCATCGGCTCAGCCTGGCCACAGTGCCGGCCAACGGCAGCGGCGGCAGCATCTCGGCCTCGCCCGAGCCTGACTGCGGCGGCAACTACTATCTGCCCGGCACCCAGGTCACCCTGACGGCAGGTGCCAACACCGGCTTCGTCTTCGTCCACTGGAGCGGCGACGCCAGCGGCACCGGGACACAGGTCACCCTCACCATGGATGCCGATCGCAGCGCCGGCGCCGACTTCCAGGTGGCCTGTTTCGGGCTAACCACCCAAGTGGCGCCGACCAATGGCGGGAGCGTGGCCGCCAGCCCGCCAACCTGCACCATACCCTCCGGGCTCTACGCCTACGGCACCCCCATGACCCTGACCGCTACAGCGCTCCCGGGCTTCACCTTCACCGGCTGGAGCGGCGACTCCAGCAGCAGCCTGACCCAAACCACCGTGTCCGTGACCGGCCCCGTGAACATCACGGCGACCTTTGCCGCCTGCGTGGCGTTGACCACCCAGGCCAGCCCGGGGGACGGCGGCCAGGTGCTCGCCGATCCGGAGCCCAACTGCCAGGCCAGCGGCGGCGCGTACACCCTCTACCGGCCCGGCACCCAGGTGCAGCTCACCGCCCAGCCGGCGGCCAACTTCGCCTTCGACGACTGGAGCGGCAACCTGAGCCAGGTGACGCAGACCACCGTCAGCCTGAGCCAGCCCTATACCGCAACCGCCAACTTCCTGGGCTGCGTCGCCGTCACGACGGCCGTCGACCCACCCGGCGCCGCGAGCGCCGGCGTGGCCACGCCCCACGACTGCCCCGGCGGCGGCCTCACTTACGCGCCCAACAGCCAGGTGGCCCTGACTTCCAGCCTCCCCTTCACTTATACCGCCTTCTCCCACTGGACGGCCACCGGCGCCAGCCCGCTCAGCGCCGGCACACCCAACATCACCCTGGCGCTGACCACCACCGGGGCCACGGCCACCGCCCACTACAGCCTCTGCTATCAGCTCAGCCTGGCCACCATGCCGGCCGACGGCAGCGAAGGCACCGCCTCGGCCCAGCCCCCGCCCGACACCAACTGCGGCGGCGACTATTATCTGCCCGGCACCCAGGTCACCCTGACGGCCCAGGCCAACCCCGGATTCGTCTTCACCGGCTGGAGCGGCGACGCCACCGGCATCCTCACCCAGACTGTCGAGACCATGACGCAGGATGAAGCCGTCACCGCGACTTTCACCGCGCCGACGGGGGGCGCAGCCCGGCAGCTAAGCCTGCCGAACGCGCAGGCCCTTGTCCGCCGTGGGCTCGCGGGGCAGGCGGCGGCGAGCGCATCCCAACCGCGAAAGCCGCCGAAGGCGCCGGCAGCGGGAGCCGGAAAAGGGCGCAGGGCCGTGCGGAATGCCGGCAGCGACATCGTAACCAACACCGGTGCCACTGCGAGCTGGGGCTATATGAGCGCGGCCTACCGGGCCGCGTCCAACGTGCTCACGATTCAGGTCTTCGATGGCCTATACGCGCTCTTCCTGGCAGCAGTGTGCAGATAGTCCCTGATTCCCCGTGCCCTACTCCCTCACGGTGAGGTGCAGCTCGCGGAGCTGGGCCTCGCTGATGGGCGACGGAGAGCGGAACATCAGGTCGGTGCCCGAGGCCGTCTTGGGGAAGGCGATGACCTCGCGGATGTTGGAAAGTCCGGCCATCAGCGCGGCGATGCGATCGATGCCCAGGGCAATTCCGCCATGCGGCGGGGCGCCGTACTCGAAAGCTTCCAACAGGTGGCCAAACTGGTCTTGCGCCTGCTCGGGGCTGATGCCAAGGGCCCGAAACATGGCCTGTTGCTGCTCGCGGCGATGAATCCTGATACTGCCCCCGCCCATCTCCCAGCCATCCAGGACCAGATCGTAGGCCTTGGCGCGCACGCAGCCCGGATCGGTTTCCAGCAATGGCCAGTCCTGATCGCGGGCCGATGTGAAAGGATGGTGCATGGCGTTCCAACGCTGCTCCTCGGCGCTCCATTCCAGCAGCGGGAAATCAACCACCCAGCAGATGGCATAGTGCGTTTCGTCGATCAAGCCGAGCGCGCGCCCAAGGGAAAGGCGCAGCTGCCCCAAGGCGTTGGCGACCACGTTGCGGCCGGTATCGGCGACGACGAGCACCAGGTCGCCAACGCCCGCTGCCGGTCGCGGCGAAGAGGCCCTCCTGCAGCGGCTCCAGGGCCGCCTTGCTGATGGACGAGCGCACGCCCTCGGGCCCCCGGGCGACCCAGATGAGGCCTTTGGCACCGTAGCGCCTTGCCAGCTCGCCCAGCTCGTCGAGCTGCTTCCGCGTGTAGCCGGCACAGCCGGGCGCCACGATCGCCTTCACCTGCCCGCCCCCCGCCACGGCGCTCGCGAAGAGCTGGAAATCGCTCTCGGCGGCGAGCGAGCTCAGGTCGCTGAACTCCATCCCGAAGCGCAGGTCGGGCTTGTCAGAGCCGTAGCGCGCGATGGCGTCATCGTAGGTGAGCACCGGGAATGGCTTGCAGGCGATGGGCTTCTGGCCGAGGGTCTCGACCAGGTCCGTGAACAGCCCCTCGATCAATTCGAGGATGTCATCGCGCTCGATGAAGGACATCTCCAGGTCGAGCTGCGTGAACTCGGGCTGGCGATCGGCCCGCAAGTCTTCATCGCGAAAGCAGCGGGCGATCTGAAAATAGCGTTCGTAGCCGGCGACCATGAGCAACTGCTTGAGCTGCTGTGGCGATTGCGGCAACGCATAAAAGCTGCCGGGGTGAACGCGGCTCGGCACGACGTAGTCGCGCGCGCCTTCCGGCGTGCTCTTGATGAGGATGGGCGTCTCGATCTCCAGGAAGTCGCGCGAGTCGAGGTAGTCGCGGATCAGCTTCACGATCCTGTGGCGCAGAATCAGATTGCGCTGCATCGCGGGGCGGCGCAGGTCGATGTAGCGATAACGCAAGCGCAACGCCTCATCGACCTCAGAATCCTCGCTGACGTAGAAAGGAGGGTTGCGCGATTCATTGAGCACGCGTGCCGCCTGGGCGCTGACCTCGACCGTTCCCGTCGCCATCCTGGGATTGATGAGGTCGGCCGGGCGTGCGAGGACCTCTCCCTCCACCTGGATGACGTATTCGTTTCGCACGGCGGCCAGGACCGCGTGTGCCTCCGGCGCGGTCTGGGCATTGCAGGTCACCTGCACGATGCCCGAGCGATCACGCAGGTCCAGGAAAAGCAGGGCGCCGTGGTCACGGCGGCGGTGCACCCAGCCGGCCAGGACGACCTTCTGCCCAACCTGGTGCAGGTCGATGTTGCCACAGTTACGGGTCTTAAGCATTTCCTTCTCCATGGCGATCACATTTAGAACGGATTGTGAGAGTATAGCATGGAGTGTGTTATACTTGTAGTCGCAGCAAGGGGAAAAGGGGGCGACGAGAATCATGCGCTGTCTGATTACCGGCGGGGCAGGCTTCATTGGGGTGGCGCTGGCCAACCTCCTGACCGAGCAGGGCCATCAAGTGCGGGTCCTGGATGACCTGAGCGCCGCAGACCCCAGCAGGCTTCACCCGGACGTGCTCTTTACGCGTGGTGATGTGCGCGACCGGCCCAAGTTGTGGACGCTGCTGCAAGACGTGGATTGCGTCTTCCACCTGGCCACGCGGCGTTTCCGTGCCCGAATCGATCCTCTACCCACGCGACTACAACGACGTCAATGTTGGAGGGACGGTCAGCCTGGCCGAGGCCATCCGCGACGCCGGGGTGCGCCGCGTGGTTTTCGCCTCCTCCGCCACGGTCTACGGGCCGCAGCCGACGCAGCCGGTGAACGAGGCAAGCTGGCCGCATCCGAGCGTCCCTTACGCCGTCAGCAAGCTGGCGGCTGAGTACTACGTGTTCGCCCTCGGCGAACTCTACGGCATCGAGACGGTCGTCCTGCGCATCTTCAATGCCTACGGGCCCGGCCAACGTGTGCCCCTGCGCACGCCCCGGTCGTCCCGCTTTACCTCAGGAACATCCTCAACGGCGCGTCGCTGGTGGTCTTTGGCGACGGCACGCAAACTCGCGACTTCGTGTTCATCGACGACGTCACGCGCGCGCTGGCGGCCGCCGCGGCCGCGCCCAACGTCAGCCGCTCCATCATCAACATCGGGTCGGGCGTCGAGACGAGTATCAACGACCTGATCACAACCCTGGAGAGCGTCACCGGGCTGCCGGCAGAAGTGCTCGCCAACTCGAAGATGAGTGGCGGCCTGCCGCGCCTGGTAGCAGACCTCACCAGGGCACGCAGCCTGCTGGAGTACGAGCCACAGGTATCGCTGGTGGAGGGCATCCAAAGGCTCTTGGACCAGGAGCCCCACCTGGCACGCAAGCTGACCAGCCGTCGCGCGCTGCGGGCCTCAGACCATTAGGATCTGTAAGACAATAACTTCCGCTGCTGTCATGCTGAGCGGGTGGACGAGACAACCAGCGCCGCGGCGGGACCCCAGCGAAGCATCCGTTGTGCCCAGCATAGGCAGCACGGATCCTTCGGCCTGACACGTTGAGTCGTTAAGCACGGTCAGGGAGCCGGCCTCAGGATGACAGGTTCGGGAAGTTATTCCTTCACGAGCCCTTAGCATTTCATCCCGGTTCCCGATCATTGGTGAATGACCACAGGTGTGCCAACACTGGCGAAGCCATATAGCCAGGCCGCGTCAGGCGTGCTGACGTTGACGCAGCCGTGGCTCATGGGATGGCCGAAGTTGTGGTGCCAGTAAGTACCATGGATGCCATAGCTCTGGTAGAAGTACATGGTGTAGGGCACATTGGGCAGGTAATAGCCCGGACCGACCATCAACGTCAACAGGTACTTGACGTAGATGTGAAAGGTGCCGATGACGGTCGGGCTGCCGGGGAGGCCTGAGCTGACCAATGTAGTGAAAACAGGGGTCGTGCCCTCGTAAGCCACAAGCACTTGATGCGTCAGGTCGACGTCGATCCAACGGCCCGTCGTCGGCGCGGCCACGGGCGCAGGGGCCGGGGCCGGCGCAGCGGCCTGGTCGGGGGCTGAGGACACGGCCGGGGCCGGCGCAACGGCCTGGTCGGGAGCCGAGGACACGGCCGGGGCCGGCGCAGCGGACTGATCAGGCGCCGAGGACACGGCCGGGGCCGGCGCAGCGGACTGATCGGGCGCCGAGGACACGGCCGGGGGCGGCGCAGCGGACTGATCGGGCGCCGAGGACACGGCCGGGGCCGGCGCGCCGCTGCGGATGATGAGGCGCTCGCCGCTGTAGACGAAATCCAGGCTGGCGAGGTGGTTGGCGGCCGCCAGCGCGCCGACGGTGGTGCCGAATCGCCGGGCGATCCTCGTCAGGTTATCCCCGCGGCGCACTACATAGGTGGTTGCATACACGTCGGCGTCGAAGCCGACAAGGGCGGCCGGCTGCTGGTCCGGCGAGTCCCACTGATACGCTGGTGCGCCGTCAGGCCAGAGTGAACGCGCGGCCCTGGCAACCACCGGAGACAGAGGGAGGCTGCCCAACACAAGCACGATCAGGCATATCAGCGCGAGCAGGGACCGGCCGCAGAGCCCGAGGTGGCTCTGCCAGACGAAAGAAGCCGGACGACCAAGATGGTGGGTTAGGTTGCGATGACGCTGGAACATGCTGCCTCCTGGGCGAACTCTGACACCCAATACGACGATCAGGTTGCGTTTAGGGTACGGCCCACCGCCTTTCGTCCAAGAGGCTGCAGCAAATTTCGACGACCGCAGGGGCGAAGGGGCCTCCTCCGGAGGCGGATGCCAGGCGAGCGCGGGCTTGCGGCACTGTCAACGGCGGTTGCGTCGGGCTGCCGGCCAGCCAGTTATCCACGGCATGCGCCAGGACCAGGGCACTTGCCGCCCGGCCGAGGTCTGCGTCGGTGAGGGAGAGGTCGGGCCGGGCCGTGTGATGGAAGCGCACCAGGGTCACCACCCGGCTGTCCAGGCCCGAGCGGGCCAGCCAATCGGCGCCTGCGCTGGCATGGGGCGCCGTGTCTGCCGCGGCGTAGAGCTGGGTGTCTTCGGCCGCGCCGTCACCTGCGACGTCATGCAGGTAGCCTGCTACCTGGAGCGCCGAGATGAGATCGGGCGGCAGGCCAGCGGCAACGGCGATGGCAGCGGCGTTCTGGGCCACCCGGTGAGCATGTCCAGGTGCAAGCCCGATCCGGTCGCCGGCATGGGAGCCCCAGGCCTGGGCCAGCTCCAGGTAGCCACCGGCGAAGCGTTGGGCCAAGATCCGCGTGTGCAGCGCTGCGGCGGCAGCGTTGGCGAGGGTGCGCAGCACGATCATGTCGTCCTCGACGAAAGCGCGCTGCGCCTTGCGGCTCGCCACCATCATGGCGCCCAGCGTCTCGCCCTCGGCTTCGAGGGGCACGCACATGGCCGGCCCGCTGTGCACGAGGATTGGGCTGCCCACCAGCGACAGGGCCGGGTTGAAGAAAATAGGCTGCCCGGCCCGCATCACCCAGCTGACGGCGTCCTGGTGGACGGCCCCCCAGCCTTCCGTGCCCCTCGGGCGGCCATGCAGCCGGCCGGCGGTGCTCTCCGCTTCCTTCAGGTAGAGCCAGGCCTGGCTGTCGCCGATGATGTCGGCCGCCTCGCGCGTGACCACATCGAGGACGTCCTCGATGTGTGCCGTTGACGTCACGAGCCGGCTGATCGCCTGCAAGGTGACCATTTGTTCTTGCGAGCGGATGGCCTCGCCGTAGAGCTGCGCGTTCTGGATGCTGTGCGAAGCGATGCTGGCCAGGGCAAACACCAGGTCGCCCAGCCGGCCGCGCGCCAGGGCGCCGGCCTGGCCAGAGCCGACGATGAGCAGGGCAAACGGTCCGGACGCGTCTGCACACGGGATATAGCAACATGCTGCCGCTGCTGGTATCCCAGTTGAACTCATCGGAGCGCTGTCCGGCTCTGAGCCGCGACATCCTCGATGACTACCGGTTGCCGGCCCACCAGGGCACGGGCCATGACGCCCGAAAGCGGCACCGGGTACTCGTGCCCATGCACTTGCGCCGCGACCTCGGGCGGCAGGCCGCGGACGGCCGCCGCAGTGAACGGCCCGAGCTCGCTGCGGCCCGTCAGGATCACCACGTAGGAGATGCCGCCGAGCCCGAAGATCGCCTCAGCAGCGGTCTGAGCGGATTCTTCGAGGTCGAGGGTGCGGCCCAGCTCGGCGCTGGCTTCGAAGAGGTAGGTTGACTGCCGGGCCTGCTCACGCAGCGCGTCAGTCTGCTGCCTGACTTGCTTGGCCATGCGTTCCAGAGCATGGGCCAGGATGGACAACTGGCCGATGGCCATGGGTGGCACGGCGCGCTCATACTCGCCGCGCGCCATGGCGCCGGCCGCTTCCACCAGACCTTCGACCGGCTGGATCACGCTGCGGGTCAGCTTGGAGGTCAGCGCCAGGATGATGGCCGCCCCGGCCAGGACGCAGGCGAGGAACACCGCCTGCCACCTCCAGATCAGGGCGCGGACAAGGGCTGCCGAGCGCCAGAGGGCGACGTAGCCCTGGTTTTGGCCATCGAGCGTGATCGGCGCGAGCGCACCATAGTACAGGTTGCCACCGACCAGCACCTGCTGATCGGTGGGCAGCGGGGACGGCCCATTGACATCCCCGTGCGCCGGTGCCAGGGGCCAGGGGCCGGGCTCGGGGCCACCCGCCTCGACCGCCCCATAGATTGGCTGCCCGGCCAAGTCGTAAACGGCAAGCGAGCCGTCCAGAGCACCGCTGACCCCCTGGAAAGCGTTCTGCACGGGCAACCCGGTCACGACCAACCCCTGCACGGTGTTGCTGCTCACGACGGGGCCCACGGCGTAGAGGATCGCGCCCGATGGCGCGTCGACCATGCCCACCTGAGCGCCGGCCGAGCCCCGGTTGCCGAGCATGCCGCGCCACACGATCTCGACCGTGGGATCGAAGAGCCAGCTGGGCGCCCAACCGGCAGGCATCTGGCGGTCGGCCCCGACATCGAAACTGATGACGGGAGCCTCCGACGCCGGCACGAAGCTGATGGTCTGGATGCCCAGGCCCTGCGCCAGGACGGCCAACTCCGGCCCAACCGTGGAAGGTTGGCTGCCGGCCACAACGCCACGGACGGCCGATAGCCCGGCGGCACGCTGTGTCACCTGCGCCATGGCGCCTGCCCGCTCGGCGATCACGCTGGCAGCCACAGCGCTTTCCTTGTGTAGCGAGTCAACCTGGACCTGGGTCAAGAGCTGATCGATCAGTGCGGTCCCGAATACAGCGGCGATCACGGCCAGCACGAGCGTCGCCCCGACGATGGGGACGACCAGCCATCGACGCAGGCTCTGCCGCAGCCAATCCACGATCGGGCTTCGGGACGCGAACAAATGAATGAAACTCCTTTGCTGCCGATCAGCCGTGTGGTATAATTTTGCGGATGGATTCAGACCCTATCGTCTTGCTAGTCGATGATGAGCCAGATACCGTGCGCCTGGTGCGCAAGATCCTCCAGGCAGATGGCTGCCGCATCCTGGAAGCAGCGGACGGCGAACAGGCCCTGGCCACCTACCGCAAGACGCCGCCTGACCTGATCTTGCTGGATATCATCCTGCCGCGAAGAGATGGGCTGGACATCCTGCGCGAGATCCGTGCGCAGGATCAGGTTACCGGTATCATCATGGTCAGCGCCTTGACCTCGGAACGCATGACCATCGACGCCATGCTCGCCGGCGCGGACGACTATATCAGCAAGCCGTTCCCGCTGCGCGAGATGCGGGTGCGCATCCGCCAGGTGCTCGAGAAGGCAACGCTGCGCCGCGAGAACGCGGTCCTCCAGGCCGAGCTGAACCGGGCCAACGCCCGCATCCGTGAGCTGCTGGAGCGTTTCATGCCGGCGCAGGTGATGGCCGAGTTCCTTGAGCGCCCGGAGCCGCCGGCGCTGGGCGGCAAGCGCCAGGAAATCACCGTGCTGTACGCCGACGTGCGTGGCTTTACGCCGGTGGCCGAGTCGCGCCCGCCGGACGAGCTGGTCGAGATCCTGAACGGCTGCCTCCAGCTGGCTGCCGACGCCATCCAGGCGCACGGCGGCACGCTCGATAAATTCATGGGCGATGGCGTCATCGCGCTCTTCAACGCGCCGGTCCCCCAGCCCGACCACGCTGCCCGCGCCGTGCGCGCTGCCGTTCGACATCGTCAAGGCGTTCCGCGAGGGAGCCACCCCTGAACGATCCTTTGAGGTCGGCATCGGTATCAATTCGGGCGACATGGTAGTGGGCAACATCGGGACGCCACAATTGATGAACTACACCGCAATCGGCGACGCCATGAACCTGGCTCAGCGGTTGCAAGAATTGGCCGCGCCCAGTGAAATCTTGATCGGGCATCGGACCTGGGAACTGGCAGGTGAAGACCTCATCGCCGAACCATGCGGATCAGTGCAGATCAGAGGCCGCAGCGAGCCGGTCGCTCCTTATCGGGTAAAGGAGATCAGCCCTGCCGAAGATCCAGCGCAAGCGCAGCGGCCCTAGCGTATCCACGAGCACACATTATACCATGGACATACAGCGCTGGCAACGAGAGGTCCAATGGCTCTGTCGAGAAGGCTGGCTGCCGTATCCTGCGCGTTGAGCCTGGCCTGCCTGACCATAGGCCACTGCGGCGGCACGGCAAACGCCCAGGCGGCGGAGCCGAGGATCGTCCAGGGCGGTGCCACGAACCCCCGTGGGGGGCCTCAGGAACTCAGCCTGCAGATCAGCCACGCCGGGGCCGGGCCGCAGCCGACGGGCACGCCGGCGCCTGCCGTTGCCGGCGAGGAGCCTGCAGACGCAGCCGTGGCGACCGGAGCGAGCGAGCAGGCGCCCCCTCCTGCCGCTGGCCTTGGTGCCGGTGGCTGCGGCCCGGCCCCGGCGTGGCTGATCTGCAGGCTGAGTTCCTGAGGCCCCCCACGGGGGTTCGTGGCACCGCCCTGGACGATCCTCGGCTCCGCCGCCTGGGCGTTTGCCGTGCCGCCGCAGTGGCCTAAGTGAGGCAGGCCAGGCTCAACGCGCACCGGCAGCCAGCCTTCTCGACAGAGCCATTGGAGCCTCTCGTCTCTCTGTTTGTCATGGTATAATGTGTGCTCGTGGATACGCTAGGGCCGCTGCACTAGCGCTGGATCTTCGGCAGGGCTGATCTCCTTTACCCGATAAGGAGCGACCAGCTGCGCTGCGGCCTCTGATCTGCACTGATCCGCATGGTTCGGCGATGAGGTCTTCACCCTGCCAGTTCCCAGGTCCGATGCCCAATCAAGATTTCACTGGGCGCGGCCAATTCTTGCAACCGCTGAGCCAGGTTCATGGCGTCGCCGATTGCAGTGTGTATTGGTTCTGGCCACGTGCCGATGTACCCACTACCATGTCGGCCCGAATTGGTACCGATGCCGACCTCAAAGGATCGTTCAGGGGTGGCTCCTTCGCGGAACGCCTTGACGATGTTGACGGCAGCGCGCACGGCGCGGGCAGCGTGGTCGGGCTGGGGGACCGGCGTGTTGAAGAGCACGATGACGCCATCGCCCATGAATTTATCGAGCGTGCCGCCGTGCGCCTGGATGGCGTCGGCAGCCAGCTGGAGGCAGCCGTTCAGGATCTCGACCAGCTCGTCCGGCGGGCGCGACTCGGCCACCGGCGTAAAGCCACGCACGTCGGCGTACAGCACGGTGATTTCCTGGCGCTTGCCGCCCAGCGCCGGCGGCTCCGGGCGCTGGAGGAACTCGGCCATCACCTGCGCCGGCATGAAACGCTCCAGCAGCTCACGGATGCGGGCGTTGGCCCGGTTCAGCTCGGCCTGGAGGACCGCGTTCTCGCGGCGCAGCGTTGCCTTCTTCGAGCACCTGGCGGATGCGCACCCGATCTCGCGGAGCGGGAACGGCTTGCTGATATAGTCGTCCGCGCCGGCGAGCATGGCGTCGATGGTCATGCGTTCCGAGGTCAAGGCGCTGACCATGATGATACCGGTAACCTGATCCTGCGCACGGATCTCGCGGAGGATGTCCAGCCCATCTCTTCGCGGGCAGGATGATATCCAGCAAGATCAGGTCAGGCGGCGTCTTGCGGTAGGTGGCCAGGGCCTGTTCGCCGTCCGCTGCTTCCAGGATGCGGCAGCCATCTGCCTGGAGGATCTTGCGCACCAGGCGCACGGTATCCGGCTCATCATCGACTAGCAAGACGATAGGGTCTGAATCCATCCGCAAAATTATACCACACGGCTGATCGGCAGCAAAGGAGTTTCATTCATTTGTTCGTGTCCCGAAGCCCGATCTGGATTGGCTGCGGCAGAGCCTGCGTCGATGGCTGGTCGTCCCCATCGTCGGGGCGACGCTCGTGCTGGCCGTGATCGCCACTGTATTCGGGACCGCACTGATCGATCAGCTCTTGACCCAGGTCCAGGTTGACCCGCTACACAAGGAAAGCGCTGTGGCTGCCAGCGTGATCGCCGAGCGGGCAGGGCCATGGCGCAGGTGACACAGCGTGCCGCCGGGCTATCGGCCGTCCGTGGCGTTGTGGCCGGCAGCCAACCTTCACGGTTGGCCGGAGTTGGCCGTCCTGGCGCAGGGCCTGGGCATCCAGACCATCAGCTCCGTGCCGGCGTTGGAGGTCCGTCATCAGTTTCGATGTCGGGGCCGACCGCCAGATGCCTGCCGGTTGGGCGCCCAGCTGGTCTCCGATCCCACGGTCGAGATCGTGTGGCGCGGCATGCTGCGCAACCTGAGTAGGCCGGCGCTCAGTGTGGGCATGGTCGGCACGCGCCATGGGCGCGATCCTTCTACGCACCATGGGGCCCCGTCGTGAGCAGCAACACCGTGCAGGGGTTGGTCGTGACCGGGTTGCCCGTGCAGAACGCTTTCCAGGGGGTCAGCGGTGCTCTGGACGGCTCGCTTCCCGCTTACGACTTGGCCGGGCAGCCAATCTAGTGGGGCGGTCGAGGCGGGTGGGCAAAAGTTCGGCCCCTCGGCCCCTGGCACCGGCGCACGGGGATGTCAATGGGCCGTCCCCGCTGCCCACCGATCAGCAGGTGCTGGTCGGTGGCGACCTGTCCTATGGTGCCGCTCGCGCCGATCGCGTTCGATGGCCGAACCGGGCTAGTCCACCCTCTGGCGCTCGGGCAGCCCTTGTCCGCGCCCTGATCTGGAGGTGGCAGGCGGTGTTCCTCGCCTGCGTCCTGGCCGGGGCGGCCGTGGTCCTGGCGCTGACCTCCAAGCTGACCGGCCCAGCGCTCCAGCCGGTGCGAAGGTCTGATGGAAGCGTGCCAGCGCATGGCACGTTAGCGAGTCTGACCACACAGTGCCACCCATGGCCATCGGCCAGTTGCTTCGTCCTCACCCCGGCTCTGGAACGCATGGCCAAGCAAGTCAGGCAGCAGACTGACACGCTGCGTGAGCAGGCCCCGGCGGTCGACCTTTCTCTTCGAAGCCAGCGCCGAGCTGGGCCGCACCCTCGACCTCGAAGAATCCGCTCAGACCGCTGCTGAGGCGATCTTCCGGGCTCGGCGGCATCTCCTACGTGGTGATCCTGACGGGCCGCAGCGAGCTCGGGCTGGTCGCTGTGGCGGCCGTCCGCGGCCTGCCGCCCGAGGTCGCGGCTCCCCTACATGGGCACAAGTACCCGGTGCCGCTTTTGGGTGCCATGGCCCGTGCCCTGGTGGGCCGGCAACCGGTAGTCATCGAGGATTCGCGGCTCAGAGCCGGACGCGCTCCGATGAGTTCAACTGGGATACCAGCAGCGGCAGCATGTTGCTATATCCCGTGTGCAGCGCGTCCGGACCGTTTGCCCTGCTCATCGTCGGCTCTGGCCAGGCCGGCGCCCTGGCGCGCGGCCGGCTGGGCGAACTGGTGTTTGCCCTGGCCACATCGCTTCGCACAGCATCCAGAACGCGCAGCTCTACGGCGAGGCCAGCTCGCAAGAACAAATGGTCACCTTGCAGGCGATCAGCCGGCTCGTGACGTTGACGGCACTCATCGAGGACGTCCTCGATGTGGTCACGCGCGAGGCGGCCGACACATCGCCGACAGCCAGGCCTGGGTCTGCCTGAAGGAAGCGGAGGGCACCGCCGGCCGACTGCATGGCCGCCCCGAGGGGCACGGAAGGCTGGGGGGCCGTCCACCAGGACGCCAGTCGGCTGGGTGTACGCACTTTTAGCGGTGAAAAATATGAAACCGCCAAATTTCATCAGGCTACTGAACTTAATCAACACCGTGAAATGAAAATTATCGCTACGGATACGGTTGGTTCTGGAAATTCTAGTGCAATTGCTAGCGGCCATCCTTATCTCTTGCATATTATTCTTAGCAGCCTTGCCTTCTCTGAAAATTTCAGCGGGATGTTTTG
>CAWEHT010000342.1:0-6753 GCA_963808455.1 uncultured Chloroflexia bacterium | reverse complement strand
ACGCGCCGGTTCGCCCGGCTCAGAAAGCGGGGCCGCGGGCAGCTCTGCCGCCGAAATATCCCCATCCCCCGGCACCTCTGCCGCCGAAATGCCTCCATCCCCCGGCACTTCTGCCGCCGGGCCTGCCCCGTCCTCAGGCACCCCCTCCACCAGGGGCAGCATCTGCTGTGCTACATCCAACCCATACACTTTGACCAGCACATCGTGGAGTTTGCCGCTGCCCGTCGACTGGAAGAGGAGACGCCCGTCGCTGGAGAGGCTAAAGCGCCGTTCAGGAAAAGCCAGCGCGTAGCGGGACACGATCTGCAGGATCTCGTCCTGTCTCGGTGGCCGGCTGCTTCAGGAACTTCAGGCGGGCCGGCACGTTGGCGAACAGGTGCTCGATGGTGATAACAGTGCCAGGGGCGGTGCCGCGGCCTTCGCGCCCGCCGTCTTGCCCGCGCTGGCGCGCACCAGTGTGCCCACGTTTTCGGACCACGGCGCAGGTCAGGAGCGTGACCTGCGCTACGGAAGCGATGCTGGCCAGCGCCTCGCCGCGAAAGCCCAATGTCGCCAGGTGGTCCAGGTCTTCGGCGCGGCTGATCTTGCTCGTGGCGTGGCGTCGGAACAACAGGCCGGTCTCGGCGGCAGGGATACCGCAGCCGTCATCCTGCACGTGGATCATCCGGCGCCCGCCCTCGCGAACCTCGACGCGGATTCGGTGGCGCCGGCGTCCAGGCTGTTCTCGATGAGCTCCTTGACGGCCGATGCCGGACGTTCCACGACCTCGCCGGCGGCGATCTGGTTTGCTACGGCGGGGGCGAGGAGCTCGATTGGCATGGGAAAAATTGTACCATTTCCGCTCGTCGAAAAGCAAGCGCCCGAAAACATCGTGAGATGCCCCACTTTACGGCGGGGCTGATCCGGCCTAAGCTGGGCAAATCATGAGGCGCCGCGTCGTCGGGTTTGTCACAAATCTCAGGCAACTATTGACAGAAAGCTCGCGTTCCGGTAAAGTAACGTTTAGTAGGGAAGCCATCCTGGCCGAGCTGGCGCTGCGAGGGCTCGCCTGCCTGGGCACACAGCTCAGGGCTGCAAGCGAGAACTGCTCCGTGCTTTGGCCTGAACAACGCCTTCGCACTATGGCAGAGGCCTACCTGGCTTTCGCCGGGAATGATTCCGATTACTTTCGTCTGCTCACGGCCTACGATGACGGCTCGCTCCAACAGGGCATCCCGCCCGAATTGCATGACGAGTTGCTGGCCCACAGCCGGCGAGCGCTGGCGATCGTGAGCTCGGTGGTTGCCGACGGCATCGAGCTGGGCGCTTTCCGCGCCGGCGATCCCCACCAGGTGGCAGGCGTCCTGTGGGCCATGCTCAACGGCGCTCTCGCATTGGTGGCGCACCCCGTCCGCCGCACGCCCTTCCCGGGCGGTGTGGAGGGTTTTTACCAGACTGCGATCGACCTGTTCCTCCGCGGCATCACCGCGGACAGCGAACGCCCTGCGGGGACCGCATGACTTGCGGAGTGCCCTTGCGGCGGCTTCGCGGCCTGAAGATGCTTCCTGAGCGCCGCGCATGTTCTGAAGGCCGTAATTGGAGCTTGGTGCCGGGCAGACGGCTCTCACTGACGGTTCTGCAACGCACCCGGGTACAGGGAGGTCTATTTTGAAGGAAGTTGTCATCGTCAACCCGATTCGCACCGCCATCGGCTCATTTGGCGGCGCGCTCCGCACCGTGCCGGCCTACGACCTGGCGAAGACGCTGATCCGTTGCGTTGTCGCGGCCACCGGCATAGACCCCGCGGGATTGGACGAAGTGATTTTCGGCAACATCGGCCAGCCCTCGGAGGCAGCCAACATCGCCCGCGTGAGCGCGCTTTACGCCGGCATCCCCCAGCACGTCCCCGCCTTCACCGTGCAGCGCAATTGTGCCTCGGGCCTCCAGGCCATCACCAGCGCCTTTCAGGCGATCCAGGCGGGTGACGGGGAGATGTACCTGGTCGGCGGCACCGAGAGCATGAGCCAGATCCCTTATGTGCTCAAGGGCGCCCGTTGGGGCCTGCGTTTGCGACACTCCGAGCTGACTGACGCCCTCTGGGAGGGGCTGACCGACCCCACGTGCAACCTGATCATGGGCGGCACAGCCGAAAACGTTGCGGAGCGCTATGGGATCGGGCGCGAGGATCAGGACAAATATGCCGTGCAAAGTCACAAGAAGGCGTTCGCTGCCACGCGCACAGGCAAGTTCAAGGATGAGATCGTCCCCGTCGAGGTGGCCAAGAAATCCGCCGGCCAGGAGGTGGCCAAGGAGACCATCAGCCAGGACGAGAGCATCAACCCCGGCCTGACCGTGCAGAAGGCCGCTCTTTACCCCACCGTCTTCAAGAAAGAGGGCACGGTGACGCCGGCTAACTCTTGCCCCATGAGCGATGGTGCGGCAGCCATGCTGGTGATGACGGCTGAACGTGCAGGCGCCTTGGGACTTCAGCCGCTGGGCCGCATCATCTCCTATGCTTATACGGGGGTCGCCCCGGCATATATGGGGATCGGTCCGGCCACGGCGCTCCCGAGGGCGCTGGAGCGAGCCAGGGTGAGCTACGACCAGGTGGATCTCGTGGAGATCAACGAAGCTTTCGCGGCGCAGGTGCTGGCAGTGGGAAAGCGCATGGCCGACGAAGGCCACGGCTGGGAGTGGGAGAAGACGAATGTCAATGGCGGCGCCATCGCGCTGGGCCATCCGGTGGGCTCTACCGGTGCGCGCCTCGTGACCACTCTGCTGCACGAAATGAAGCGGCGCAACGGACGGCTGGGAGCGGCCACCATGTGCGTGGGCGGCGGGCAAGGCGGTGCGATCGTAGTGGAGCGCGTGTAGCCCGCACATTCAAAGGAGACCAGCGACATGTACATCTTTAAAGCGGGGGTGATCGGCGCCGGGACGATGGGGGCCGAGATCGCGCAGGTCATCAGCTATAGCGGCCTGCCGGTGGTGCTCAAAGATGTCGACCAGGGCATGCTCGACAAAGGCATGCGCACCATCCGCCAGATCTACCAGAACCGTGTGGACAAAGGCAAGATGGACGCCGGCGAGATGGCCAACCGGCTGGCGCTTGTCGAGCCCGCCCTTGACTGCGCAGGTTTCGAGGATGTGGATCTGGTCGTGGAGGCCGTGCCCGAAAACATGGGCGTCAAGAAGGCCGTCTTTCGCGAGTTGCAAAGCAAGGTCCCCGAGACTACAATCTTCGCCACGAATACCTCGGCGCTCTCGATCAGCGAGCTGGCGGCATCCACCAACCGCCCGGGCAAAGTGATCGGCATGCACTTCTTCAACCCGGCTCACGTGATGAAACTCGTAGAGATCATCCCAGGGTTGGACACGACACAGGCAACGATCGACGACATCGTCATGTTCGCCGAATCGCTGCGCAAGCTCCCCGTGCTTGTGAGCGAGTGCCCGGGGTTCCTGGTCAATCGCCTGCTGATGCCCTACTTGAACGAGGCCGCCTGGTGCCTGCAAGAGGGCGCTGCTGAGGCCACGCAGATCGACGAAGCTATGGTCGAGTTCGGGATGCCCATGGGCCCGTTCACGCTGATGGATATGCTCGGCGTCAACGTCTGTGCTGATGTAGGCGAATACCTGGCCAACGAGTACGGCCCGCGCCTGGCCGGCGCTTCGCTGATCCCCGGGCTGGTGGCTGCCGGACGGCTGGGCGAAAAGGTCGGCAAGGGGTTCTACAGCTACGGCGACGAGCCGGACGAACCGGTCAGGCAACTGATCGCAAGCTACCCCAAGCCGGAGAGCAGCGAATTCTGCGTGGAACGGCTCGTGTATCCGATGATCAACGAGGCGGTCCTGGCTTTGCAAGAACACGTAGCAGCCCTGTCGGATATCGATATGGCCGTAATTGCCGGGTTGGGCATGAGCCACAAGGGGGAGCGCACCGGGCCGCTCGGCCTGGCCGACCAGATCGGCCTCGACGTGGTGCTGAGTGGGCTGCAAGACTTTCACGCCAAGTACGGCGAGCGTTTCCGCCCGGCTCAGCTGCTCAAGACCTATGTGAGGGCCGGTCACCTCGGCGCCAAGGTGGGGCGAGGTTTCAGCGAATACGCGTGACCTGGCCGGACGGGCGGCGCGGTGCCTCGAAGAACGCGCGGCGCGAGGATCGCGCCCAATGCCGTGGTCCGGAAGGTCGCGGGGCGCGACGCTTGCCGGGCAGATCTGAAAGGAGCCTTTGGTGGCCGAGTACACGAACGTCAAAACGGCGATCGAGGATCGGGTCGCGATCTTGACCATAGACCATCCACCGGCGAATGCGTTCAACCGCCAGACGCTCGACGATCTGGAAGCGGCATTTGACGAGATGATCGCCAATGACCAGGTCAAGGTCATCGTCATTACCGGCGCCGGACAGTTCGCGTTCGCAGCCGGCGCGGATATCAACGAGATGGCGGCGTTCGGCACGGACGGCGCGACGGGCCGCGACTTCATCAGCAAGGGCCAAAATCTCTTCAGCAAGATCGAATGCGGCCCCAAGCCGGTAATCGCTGCCATCAACGCCCTGGCGCTGGGCGGCGGCATGGAGCTGGCGATGGCTTGCCACATGCGCATTCTGGCCGATCGCGCCCGCATCGGCCAGCCTGAGAGCAACTTGGGTATCATCCCCGGCTGGGGCGGCACACAAAGGTTGCCGCGTCTGGTCGGGCCGGGCAAGGCGATCGAGCTGATCCTCACGGGCGACTTCATCAACGCCCAGGAAGCTTTTCGCATCGGCTGGGCCAATAAAGTTGTGCCCGCCGGGCAGGTGCTTCACGAGGCCGTGGGCCTGGCGAAGAGAATTGCCGGCAAGAGCAGCCTGACCAATAAGGCGACCCTGGATGCCGTCGTCAATGGCTTGCGCATGCCCATCGACGACGGCTTGAAGGTCGAAATCGAGGTGATCGGCCGGCTATTCACCAGCAACGATGCCCGCGAGGGCATAACGGCCTTCGCGGAAAAACGCCAACCCAAATTCACCGACAGTTGAAAGGCCAGTGCGGGGGAAAAGGCCAAAAGCCAAAGAGGGGCAACGCCCCTCTTTCCGTCTTCCCCGGGTGGCCTGGCAGGCAGGATCGGAGGGAAAGCGGGCGGGGCCCGGCCGGCCACAAACCCAGGCCGATCGGCCAGGTGCAGTTCGGCAACGTTTGTTCTGGACGCGAGGAACCAGAACCTTACCTTAGATCGCACCACACAAAAGGACAAAGGTTCACAGATGGATATACGCACCAATGGGCCGCAAATCGCGGTGTTCATGGATTTCGAGAATGTAGCCACTTCAGCCGAGGCTAATTTCGGTGACTTTGACATCAACTGCGTATTAGATCTCCTGCGCACGCGGGGTCGGTTGCTCATCAAGAGGGCCTATGGCGATTGGGGACGTTTCCATCGCTATCGCCGGCCCATGATGGAGAATGGCGTTGACCTCTTTCAGCTCTACTCAGTCGGCATGCAGCAGAAGAACCGCGCCGACGTGAGGCTGGCCATCGATGCTCTGGAAACCGTCTTTACAGCGACCCAACATTGACCTCTATGCCATCATTTCCGGCGACAGCGATTTCACTGAATTGATTCACAAGCTCCGCGATTACGGCAAATACACGATCGGCATCGGGTTGCGCTCGGCCACCAGCGACCTGTTGCGCCGGGCCTGCGACGAATTTATCTTCTATGAGACGCTGGTGGTGGAAGAGGTCACCGACCTGGCCGACGAGCTGCAACTGCCTGACCCGCGCGATTTGCTGCGGCGGGCGCTGGTGGCGGCCGAACAGAAGGGCGAGTGTCCGGTGTTTGCGGGGCGCCTGAAGCAGATCATGCTGGCCCTCGATTCTTCCTTCAACGAGGCGAACTACGGATTTACCCAATTTCGGGCGTTCCTGGAGGCTCAGCGCGAGCTGATCAGTATCCAGGAAGACGGGCTGCAACTCTATGTCAGCTTGCGCCAGCATGAGCAGGCCCAGGCTGCTACGGTAGCCCTTTCGGTGCCGCCCCCAACGAGCAAGCCCTCCGCCGACCTGAGCCAGCGTTACCGCAGCTTCCTCCGCGAGGCCAACATCCGCGTGGTCAACCAGGCCACACGCGCCCAGGTGCTGGAGGGCTTCATCGCGACCCTGCAGGCCCACCCTGAACCGATTTCGCTCAACGCGGCGGTCAACCTGCTGAAGGACCGCTATGACACGCAGAACGCGTTGACCCCCAAGATCGCCGTCCCAGACATCATCCGGCTGCTGGTCATGAGCAACGCCCTGACTTTTGCCGGAGGCCAGGCGTCGAGCGACGCGCCGGTTCGGAAAGCCGACCAGCTGGTCCTCGCCGATCTGGCCCGTGCTTGTGAGACCGTGTATTTGTGGCGCCTGGTGGAAGGCGGCGTGCCCGTCATCGCCGAGCAGCTGGCACCGGTGCTCTACGAGACGAGCGCCGATGCGTTCCGCGTCCAGGAACTGTGCCATGGCCTGGTGCAAGGGCGCCATCGTCGTCAGCGACGGCTATACGATCGCTCCGAGCAGATCTCCAGGCTGGTCCGGCGTAGCGAGCTGGTCTTCGTGTCCGCCGACCTCGCGCGCGTCGCCATACCACCGGGTGGGCCGATCTCGCCGGTGACGGCTGAAAATTCCTGTTTCGCGAAGGCTCGGGGCTGCTGCCAGAGGATTTTGCCGGCAGCGCCCAACGCTACTTGCAAGCAGCCCGCGTGCAGCTGGAAGCGCTGCGGGCCGGGCAGGCGCGCGCCGGTTTTGACGACCT
>CAWEHT010000341.1:0-8703 GCA_963808455.1 uncultured Chloroflexia bacterium | reverse complement strand
TGTTGTATTCAGACCGTTGATCGCGAACTTTGCGCCGGCAAGCCGGCCGCTGACTTCGCTAAGCCCCGCTGCGGAGAGGCCGGCTCGGTGTGCCCCGGCAGCGACTTCAATCAGGGCCTGGCGCACCTGGCGAGGCACCAGGATTTCGCGTGTTTTTCGATCGGTCTTCCGTCCTGTATTGACCAAATCCACCATCTCGGTCGAGATCCGGACCAGTCGCGTGAGCATGCGTTCTCTCGCTTTGTGCCCAATAACTCGGGAAGGAACCAGCACCGCCTGCCGGCCCGCGCTTACGCCTTTCCAAATTCGTCCCTCGCAGTTTTCGCCACAGGAGTCTGGGGGAAAACATGCCACGGCCTCGTCACTCGAGAACTTCGAAAGATGCTTATTGAGGCAGGACAGGCTCTCCGATGGCGGTTTGCGCCTCGGCCACCTTGGCCTCGGCTTCGACCATTTTGTCCTGCAATCGCCGCAGGTGCACGATTGTCTGATTCTCGTCGAGGTGCAGCTGGTCGGCACGGATCGCTTCTCCCTGCCGAATCTCCTGGCACACCGTCGCGCCCACGACCAGCCCCAGGGGCACAAGGCCCTCCTTGCGGGCCACAACGGCCTTCTCGATGGACCCATAGACCGTGAAACCACCAAGCGCGTCGATCCTATCGCCGGCGTGCAAATCCCGCTTGGCCATCGCGTTCGTTTCGGCCACCGGCGGACGCATCGTATTGAGGGTGGCTTCCCCATAGAGCTGGGCCCGCGCGACCGAGATGGGGGTTTCCAGGTTGGCAAGATGGTATGGACGATACAGGGCCCAATACTTTCCATTCCCGTTCAAATGAAGATAGTTCAAATCGGCGATGATCTTGGGCTGGTCGGTGCTGATGATCACGAAAACACCCGGCGCGATGCCCCCTACCGCGTAGTCGACGACACATTTCTGGCTCAGGACGCCGCCGTCGGCCGCAGGGACGAATACTTTCGGCAAATCGCTCACATCGGCATATGGGCCGTGCCCACCGCGCAGGTCGGGCGCATAGCCCGTCGCGTTGGCGACCGCCGTCATCTCGACCATGGTCTTCGTGCCATCGACGAAGGACGCCAGCATCTTGGGGCTCATATTCTGCGCCCTCGCCTTCGCGCCAACAGTATCGGGGTTGGCGGAAGTGTCGAGTGGGTTGTTCTTACCCTTGCCAATCGCAATGATCTCGAAGCCCAGGGCATCCGCGAAATCGTACAGCTCCTTGATTGCTCCCGGCTCGTCGCCAGCAGTCAGCGTATAGACCACTCTAGCGGCGTGCGCCATCGCGGAGAGGTAGTGGCCCACCGTGCAGTCGGTCTCCACGCTCATGTTGACGACATTCTTGCGTGCCATGATCGCATCATGGCAGACGACGGCACCAACTTCGGGCACCCCCGTACATTCGACAACCACGTCAACTTCGGGAATGCCCAGCACGAGCGCTAGCGATTGGCTGGCCACCCTCTTTCCTTGTCGGATTCGTTTGCCCGCAGCCTCGGGATCGTGATCCTCCCCAACGACCACGGCAGGATCGACGCCGGCCTCGCGGTAGCCCGCCTGCGCCCGGCCCGGCATCACGTCGGCGCAGGCCACCACACGCATCCCCTCCATCTTCTCGATTTGGCTGATCAGGCCGGTGCCCATCTGACCTACACCGATCAATCCAATCCTGATCGGGGCATCAGCAGTACGCTGGTATTCGCGCAGCGCATCTTTCAGCGACATGAAACTCACTCCTCTCCGTTCGAGCTCGTTATGACCAGGCTGCTCCCGACCTTGAACGCGGGCAGGGTCTGGCCTCGACGCAGACGTCCCCCGGCATTTCTGGATCGGTGAGCCCATTGAATTTCAGCACAAGGTGCCCCAGATTTGCGAGGTTCGCGTTGGCCACTTCACCGACGGCCAGCACGGCAAAGGCATCCTGGTCGATGTTGATCCGGTCCCCTGGCATTAGTATCCCCGTCAACGCCTTACCATCGTGTAGCACCGCGAATTCTGCCAGCTCTTCGGGGGCATTCTCCCCAAACAGGACCAAAATGCCGTTCTCCACGAACTCAGACACCAACGGCCCTATGCGTGTGAACTGACCGCGATACTTCACCATATTCTGCCTCGTCCAGAGCGCGCCATAACTGGCCTGAGCCCATTGCACCCCACAGCGGCCTGCTTCCTCACCGTTGCCTACAAGCGAATAGAAAGCAAAGGCCTATTTCTGGATCGGTGCCTCGCTGCAAGCCAGATTGCCCTATGATCGCCAACGCCCGCCGCGCGCTGCGCCGGCATGTCGGGTCGTCTACGGCCGGATAGCCTCCTCAGGCAGGCTCAGGATGTCCCACAGTGCGCGCCGCTTGTCTTGCGGCGGCGCGCACCTCCGGCCTGGGCTTGCTCAGCCCACGACCTCAACATCTTCCAGCCGTACACCCGAAACAAACAATTCCTCTGTAATGAAGCGGAATAGCGGGCCAGACGGGCTGGTGGGGTAAATGTCCACGGTTGGGACCTTCTTCATCGGATACACACCGACCCGCGCCGTCCCGCCGCAGTCAATGATGGCCACCGCGATCTGCTCAAATCCGGCCTTTGACTTGAAGCCGTCAAATGGCGTTCCGCCGGACAGGTCGGCGATGCGCTGAGCGAGGGGATGAATACCACCGCCTGTCACGGAGTAGATCAGGTCACGCCCGGGCTTAGGCTGGATCACCAGTGGCCCACCCCAGCCCTTGGGGCCCTTCTTGATCCGTACTTTGTGATAATGCTTCTCTTCGGCCATGTGCCCTCCCAACAGTTCTTGGAGAGGGGCCACCGGCACCGGCCCCCGCCTCGCAGCGGAGGCCGGCCTGATGGCCCATGAGTTATGCGGCCTGAGCGAATGGTCCCTGGTCCCAGGTTGGCGCTCGCCGAATGCCGGCCGACCACCAGCAGCCGACCAGCGGACCCTCGAACCCTCAAGCCGTCATGCCAATCGATGCCACCAAAGCGATGATCACGGCGATGGGTCCCGTCATAAAGCGAGAGAACAGGACGGCCGGCACGCCGACCTCGACCGTCTCCGGCTCCGCCTCGCCCAACGCCAGGCCGACCGGGATGAAGTCGCAACCCACCTGCGGGTTGATGGCGAAGAGCGCTGGCAATGCCAAGGCGTATGGTAATGCCTTGGTCGCGAAGAGGGTCCCCAACAGCGTTCCGATCACCTGCGCGATGACCGCGCCGGGCCCGAGTATAGGCGACAAGATCGGGAAGCCGACGATCAGGCTCATCACGATCAGGCCGATGGGATTGCCTGCCAGCGGTGACAGGGCTTTGGCGAACCACGTGCCGAGACCTGATTTCAAGATGACGCCGACCACGAACGAGATGAACGCCATGAACGGCAAGATGTTCTTCAACACCTGGTCGACCGAATCTCGACCAGCCTGATAGAGTGTTCCGACAACCCTGCCGGCCCCCCGACCGATGCGCTCGAGAAAACCAGTGATGCCGTTCATGATGCTGCTCCTGCCGCGCCCGCTGCTTCACCAGCCGCCGCTGCCGTCTCCGCTGTCCGCCGTGCCCACAGGATCGCCGTGATGCGTTCGGTGAAGATGCCGCGAATGAAGATGACCACGATCCCGACCAACAGGTAGCGTACGGCTAGAGAGTACATTGCCACATCGCCGTAGGCTTTCTGCACGCCGGCCGCGATGCCGAGCCAGACAAAGAGCTCACCCGGGTTCACGTGGGGGAAAAGACCCAGGGGCGGATGGACAAAGGATACAGCCGAATCGTAGAAGGCTGGCTTGTACCTCTCGGGCAGGAACCGACCCATCGTGTAGGCCATGGGGTTCGTCAGCACGAAGACGGCGACGATGGGGAGCGCGATGTAGCGCAACGGAAGGTAGGCCACGCCGGGGCGCGAAGCGAAATTGGCAAACCGTTCAACACGTTCAGAGCCGATCCACGCCACGACCGCATTGAATGCCGTCATCAGCACGATGACCAGCGGGATGATCCCGGTCACCAGGCCGGTGAAATACGAGGCGCCTGACTGAAACAGACCGATGAACCATATTGCTGCCTGGACCATTGTGAGTCTCTCCTTACACTGAGTTTTCCGAAAGCTAGCATCATTGCAACCATCCGGAGATTATTATGTCATACCACTCCTTTCTTGACGCCCGGCCCCCCTTTTCGTGGTCGGTCTCCCGGCTGGATGTCACAAAGCCGTGGCGGCAGGGTCGGCCCGATCAGCGCTTTGGGCCGACCCATCTCCAGCAGCCTTCGCGGTAGCATCACGATAATGCTTGACCGCGTCGCGCAAAGCCAGCAGGAGTTTCCTCGAAACAGGCAACTCGATGCTGTCATCTGTGAGGTCACTGACCGGCCGACCCGCGAGCCCGGGCACCGGCCTGAGGTTGGCGAGGACCGTCCAGCCCGAGAGCTGCTCGACGCAAACGATCTGTTGGTTGCGATTCACAACCAGGACGGCGTACTGGCGACGCTTGTACACCGATCCTGCCATGCCGACCGACACCAGCCCCAGGCGGCGCAACTGCGCGAGGCGCCCGTAGTAGCGGCGCATCTGGAGATAGGTCAGCCCGTACTGCACGAGCCAGACAAAAGCCAGCAAGCAAATGATCGCTATTCCGGCAGAGGTCATCTTTTCCTTCCCAAGGCTAAGAAACTAATTGAAGAGGCCCGGCCCCGACGGCTGCCGCTCGACCCTGAAGGGATTGGGCTGAGAAAACCAAGCCCGAATGGCTTAGGTCTGGTCGCCAGCCCGCCAGGGTTTCGTCCTTTCAGCCCGGTGGCTTCGGCCCCGGGTGCGGCGGCCCGCTGGCTCGCCCGCTATCAAGAGGTTTTCTCAGGCCTAATGTTGCCCCCGTGGCTCTCACGAGCCGGAGGACGGGGCAGCTTCCCCCGCCGGCAGAGCAGGGGCGGGCACTTCCTTGCCGCCGGCAGCTTCGGCGTTCAGGCGCTCGACGATCCCGGACGCCGCGCCTTCGTCGGTCACCAGGAAATCAACGAATCCGCCACGGCAGGCGCCGATGATGGGCTGCACCTTGTACCGCTCACCGGCAACCACGATCTTCAAGGGGATCGCGGCAAGCGTGGGTGCATCGATGCCCACGATGCGCCTGGTTAACGGGACGTCGAGCACACCGCCGCGCTCGTCGATGGGGATCGCGGCAAACATCGCCAACGGCGCCCAACTGTCGAAGCTGTTCCACCTGCGCCACGCTGAGGTAGCCGGCGCGCACCAGGCTGGCACGTTCAGGGTCCAGCGAGCCGATGCCCATCAAAGCCAGCTCGATGTGCTGGAACTGTTCCATCGCGCGGAGGATCTGCAAATCGCGCGCCAGCGAGCGGCGCGTCGCTTCGCTGTCCACGAAGAGCGGGGCGGGCAAGGTCGTGAAATGACCGGCATAGTTGCGAGCGAGGTGGCGGGCGAGTTCCTGGCCGTCCTGATAGGGGTCACTGGCGGCGAGCGAGCCCATCATCTGGATGACATGCACACCGGAAATAGGGCCAGGGCGAAGCGCATTGATCGTCTCATAGGCCGAGGCGCCCCAAGCCACGCCGATGGTCATGCCGTTGCGAACATGCTCACCAAGTAGCTGGGCGGCCACATTGCCCAACTGCCGCGTGACCCGTCGAGGGTCATCACCCTCGACGACGACCACCCGGACACTCTTGACACCCAACAAGGCTTGGAGCTGGCGCTCGAGGTCAACACGCCGGCCGTAAGGATAGTGGATGCGGATCTCGACGACGCCGAGTTTGCGCGCCTCTGTCAGCAGCCGTGAGATCATAGACGGGGAATAGCCGGTCTGGGCTGCGATGGCAGCCTGAGAAAGACCCTCTTCGAAGTATAGGCTTGCCACATTTGCAAGCAGAGCGTGCCTCTCCTGGTCCATAGCACCGATCCTACGTTGGCGATGCCAGCCGCCCGCCATTCATATATATGAATGGCGTGGCAGTTCTTCGCAGAATATGCGCGGATGATACGCCTTTATGGCACGTTTGGCAAGCCCTTTGCGCATCTCTGGCCATAATATTCATATATGTGAGCCAATCCTTCAGTTGCCCAATCGTGCAACCTAAGCTACACTATGCTCATCCCAAATGCCTGGACGTGTTGCATCGCATGAACACAATGCTGGCACTCAGACGGGAAGCTCAGATAACCCTGCTGGGCTTTCAAATTCGGCTGGGCTTAAATTGGCTCATTGTGGCGCCGGCCTGCCTCTGGGCCGTCGCAATGGTGTATGTGCCGATCCTGGGCGGCTTCCTGGACACCGTTGGCGTGTGGAAGGTGACCGGGATTCTGGCGGTGCTGATCGCAGCATCGCTGCTTCTCCACGTCGTTGCACACTACGGTGCCGCGCGCTGCCTCGGCAGTCCCCGGCCGGCCAGCCTGCCCCTCTACCTGTTCGGAGACGCTGCACAGGCCTGGCCGGCCGCAGCATCGCCCTGGCGGCGAGTTCGCCGCGGCCGCCTCAGGGCCGTTGGCCAGCCTGGCGCTGGCGGGAGCGGGCTATCTGCTCTGGAATGCCCAACTCAACCCACTCCTGAATGTGGCCGCTCCCTTCTTTGGGCTGTTCAACGCCGCCATCGCCACACTCAACCTGGCGCCGGGCTACCCCTTCGACGGGGCCCGGCTGGTTCGCGGGGTCACCTCTGGGGCGTGCGGCAGCCTCATGGCTGCGCGCGTCGTGGCCGGGTTGGGCTATGCCGTTGCTGCCGGCCTGGCCGGTTGGGGCCTCTATCAACTGGCGCAGCACGTGCGCTTCGGCGCGGAGACCGGCGGCATCTCGCTGGCGCTCGCTGCTCTGGCGTTCCTGGGGCTGCGAGCGGCCCCGGCCTGGCCCAGCAAACCGGCAGAGGCCGACCGGAGCGCGGCCCCCATGGGGCCGGCCTGGCTTCTGGCGTTTGCAGGCCTGCTTGTGATTGGCATGCTTATCGCTTCGGCCAGCATCCTGCCGGTCACGAGCGGCATCGAGATGCCCGGGGTGGCGCTCTCGGTAGAACCGATGGTTGAGGTGCCGGCCGCTTACCACCATGTACATGGTGGCACCTTCATCCTCACCTCGGTGATCGAGCAAACGCCGATCACCCTCGGCGAATGGGCCTTTGGCAAGCTGAGCCCGCAGGTGCGGCTGCTGCCGCCCCAGGAGATCGTGCCTCCAGGCACAACGCTCCAGCAGCAAGCCCGCGCTGGCTTCCGGATGCTGGACGAAAGCGAGGTGGCGGCGACCGTGGCCGGGTTGCGGATGGCGGCTTCCATGTGCCGGCCGTTGGCAAGGGCGTGCTCGTCGATTCAATCCTGGAGGACAGCCCCAGCTTTGGCTTGCTGCTGGAGCATTGTGCCTGGAGGCACGATCTCCTTGGAGGCGGACAGCCGCACCTGCGGGCTCAGCTTGCCAAAGGCCCATTCGCCGAGGGTGATCGGCGTTTGCTCGATCACCGAGGTGAGGTGGAGGTCCGCCCATGTACATGGTGGGTGAGCGGCCCCGCACCTCGACCATCGTTGTTGCCGACGCCGCCCCATCTCGATACCACTCGTGACCGGCTGGCCGCGATTCCAATCACAAGCAGGCCTAAGAAAAGCCAGGCCATGGGCGCGCTCCCGTCAGCCTGCCGGTTGCTCGGCCAGGCCGGGCCGCGCGGCCCAGGAAGCGCGCGCCCCAGCGATGCCGCCGGTCTCCGCGCCGAAGCGCGTGCTGCGCCAGTTGATAGAGCCCCGACACCGCCAGCCAAGGCAGCGACGGCGTGGCCCAACCCGGCCACACACGCAGCCATGAGGCTGCCGCACCAGAGGTGGCCCCACAAAATCAGCCGGGCCCCATTGGAAGAGGGATCCTGCCACGCCAGGTTGAGTGGCGATCGCATCGTGGAACAGCCGGAGCGGCCACATTCAGGAGTGCGTGGAGTGGGCGTTGCCGAGCAGATCACCCACTCCCCGCGCTAGGCCGACGGCCCTAGAGGCGGCCACGGCGGAGCTTCGGCCAGGCGGGGGAATGTCGGCCAGCAGGGAGACCCATGCCGACACGGGCAGGCTCGCCCGCCGGGGACTGCCGAGGCAAGACACACGGGCACCGTAGTGTGCAACGACATGGACGCAGCGATGCTGCGATCCAGCACCAAATCCGGTCACCCTCCACACGCCGACACTGTCCAGAAGCGGCCCAGGATCAGCAGCCGTGCACCATTGCGACGGCCCTGCAGGCGCCACGATGAGCCGATTAAAGCCTGGCCCCGAATTTGAAAGCCCAGCAGGGTTATCTGAGCTTCAGTTCCTGAGTGCCAGCATTGTATCATGCGATGAGACACGTCCAGGCATTTGGCGTGCATGTGTAGGCTTAGGTTACAGCGATTGAGCAAACTGAAGGATTGGCTCACCGTATATATGGCCAGAATACGCAAAGGCTTGCCAACGCGGTTTTAAAAGCATATCCGCGCATATTCTGCGAAGAGAACTGCCACACGCCATTGGTATATTCTATGAATAGCCAACGTACAGGTGGATATGGACCAGGAGAGGCACGCTCTGCTTGCAAATGTGCACAAGCATGCTTCGAAGAGGGTCTTTCTCAGGCTGCCATCACAGCCCAGACCAGGGGTCTCCCCGTCTATGATCTCACGGCTGCAGGAGGCACGCAAAGCTCAGCATAGTGAGGAATCCGCATCCACTATCCCTTGAGCCAATG
>CAWEHT010000340.1:0-15480 GCA_963808455.1 uncultured Chloroflexia bacterium | reverse complement strand
TGGATAAGTAAGCGGAGTTTCCACGTTCTCCTCTTACTTTTTATATGGACACGCAGAAGTCCCACAGAATAATTTGCGGGACTTTTTTATCAAGCGCGGTGCATAAGCCGCTTTCATAGGGTGAAGATAAGGGATAGTATTTCTAACAGTACCTTCAGTACCGGTTCCTAAGGAGGACCGACAATGAACAGAGCGTACGTGTGAACAAGGGCAAGAACCTTCCGACAGTGCACTGCATGGTCGGCACTGAGAAGATGAATGTCAATGAACTTGCAGCGAACGTGGACGAGGTCATAAACTCGGTGGTAAAAAAAGTCGGGAAGCAGCACTTAAGGTCTGTATTTGTAAAGTTTACGATGGGTAAGCCCCTCAAGCTTATATGATGATATGCTCACAAAAAGTCAAAAACAGGACTTCGTAGAGGCCGGCAAGAGCCAGGCGCAGAAGTACAGCACGATAGGAGTGCTGCCTCTGTCGGGCATACCTGACAGGCTCCTGCAGTCAACCAGGAACAGGTTGAAGGGGGATGTGACATTCATACTTGGTAGAAAAACACTGCTGAAAAGGATACTCGAGTCAAACGAGAGGACCAAGAGGCTGGTAGAGGAGCTAGGTGCAACGTCGCGGCACCATGGTCGTCCATCTGCTCGGCGATTACTTCAGCGCCAAGTACGGTGTCCTCGCACAGCCACTCGCCATCACCATCCGGGACGGGCTGGCCACGGACGTAGAGGCCCTCGCTCCCGCATATCGTTCAGGGTCCGCCCCGGGCGGGGCGACGGGCGAGAGCCGGGCCATCGCCGACGAACTGGAACTGGACGCTCCACCCGCAACGGGCGCCGGGCAGGCGAATTCGCCATCGGCACGAACGTCAGCCTCTCGGCGCTCTCAGGCAATCTGCTGCAAGACGAAAAGATCCCGGGGCTGCACATTGCCTTTGGCGATCCGTATCCGGCCGAGACGGGCGCCGATTGGACGTCAAAGGTCCACGTGGATGCCATCGCAACCGGTTGCACGATCATGGTCGATGGGCAGGCGCTGATTCGCCGCGGGCAGTTTGTGCGGAACGGGGCTATGCGTTCTCGATGATAGGGTCAGTCCTGGTCCCCTTCTTCTGCGAAGCGCTCGACGAGGCTGCGTAACTCGCCGGGAAGGGTCTCACGCAGCACGGGGCACTCGGGGCCACGCTGGATCAGTTCGCCGGCCGCGTTCCACACGCAGCTGCAGATTTCTCGCATGTCCACCGCTGGTCGTCGCTGCTATTGAAGAGCTCGCCGCCGCAATGCACACACAAATCCTCGGGTCCCATGTGCTCACCTCCCGGCACGCCGGCCGGCGCGCCCCATATGGCTTGCCGCTCATGGCACCGGCCTCAGCCGGGCTTAACCCCGCCAGCTGATCAACCCCATTATAGCATGGGCTTGCAACTCTAGCTCAGGCAAGGGCCACCTTGGCCCTTGCCTGTACCCCTAATCGTGTGCTAACATCAGGATCGGAAACGACGAATCTGGCGCAGGCATCTACGCCGCCATCCACAATCTGGAGAATCCAGGATTGCCATGCAGTGCCCCAACTGTAATACTTGGAACCCGGACGACAAGGTTGTCTGCTGGCGCTGCCAGGCCGAGCTGCCAAGGCCTGTCGAGAAGACGAAACGTGAAGCGCGGGCTTTCCTTGGTCTGCCAGCCTGGGCCTGGGCCGTCCTGGCTGCCTTCGTGCTGTTTTGGCTGATCAGCGGGATCGTGCCCAATCTCCTTGGCCACTGACCTCGCTGCCCTTTCCGGCCTTGCCAGGCCCGAACCGGCGGCGCTGGCGGAAGCCCTGTTGGCCTGGGCGGCTCCAGGTCGCCGCCTGCTTCCCTGGCGCCAACCGGCAGACCAGGGGGGCACAGGGGACCGGAGCAGGAAGCCGAGACAGGGCCAGCAGGCCCCCGGCCATCCCGCGATCCCTATCTGGTCTGGGTCTCGGAAATCATGCTGCAGCAGACGCAGGCCGCGAGCGTCGTTCCCTACTTTCAGCGCTGGCAGGCCCGATTTCCCGATGTGGCCTGCCAGCGCTGAAAGTCGGGGACGACACTCGCGGCCTGCGTCTGCTGCCGCGTGATTTCCGAGACCCAGACCAGATAGGGATCGCGGGATCGCCGGGGCCTGCTGGCCCTGTCTCGGCTTCCTGCTCCCGGTCCCCTGTGCCCCCCTGGTCTGCCGGTTGGCGCCAGGGAAGCAGGCGGCGACCTGGAGCCGCCCAGGCCAACAGGGCTTCCGCCAGCGCCGCCGGTTCGGGCCTGGCAAGGCCGGAAAGGGCAGCGAGGTCAGTGGCCAAGGAGATTGGGCACGATCCCGCTGATCAGCCAAAACAGCACGAAGGCAGCCAGGACGGCCCAGGCCCAGGCTGGCAGACCAAGGAAAGCCCGCGCTTCACGTTTCGTCTTCTCGACAGGCCTTGGCAGCTCGGCCTGGCAGCGCCAGCAGACAACCTTGTCGTCCGGGTTCCAAGTATTACAGTTGGGGCACTGCATGGCAATCCTGGATTCTCCAGATTGTGGATGGCGGCGTAGATGCCTGCGCCAGATTCGTCGTTTCCGATCCTGATGTTAGCACACGATTAGGGGTACAGGCAAGGGCCAAGGTGGCCCTTGCCTGAGCTTACGAGTTGCAAGCCCATGCTATAATGGGGTTGATCAGCTGGCGGGGTTAAGCCCGGCTGAGGCCGGTGCCATGAGCGGCAAGCCATATGGGGCGCGCCTGCCGGCGCGCCGGGAGGTGAGCACATGGGACCCGAGGATCTGTGTGTGCATTGCGGCGGCGAGCTCTTCAATAGCAGCGACGACCAGCGGTGGACATGCGAGAACTGCAGCTGCGTGTGGAACGCGGCCGGCGAACTGATCCAGCGCGGCCCCGAGTGCCCCGCGCTGCGCGAGACCCTTCCCGGCGAGTTACGCAGCCTCGTCGAGCGCTTCGCAGAAGAAGGGGACCAGGACTGACCCTATCATCGAGAACGCATAGCCCCGTTCGACAAACTGCCCGTCGCGCATCAGCGCCTGCCCATCGACCATGATCGTGCAACCGGTTGCGATGGCATCCACGTGGACCTTTGACGTCCAATCGGCGCCCGTCTCGGCCGGATACGGATCGCCAAAGGCAATGTGCAGCCCCGGGATCTTTTCGTCTTGCAGCAGATTGCCTGAGAGCGCCGAGAGGCTGACGTTCGTGCCGATGGCGAATTCGCCTGCCCGGCGCCCGTTCGGCGTGGAGTCCAGATAGGCTTTCAGTTCGTCGGCGATGGCCCGGCTCTCGCCCGTCGCCCCGCCCGGGGCGGACCCTGAACGATATGCGGGAGCGAGGGCCTCTACGTCCGTGGCCAGCCCGTCCCGGATGGTGATGGCGAGCGGCTGTGCGAGGACACCGTACTTGGCGCTGAAGTAATCGCCGAGCAGATGGACGACCATGGTGCCGTCAACGGTGCGGGGGCACGTGAATGTCTCGCCCTCGGGGAGGTTACCCCATTGGCCCGGCAGGCTGTACTTGCCGGTGCATGGCACCCAACGCAGCGCGGGGTCGAATTGAGCCGTGACGTCGGTCCCGTCCGGTGTGGTAACGCGAATCGCACGCGCGACTCGCACGATACCATAGACTCTTTGCGTGATGTTGGCCACCGCATCGTAATCGGCGCGCATCCCCTCCAACATCAAGCGGGGCGTGATGCCGGGCATATGCCCATGGCGCACGTGAAACTCTTGCAACAAGAGGCCCCGCAGCTCCATGCGGAACGGCAGCTCACCCGGACGGCTCGCCGCGGCATAAAGGGTGACCGTGGGCTGAAAGCTGGCCAGCTGCCCGCGCAAACTCGCCGGCACCGCCGTCGAACCCGCGGCCTGGCGAACGGTACTCGGGTCTTCCCGGCCTTTTGTGCCGGGCCCATCGCTTCGCTCGGGGGCCTCTGCAAGGACGGCATGCTCTGGCCCGGAAGGCTGCTCCACGATCGGGCGCTCGCCGTACTCTTCGAGCAGATGGAGCGCCGCCGGCGCGCCCGTCTCCAGCGCGGCCTCATAGAGCAAGCGCCCGATGGCCTGCGTCTCATCATCGCTGATGACGAACACACGATCGTGACCTGACACAGCCATGCAATTGCGCACAGCATTACGCGCTCCGGCACGCATCATTTCCAGCTGCGTCGTAGAGATTTCGTTCGGCATAGGTCGCACCTCGTGCAGCGAGCATAAATTATTATAAGGATTTCTGCAAAACCTGGCCTGCAGCGGCCTGCGTGAGCAGCTGGTCGAATGCACGGGCCGCCGGGCTCAGGGTGCGGCCCACGAGTTTCAGCTGGGTCAGGGTCCGCCGTATCACCAGCTCTTGCACGCGTAGTGTGGCCAGTTTGCCGAGGGCCAGTTGATCGGGGATGGCAGCTTTGGAAACGATGGCGAGCCCAAGGCCGGCCGCTACCGCCTGTTTGATGGCCTCGGTGCTGCCCAGCTCGACGGTCCGCTCCAGCCGTATGCCGTGCCGGAGCAGCGCCTCCTCGCCCACCTGGCGGGTGCCGGAGCCGGGCTCTCGCACCAAAAATATTTCGTTGGCCAAGAGGGAGATCGGAATACCTTCGCCTGCGGGGCGTGAGACAAGCGGGTGGTCGGGCGCGGCGATGACCACCAGTTCGTCCAATTGCCAGGCCTCCGAGCGGATGCTTGCGTGGGCCACCGGGCCCTCCACCAGCGCAATATCCAGGCGATAATCGAGCAGCAGCTTGACGATGGAAAGCGTGTTCAGGATCGTCAGGCGCAGATCGATGCCTGGATGATTGCGCAGGAAAGTCGCCATCACCGGGGGCAGCAGATAGGCCGCGATGGTGGTGCTGGCTCCGACGCGCAAAACGCCGTGCCGGAGGCCGCGCAGCGCCTGCAGCTCCTCCTCGGCGGTGTTCTCGATCGCCAGGATGGCCCGGCCGCGCTCGGCCAGCATCGCCCCGGCCTCGGTGAGGCGCAGCTTTCCCGCCCCGCGCTCGAAAAGCGGCTGGCCGAGCTGGTTTTCCAGCTCGCGCACGGCCTTCGACACCGCAGGCTGGCTGATGTAGAGCGCCTCGGCTGCCCTCGAAAAGCTCATCTGCTCGGCCACAGCCGTGAAGATGCGCAGCAAGTGTAGCTTCATCCAGGCATGCCCCCCGGGTTGTCACATGGCAGAAGGTACGCATGGGCATTATAGCCCGGTTGGGCACAAGCTTCACATCTTCCTTGCTGAGCATACCGACGTACAGCCGATTCCTCCGGCGAGCTCCCTCCGGTTGATGATCCCACCGTTTTGTGATAACCTGCGCCTGGCCTCACCATTCCTGCCGGCATCACCCGGCCGCGCCTGGAGATTGCGCTGAATGACCTTCTTGCACTCCGTTGTGCTGTTCCTGGCAGCCCTCTGTGCCGGCGCGCTCAATTCGGTCGCGGGCGGTGGCAGCTTCATCTCTTTTCCCGCGTTGATGGCAACAGGCGTTCCCGCCATCAACGCCAATGCCACCAACACCGCTGCGCTCTGGCCCGGCTCGTTGGCAAGCGTAGCCGCCTATCGCCGGGAGCCACGGCCGCAACGCCGTGTCATGGTCACTCTCGGGGTCGCCAGCCTCGTGGGCGGGCTGCTGGGCGCCCTGATCCTGCTCCGCACGCCGGAGGCCGAATTCGTTCGCCTGTTGCCCTTTCTGCTGCTCACCGCGACCCTGCTGTTCACGTTCGGCAGCCCTGTGGCGGCACGGTTGCGCCGGCGCTCCGCGCGCACCGTGGTGCCGTCGTGGGTGACAATGATCGGATTAGGGGCCATTCAACTGGCGATCGCGACCTACGGGGGCTTCTTTGGCGCGGGGATCGGGATCGTGATGCTGGCGTGCCTCACGCTGGCAGGGATGGAAAACATTCACGCCATGAATGCGCTCAAGACGTTGCTGAGTGTCTTGATCAACGGGGTAGCAGTGGTGGCCTTTATGCTGGCGAAGGCCATCTTTTGGCCGGAAGCGCTCCTGATGGTCCTCGGCGCCATCTTGGGCGGTTATGGCGGGGCCCACACCGCCCAGCGGATCGATCCTCTCCTCGTGCGGCGCTTCGTGATCGTGATCGGCTTTGCTCTGACCGCATATTTCTTCATGCACGCGTGAGGTTGCGCCCCGGTCAGGCGATCACCCCCATTTGCCTGGCCACCCTGGCGAAAGCGGCAAGCCCTTGATCGAGATCTGAACGCTCGTGAGCAGCCGTGTTCATCACACGGATGCGCGCCATACCGCGCGGTACAGTCGGAAAACCGATGGCCATGGCAAATACACCGTTTTCGAACAACTTTTGGCTGAATTCCCGGGCCAATGGGGCTTCACCCAGCATTACGGGCACGATCGGGGTCTGCGAGTGGCCGACGTCGAAGCCGAGGCGCTGCATCTCGCCCCTGAAGTAGCGGGCGTTTTCCCAAAGCTTCCGCACGCGATCCTCGGACGCCTCCAGCAGATCCACCGCCGCCAGGCAGGCAGCGGCATCGGCCGGGGTCACGGCGCTCGAGAAAGGAAGGGCCGGGCCTTCTGGCGCAGGTAGTCGACGACGAGCTGTTTGCCGGCGACGACGCCGCCAACCACGCCGAAGGCTTTGCTCAACGTGCCGATTTCGACATCGACGAGGCCATGCAGCCCGAAATGGTCCACGATGCCCCGGCCGCCGCGGCCCAGCACCCCTTCGCCGTGCGCGTCGTCAACCATCGTCAAGACGCCGTGCCTGTGCGCCACTTCCGCCAGCTTGTCCAGCGGCGCGATGTCGCCATCCATGCTGAAGACACCATCGGTCACCAGCAGCCCGCGCCGGGAGCTGGGCATATTCTCGCGGATTTTGGCCTCGGCGTCTTCGGGGTCACAGTGCTCGTAGACGATGATGCGCGCGCCGCTCAGCCAGCGCGCCGTCGATGATGCTGGCGTGGTTGAGACGATCCGAAAAGATGGCGTCTTCCTTCCCTACCAGCGGCGGGATCGCGGCCTGATTGGCACAAAAGCCGCTCTGCACGTAGAGCGCTGCCTCGACCCCCTTGAACGCCGCCAGCCTGGCTTCGAGCTCCACATGCAGGTCCTGTGTGCCAGCAATGGAGCGGACGGCGGCCGGCCCGACGCCCCAACGCTCGACCGCTGCCCTCGCGGCTTCCTTGAGCTTCGGGTGGTTAGCAAGGCCGAGGTAGTTGTTGGTGCAGAAGTTGAGCACGCGCCGCCCATCGACCAACATCCAGGCATCCGCCGGCGACCCCATGACGCGAATGGTGTTGAAGAGGCCGGCATCGCGGAGCTGTTCCATCTCCGAACGCATGAATTCCAGAGTATCTCCTGGCATCGTTCCACCTCACGGCCCATTGTACTGCCATCCGGCAGTTGCATCAAGCCCGCTCGTGAGCCTCCCGCCCCGCCGCCGTTGCGGGCGGGGGAAGCGCAAATGCATCTTGGAGCAAGATGAAAAATGGGAGGGGGGTCGAGCATGGTTTGCACGGCATCGCGCGCGATGCTAGAATGGGCGCAGGCTTCACTTTCAGCGCCACCCACCTTTATTCTGATGGAGAGAGTCCGCGTCATGCGTGTCGTGATTACCGGGCACAGCGGCCAGCTCGGCCGCCAACTGCAAAGCGCCTTTGCCGGCCAGGAGTTGCTCCTGTTGGATTTGCCGTCCGACGATATCACCGCGCCGGCAACGGCCGGCCGCATCGCCGGCTTCGCCCCTGAGCTGGTGGTTCACGCGGCGGCCTTCACCGACGTAGATGGCTGCGAACGAGAGCCCGATCGCGCCTTCCAGGTCAATGCCCTGGGCACGCAGAACGTGGCGCTGGGCGCCGAACGCTGCGGCGCCGCCATGGTCTATGTCAGCACCAATGAGGTCTTCGACGGCCGCCGGCGGGAGCCATACCGCGAATGGGAAACCTGTTGCCCCATCAGCGTCTATGCACGCAGCAAGGCCGCCGGCGAGCAGATCGTGCGTGACCTGTGCCGGCGCTTCTACATCGTACGCGTGGCCTGGCTGTTCGGGCCCGGCGGCGTCAACTTCGTGACCAAGATCCTCCACGGCGCGGCCAGGCAAGGCGGGCTGCGGGTGGCTTGCGACGAATTCGGCAACCCGACCTACGCCCCGGACGTCGCGCAGGGCATCGCACAGCTCGCCGGCACGGGACACTACGGCATCTATCATCTGGCCAACAGCGGGTATTGCTCGCGCTTCGAGTTCGCTCGGGCGATCCTCGACTACGCCGGGCTAAGAGACATGCCGGTCACACCCATCCTGTGCTCGGAATGGCCGCGCCCTTCTCAGCCGCCTCTGCACGCCATCCTTGCCAACACTGCTGCGGCAGCCCTCGGCATCACCCCGCGGGACTGGCAGGAAGCGCTGGCGGAATACGTCAGCCTGCTGCAGGCAGAGAAGGGGAAAGGGGCATAGGGAATTGCTTATGCTCCCTGTCCCCTCTTAGGAGCGCCAGGATGGCCGACCTGCCGGTAACCATCATCATCCCGACGTTCAACGGGCTCCGTTTGCTGGTTGCCTGTCTGGAAGCGCTGCGGCAACAGACCTACCCTGCGCACGCCAGCGAGATCATCGTGGTAGACGACGCCTCGAGCGATGGCACCGCCTCGCTGCTTCGCGAGCACTACCCGGAAGCCCAGGTGGTGGTCATGCCGTGCAACCGCGGGCTGGCTGCGGCCTGCAACGCGGGCCGCGGCGCAGGCACGCGGCCAGCTCCTGGTCATGCTCAACAACGACACCGAACCGGAGCCAGGCTGGTTGGCCGCGCTCGTGGCTTCGGCGGACGCCAACCCGCAGGCCGGCGCGATCGCCAGCAAGATGCTGCTCCACGACCGGCGTGATACGTTTCATAACGCGGGAGACGTCATGGGAATAGACGGCGTCCCCCGCAACCGCGGCGTGTGGCAGCGCGACGAGGGCCAGTTCGACCGGAGCCCGATCGTCTTCGGCGGCTGCGGCGGCGGCGTTGCCTACCGGCGGGCGGCCTGGGAAGAGGCCGGCGGGTTCGACGAACACTTATTCATGTATCTCGAGGATGTGGACCTCGCCTGGCGACTGCAGCTCCTGGGCTGGGGCGCGGTCTTCGCGCCGGGGGCCCGTCTCTACCACCATCTCAGCGCCACGGGAGGCGGCGTCCTGGCCAGCTTCTTCACCGGGCGCAACCTGATATGGGTTGTCGCCAAGGACATGCCGGCGCCTCTGCTGCAACGATATGTCGGCTGCATCCTGCGCGCCCAGTGGCGCATATCTCGAGATGCCCTCGGCGCAGTTCGCGGCCAGGCAGCCCGGGCCCGCCTCCGCGGCCAACTGGCAGGGCTGCTGGGCCTGCCGCGCGCTCTGTGCTGGCGGGTTGCCGTGCAAAAGACCCGCCGGGCATCCATCCGGCAATTGGACGATCTCCTCATCCGAGAGCCCTGAGCCGCAACTCCTGCCCCGTGGCCACATCAAAATCGTTCGCAGGGACCTTGAGGCCCTTGCCACGTAATGGTATAATCTGGATGGTCTACGTTCCTCCGTCCCTTGCGCTCATGGCAGGTCCCGTGAGGATTTCGTGATCGGGTTCCCTTAGCTGCAACACTGGCGCGGGAGGTATGTCCGAATGGCCCGCCTGGAAACTGAGCGTCGCGTCGAAGCAGGATGGATGTTGCCCGGAGCACACGCTCGCCGGCTGCCCGCAGCACCCGGCAGGAGGGCACATTGGGGTGCGTGGTTGTTCCTGGTCCTCGCAGCCGGGCTGCTGGTCCTGGCAACCGCACTGGGCACCGCCTTTTACGAGTACCATTTTGCCGACCGGATCTACGCCGGCGTGGAGATGGCGGGCATCCCCTTGGGGAACATGACGCTGGACCAGGCAAGCCAGGCGATCCAGGATGCGCTCACGCCCTATCCGGGGCTGCCCATCGTGTTACGATACGAGACGCAGCATTGGGTGCTCTCACCCGCCGGCGTGGGCGTGAGCGTGGACGCCCAGGCCTCGGCCGCCCAGGCTTTCAGCGTCGGACGCCAACACGGCCCCAGCCGGCAAGGCCAGGGCGTGCCGGCTTACATCAGCGCACAGTGGCAGGCGTTCTGGTCGGACCTATCGGACCAATGGAGCGCCTTATGCTTCGACCGCACCATCACGCCGGCGATCAGCGTCAACCAGGGGCTCGCTGACTACCAGCTCTTGCATATCGCTCAGGAGGTCAACCAGGCTCCCGAGGAAGGGCTCCTGACGATTTCCGGGCTGGATGTGATCGCCACGCCAGGGCGCGCCGGGCGCATGGTGGACATCGACAGCACCCGGGCCGCGCTGCTGGCCGCGGTGCGGGCGGGCAATGGCGGCGATGTCAACCTTGTCGTCAGACAGCTGCCGCCGTTGGTGACCTCCGTGGACCAGGCCGCCGCAAAGGCCAAAGCGCTGCTCAGCCAGCCGCTGACCCTAAACGTCGCCAGCCAGGGGGGCCCACAACACTTTGCGGTGGACCGGGCGACCCTGCGCCAATGGCTGCAGATCACCCCGGCCGGCCAGCCTGACGGCTCGGTGCAGCTCGGCGTCCAAATCAAACAGGAATATGTCGATGAGTATCTCAAAGGTATCGCGGGCCAGGTCAACCACCCCGTCCATGATGCCTTGCTCGATTTCGATGACACCACCCACCAGATCAAGGTGGTGGCACCCAGCCAGGTAGGGGAAGAGCTGGACCTGGCCGGCAGCACTCAAATCATCTCAGCCGCGTTGGTGGGCGGCCAACGCCAGATCACCTTGCCCCTCACGATTCGCCAGCCAACGATCGACATGAACAAGATCGGCGAGATGGGCATCACCGAACTGGTCAGCGAGGCGACGACCGGTTTTGCAGGGTCCACCAGCGGCCGCGTCCACAATATCATCAACGCTGCTTCGAAGCTCAACAACACGGTGGTCGCTCCGGGACAGGAATTCTCCTTCGACAAATATGTGGGCGACGTCACTATGGCCAACGGCTTTGTCAACTCCCTGATCATTGCCGGCGACCGCACCGAAGTAGGGATCGGCGGAGGGGTGTGCCAGGTTTCCACGACGATTTTCCAGGCGGCAGCGCACGGCGGTTTCCCGATCACGGAACGCACGCCACACAGTTACGTCGTGGGATATTATGGCAAACCGGGGCTGGACGCAACCATCTACACGCCCAACGTGGATTTTCGTTTTGTGAATGATACAGGGCACTATCTGTTGATCAAGACCGAGGTCAACACCGAGCGCAGCCAGCTAACCTTCCGCTTTTACGGCACCCAGCCGGGCCGTACCGTGGACATCGGCGACCCGAAGATCAGCAATATCACCCCGCCCCTCAAGTCTCTTTACCAGGAAGATGACACGCTGGGGCCCGGCATCATCAGGCAGGTGGATTACGCCAACAGCGGTGAGGACGTGGTCGTCGCACGAACGATCCACAACGCAAACGGCACCGTCAAGCAAGACCAATTCGTCAGCCACTACCAGCCGTGGCGTGCGGTCTATCTCTACGGCCCTGGCACCGAACTGCCGGCCGGAGCGCTCAGCAGCGCACCCTGACCCGGCCTCCGGCTCACGCTTCGGGCCATAGAGATAGAGAACACACCGCGAGGATGGCGCCCGGCTGCCTACGATCCCGCAGCCGCCAACAGGGCAACGGCGCGCACCGGCTGAGCGTGAGGGCCGTTCGCACCTGGCGATCCTTCCCCCGAGCCAGCCAGCCGCGCGCCCTCATCTGCCGTCGTGAAGACGCTGACCGCCTCCTGCAACGTCTGGGCGAGGACCGCCAGTTCCTGGGCAGATGCCGATGCTTCTTCGATTTCGGCCGACAGCTCTTCGGTTGTGGCCGAAACTTCCTCGCTTGACGCCGAGTTCTCCTCGGCCGTCGCCGCGACCGTCTCGATCGCCTGGGCCACGTTGGCGATGCTATCGGTCATGCCCCGCGTGGCCGTAGCGTTCTTCTCGCCCACATCCGCGACCACGGCCAGCGCCTGCACCACCTGCCCGGCCAGCTGCTGGATCTGGCTGGCGGCCGCCTGGATCTTGTCGACGGCGGCGTGGCTCTGCTGCGTGGCCATCAGGATCTGTGCCAACGCATCTCCGGCCGCCTGGGCGTTGTGGACGCCCTGTTCGACGCTGGCATCTCCCTGGCGCACCTTATCGACGGCTTCCTCTGTGCCCTTCTGCACCGTGCGGACCAGGCCCGCGATCTCCCGGGAGGCCAGGGCCGACTTCTCGGCCAGCTTGCGCACTTCCTCAGCTACGACGGCAAATCCCCGGCCTTGCTCACCCGCGCGCGCCGCTTCGATCGCCGCATTCAGGGCCAGGAGATTGGTCTGGTCAGCGATGTCCTGGATCGTGGACACGATCTTGCCGATTTCCTCGGAGTGCTTGCCCATCTCACGCACGCGCTGGCCCACCGATGCCGAGCTTTCACGGATGGCGCCGATGCCCTTGATGGTGTCGTCAACCGTGCGCGCCCCGGCCTGGGCGATATTAGCGGCTTCGCCGGTCGCGGCTGCGCCGGATGCCGCGGCCCGGGCCACATCGGCCAGGCTCTCGTGCAGACGCTGCACGGAGTCATTGGCCTGCCGCACGGCATTCGCCTGGGCCTCAGCATCCCTGGCAACGCCTTCGATGCGCCGGGTCAGGTCGTTGACTGAGGAAGTGACCTGGGTCGTGCTCGTGGCCTGGCTTGCAGCGGCCTGTGTCATCTGTTGGATCGCGGACGCGACCTGCGTCGTGGCATCGCCCGCCTGTTCTGCCGTCCCCGCCAGCTGCTTGCTCGAATCGGCCACCTGCCTGGCGCTGCATTTGATCTGGCCGGTCAGATCTCGCAGGCTGGTGGTCATGCCGGCAAAGGATTCGCTCGTCTCACGCAAGCGTTTGATCATCTGATCGAAGGCGCGCGCCAGGTCGCCGACCTCATCGCGCGAGGTGATGTTCAACGCTTGCGCCGTGACACTGAAGCTGCGATCGAGATCTCCGCCGGCCAGGCCCGCCAGCTCTGCGGCCAGCGCGGCAAGGTCCACATCGGCGATTTGCTGCGCGGCGCGCGTGGCGCGCTGCAAGGGCCTGCTGATCAGGCGGCTGATGCCGATGCCCGCGGCCAGGGCCAGGAACAGGCCAACCGCGGCCGCCAAAAGGAGGATACGTGAGGTAGTGGCCTGCGTCGCGTTGCCCTGGGCATCCGCATCCTTGGCCCTCCGCTGATAGAGCGTCATCAGCTGGGTGAGCGCATCGTCCCACGACTGCTGGTCTTGCGCAGCTGCGCCGGCTTCCAGGCTCTTCTCGGCCGTTGCCTCATTGCCCGCCGCGACCTGCTGCACTACGTCGGCCACGTCCTTCTGATAGCTCGCGGCTGCTGTGGACAGCTTGCCGGCCAGGCTTGACTCTTGATCGCTCTGGGTCCCCAGCTTTTGATACAGGTTCAGCTGCGCCATGGCCACAGCGAACTGGGTGTCGATGTCGTCTTTGGTCGCGCTTTGATCATCGCCTAACAGCATGGCTTTGTACGCGTCGGCGCTTGCCTGGTGTAGGGAAATAGAGACCGATGACAACAGGTCGATTGGCTGCAGTTCATTGTCATACAGACCCGCCATGTTAGTGCTAATGGCTTTCTCGCCGGTGAAGCCGACGAGGGCCACGGCCACGAGTATCAGGGCGACCAAGACAAAGCTGCCGATCAGCTTGGCGCCAGTACCGAGATCGTAGAACCGTTTGAGCATGACAACAGCCTCCTTACGCGGGACTCTGAGAAACGGACCTCGGCGGGCAACGTGCTGCCCGCCGAGTCTCTCCCGCATTTTCCCTACATATATCGGCAGGCCGGCGGGACCGTGGCCGGCTGAGGAGCCGGTACTTAATGGCTATTTCGCGCGCCTGCAGGAGCTGTGGCCGGCTCAGCTTTGCTACACGAAGGCCAGCATCGTCGAAGTCTGGTTGACATGGCCCAGATATTGCTCGCCGTAGGTGCTGAAGCCGATCGTCGGGGTATCTTCGAACACGCGGGCATAGTCATCTACGCGGCCAGATTGCTCCAGTTCCAGCGTGCGCAGGATGCAGTGGAAGTTGATCAGGCCGCGGAAGCGCCCCAGCGCCGCTTGCCGGTCCTCTATCGCCTTCCGCGTGTCCGCGACGATATCGGTCGATTGGAGCAGGTGAAGCTGCATGCCCTGGGTGATGTTGCAGTAGAATGCCATCGCATCATCCTGGACCGCCCGTGGGCTGCGCACGAAGGGCTCGGCGTAAACAAACCGGCCAGGCGGCACAAGACGCGCTCCACATTGCCATCCACCACAGCTACCGGCTCGCCGCGCGCGATGCTGGCCACCGCGGCGGCGGTATAGGCGCCGATGCCCGGCAGAAGCCGCAACTCTTCGGCCCGCAGCGGAAGATTGCCGCCCCGGTTCTGGGCCACAAACTGCGCCGCCTTGTGCAGCAGGCGCGCGCGGCGGTAGTAGCCCAGGCCGCTCCACAGCGCCAAAACCTCCTGCTCGGGCGCCAGCGCCAGCGCTACGGCCGTGGGAAAGCGCTGCATGAACTTCTGGTAGCGATCGACGACCACGGCCACGCGCGTCTGCTGCAGCATGATCTCGGAGACCCAGATGGCGTAGGGATCCGCGCTCTTCCGCCAGGGCAGGTCGCGGGCGTGCTCGGCGTACCATGCGAGCAAGCGGCCGCGCAGCGCGGCGATTTTCGCGGGATCGTCTTCGAACTTCGTCATGGGGAAAGATTACGGCATTGGCGCCGGAGAAGCGTGGAGCCGTTTGTACCGCCGGTCTCCGGACTCGCACTCGCAGGTGCCCCATCCTAAACGCGATCTATGCGTTTAGGGTGGGATCGCACGAACCTCAACATACCTCTTTCAAATCAGCACGAAAAATGGGTGCCCCGGGTCCCTCGCATTTGGGGACCCGGGATCGCACAAAGCTACCCCAGCAGCTCGCCGGCAATCTTCGCCGCCGCCGCGAGCGCCGCATCGATCTGCGCCTGGTCCTTGCCGCCAGCCTCGGCGATCTCGGGTTTCCCACCCCCTGATCCACCGACCAGTTTTGCTACGGCTCCAACCAGCTTGCCCGCCTGGATGCGCTTGACGAGTCCCGGCGTGACGCCGGCAATGATCGCGACTTTGCCCTCGGGTTGCGCCGAGGCGAGCACCACCACGCCCTCGCCGAGTTTCTGCTTGAGGTTGTCGACCAGCGTGCGCAGTTGCCCGCGTTCGAGCTGGTCGGCGCGATGCGTCAAAAGCTTCACGCCCTTGACATCGACAGCGCGAGAGACCGCCTCGTCGAGCCCGCCCGCAGCCGACTTCATGCGCATCTCTTCAAGCTCGCGCTTGAGCCGTTTCAGCTCTTCTTCCTGCGCGGCGAATTTCGCCTTCAGCCCTTCGGAAAGATTGTCGGTGGTCGGGACGAACTGGCCGGCCACTTGCGCCAGCTCGAAGTCGCGCCTAAACGTGTCGAGCGAACCTAATCCGCTGATGGCCTCAATGCGA
>CAWEHT010000339.1:0-4227 GCA_963808455.1 uncultured Chloroflexia bacterium | reverse complement strand
CCGCGCTTCGGCCCGGCGTATGACGGACAGCGTGCCCAGCGCCACGAAGGGGGCAAGGGCGAGCAACAGCATCACGCTATAGCGGCTGGGATAGCGATTGCCTTCGAAGAACGGCACGCGTGCGATCCACGCATACGGCAGCGGCACGCTGGCCACCTCGTGTCCTGCCACCCGCAAATCGGGCCCCAGTGTGAGTAAGAAGAACAGCCCGGCGGCCGCCGCCCAACACCAGAAGCCCGGCCCGTCTGCCCCGGCGCTGTTGCGCGCGCGGGATCGCGCCTCTGCCGCGCCGATTGCGGCCAGGGCCAGCGCCACGTAGCCGAGATAGATTTGCTGGCCCTTGTCCACCGGAAAGCCGAGCCGGCCGGCGACACGGGTGGTGAGTGGCCCGAACACGGGGTGCAATTCTGTCGGAAGGAAGTAGCCCGCCAGGTCCGCGGAAAAACCGCCGGCAAAGCCACCACCCGATGTGAAGAAATCCCCTTCGGAGCGCATGTCGGGGAGCATGTTGGCCAGCAAGGGCGTGATGCCGCCTGCGAACAGCAGGGCCATCAACACGAAGCGCCCGAGCAGGCCACCCCACGAACCCCAGCTGCGCGTGGCCACGCGTGCCGGCAGAGGGCTGGCCGGCAAGGGGTGCCCTGAACCCCACGGCGTACCGGGCGGGAAGGCGCGGAGACCCCGGAGGCCCACCCGTGCCTGCGGCGGGAATGGGCGCGCTGCAAACCTGGTCAGCCGTCGCCGTGCCGCCTTCTGCAGACGCCCCGCGCTTCCTGGCCGGCGCCCCGCCCAGCGCGCCGGTGGCCCGGGCCCTCAGCACCATGCGCCCCAGCTGCCACGCCAGCAGCAGCACAGCCAGGATCACGAGGAAGGAAGCGTAGGTCTCTTCCGCGTAAGCCTGCAAGGTCAGGAAGATGGCCGCCAGGACGGCATCGCGGGGCCGCCCACGGCTGCCTGCGGCTCTGAGCATATACAGGACCGCGAACGGCACCCACTGCGAGCTGGCCACATTGCCCTGCCCCAGCGCAGCGTAAAATACCTTGGCCGAAGCAAAGCCATAGAACGCGCCGGCCAGGAAGCAGCCCAGGCGTGCCTTTTGGCCCCGCGGCGCCGGTGCCAGAGCAGACGGCCCGGCAGAACAGGTACGCGCCATAGCCGCCCAGGACGAAGGAGGACAACAGGAGGACATTGTAAGCCGGGACGACGCCCATGACCGACTGCAAGGGGATGCTGAGGACGCCGTTCAGAAGCGTCAGTGTGTAGAAGGCCAGATTGATGCCCACCGGCCAGAAGATCCAGCTGCATACGAAGGGATTCTGCGGATGATCTACCAGGGCGTGCTTGGCCCACCACAGGTTCCAGGCCAGCGAAGGGTCATCGATGCCGTTGCCCGGCACATGGGTGGCGAAATGCAAGGCCAGAGGCCACGTCAGCAAGAGGCTCAAGCCCACAAAGCAAAGCAGCACCGTGGGGTGCCTGCGCAAACCTCCCTCCCCATGCTCGAGATGACTCGCTAAATCTTACCCCATGGTTTGAGTTTTGGCTATTCCTGGGATAGAATGGACAGGTTTTCCAGACAGCGTTATCGGAGCAAAGTGGGCGGCAAGGCCGTTTGTCGTCGGGACGCCTCTTACGTCAGGGTGCACTCGAGCTCCCCGGGGGCTTTGCTCTGCTATTAGGAGATTCATGGGTTGCTACAGAGACGCCCTCGACGCCATCTTCAGTCATATCAATTTCGAGCACCAGACAGGCCATTCCTACAACGCGGCGACTTTCGACCTGAGCCGGATTGAGGCCCTGCTACAGCGGTTGGGCCGGCCCCAGGAACGTGTGCGCTGCATACACATCGCCGGCACAAAAGGCAAGGGGTTCAACCGCAGCTATGACCGAGTCGATCCTGCGGGCGGCAGGCTATCGGACAGGGCTCTACACGTCGCCGCATCTGCACACCTTCCGCGAGCGGATCAGGGTGCAAGGTGACCTCATCCCCGAGGACGCTCTGGTAAAACTCGTCGATCGCTCGGCCAGGCTGCCGTCGAGGCGACGCCCGGCATCTCGGCTTTCGAAATCACCACCGCCCTCGCCCTCCTGTATTTTGCCGAAGCGGGCGTCGATTTGGCAGTGATCGAGGTGGGGTTGGGTGGACGCTTCGACGCCACGAACGTAGTCTGCCCGGCTGTCTGCGCCATCACCTCTATCAGCTACGATCATGTCGATCTGCTCGGGCATACTCTGACAGCGATCGCCCGGGAAAAAGCCGGCATCATCAAGGCAGGTGTGCCGGTCGTCAGCGCACCACAGCATGGCGAGGTCATGGACGTGCTCGAGCGCGCCGTGGCAGCGATGTAGGCACGCGCATGGTAAGGGTGGGCCAGGACTGGGTCTGGCAAGCCCGGTGTGCCGATTTGACCGGCCAGTGGTTCACCGTGCAGCGCATGGCGGACGGCTGGACCTCGCCAGAGCTGCTCATCCCATTGCTTGGCCGCCATCAGCTTGCCAACGCCACGGCGGCTATCGCGTTGGCCGAGGAGCTGGCGGGGCCGGGAGCCGTGTCCATGCCGGCTATGCGCGCAGGGCTGGCCGCCACGCGGTGGCCGGGCCGCTTCGAAATTCTGCAACAGCATCCCACGGTGGTGCTGGACTGCGCTCACAACGCCGACTCGGCCGCCAAGCTGCGGACCACCCTGGACGAGGTCTTCCCCGGCCACGGCCGGTTGGCGCTGGTATTCGGCGCGTCCTCTGACAAAGACATCACCGGCATGTTCGAGGTGTTCCTTGCCCCGGGTGGCCCCTGCGGGTCCCTCCCGGTGGACAAGATCATCACCACCCGCAGCGAGCATCCCCGCGCGGCAGACCCGGCCCACCTGGCGGATGTGGCACAGAGCCTCAGACCCACCTGCCAGACCAGCATCCATCAAGGCACGGGCTCTGCGCTGGACGAAGCCCTGGCCTGGGCGCGACCGGATGACGTCATCTGCGTCACCGGCTCGGTATTCGTTGTCGCCAGCGCGCGTCACGTGTGGTCACGGAGCCATCCAGGAACTTTCTCGCCCGAGGATTGGGTCGCATTTGACGAGATCGCGTGATAGGGCCTGTGTTCCGGAATTTGGCGTTCTGTGGTATAGTCTGCGCATAGAAGTCACCGCTGGAGGAGACTTGTCCCACTTGCGCCGCCAAGAAGCCTCAGAGATCGAGTCCGAGCTATCCGTGCTCAGTTTGCTTGCGCGTGGCACCGCCCGCGCTCGCAAGCTCAGCGCAGTGCGCACCGCGCGCGCGCTCGAGCCCGATGCCCATGAGGGGAACGAATACCCGGTGCTGGCCGTGCGTGATACAGTGGTCTTTCCCAACCTTGTCTCACCGCTGTTCATCGGGCGCGATAGGTCGATCCGAGCCGTCGAAGCCGCGGAGGCCATGGACCAGACGCTCCTGGTTGTGGCGCAGCGGGATGCTGACGTGCAGGACCCCGACCTGGCCGATCTCTACAATGTCGGCACCTCGGTCGAGATCGGGCGCGTGCTGCGCATGCCTGATGGCAGCACGACCGTGCTGGTGCAAGGCATCGAGCGCGTGCGCATCATCGAAGCGGTCGAGACCGACCCTTATCTGCGCGTGCGCGGCGTGCCCATCTATGAAGACGAGCACCACGACATGGCCACCGAGGCGCTAATGCGCGCCGTCCTGGCCCTGTTCGAGAAGATCATCGAACTGGACGCCAACCTTCCGGATGATGCCTACGTGGCAGCCATGAACGAGAAGGAGCCCGGCAGCCTGGCCGACCTGGTGATCCACGTGCTGGAGCTGGACGTGGCGCAGCGCCAGGAGTTACTGGAAACACTCGACGCCAACGCCCGTCTGCAGAAGCTTAGCATCGTGCTCGGCCAGGAACTCGACGTGCTCGAGCTCGAGGACCGCATCCATACCCAGGTTCAGCAGGAGGTTGACAAATCTCAGCGGGAGTACTTCCTGCGCGAACAGATGCGCGTGATCCAGACGGAGTTGGGCGAAAGCGATGAGACCATCCGCGACGCGACCCAGCTGCGCGAAAAGGTCGCGGCGGCCGGCATGCCCGCAGAGGTGCGGGTCAAGGCCGACAAGGAGATCAACCGTCTGGCCGCGATGCCCCAGGCATCGCCCGAGGTCAGCGTCCTGCGCACCTACCTGGATTGGCTGATCGGTCTGCCCTGGGGCAAGACAACGGAAGACAATCTGGACATCGCCCGTGCGGCA
>CAWEHT010000338.1:0-18775 GCA_963808455.1 uncultured Chloroflexia bacterium | reverse complement strand
ATGTATTGCTGGTCCCACGGCCGGCCCTCATACTCAGCTGTCCCAAAACATCATTGCTGCCTGGCTTACCGGCGGCCGCTTCATCGAATTGAAGACGGTCCAGGTCCTGGACGAGATCCAGATCCCGCGGCCATGCATCGACATGGAAGACGAAGGGTACAACGTGGAGTGGTCGCAGGAACTGAAGCTCAAGGCGTCCGCCCACGATTATGTCAATGCATGGGCTGTCATCCACGTCCTCCAACGTTTGCTTGGCTGGGAAGACCGGCCACTCGGCACTATCTTCAACATGAGCGTCGGCTACAACTTCGAGGGCATCCAGAGCCCGCGCATGATTCAGTTCATGGATACCATGGCCGATGCCAGCGCGCAGGTGGCTGAGATCAAGGAAGCTCTGCGCGACGGATTCCCTGACTTCGCGGACATCGACATCCCCGCACGCATCGTGGACAGTGTCACCCTGTCCACGATGCATGGCTGCCCGCCGGATGAGATCGAGCGCATTGCCGACTTCCTGTTGCAGGAGCGTGGCCTGCACACCACTGTCAAGCTCAATCCCACCCTGTTGGGGGCCAGATCGTGTCAGGCACATCCTGCACGATGACCTGGGGTTCACCGCGCTGACGTCCCCGATGTCGCTTTCGAGCATGACTTGCGCTACGACGCGGCAGTGGGTCTGATCGGGAGGCTCAAGCGACTGGCCGGCCAGTTACAGTTGAGTTTCGGCGTGAAGCTCAGCAATACATTGGAGCTGACAAACCATCGCGGCGTCCTGCCCGGGGGAGACATGTACATGTCGGGGCGCCCGCTCTACGCCATCACCATGAATCTCTTCGACAAGCTGGCACACGAGTTCAACGGCGACCTGCGGGTCTCCTATTCCGCCGGGGCCGACGCCTGGAATATCGCGACGATCCTGTCGTGCGGCGCGTTGCCGGTCACAGCTTGTTCGGATCTGCTCAAGCCAGGCGGCTACGCCCGCTTCGGGCAGTGGCTGACCAACATCGAAGCCGCTATGGCTGCCCACGGCGCGGCCAGCCTTGCGGATCTGGCCCAACACAAGCTGAGGAACGTCGCGGAAGCGGCGCGCGCGGCCCTGCAGGACCCACGCTATCACAAGAGCTACCACCCCTATGGGCTTCCCAAGGTGGCGTCCGGCCTCGGCCTGTTCGATTGCGTGGTGGCGCCTTGCGTCGAGGCCTGTGCTGTCGAACAGGATGTGCCCGAATATGCCTGGCTGATCGCCCAGGGAGAATACCGATCGCGCCCTGTCGGTCATCTTGGCCCGCAACCCCCTGCCAGCCGCTACCGGCTATGTTTGCACGCACCTTTGCCAGGCTCGTTGCACCCGCAACGACTACGAGGAGGCAGTGGCCATCCGGTCGCTGAAGCGCATCGCTGAAGAGCGCGGCCACGCCGACTACGTCTCAGTGCGCAAGGCGGCCGGCCGCGAACGCCAGGTCGCCATCATCGGCAGTGGGCCGTCCGGGCTTGCGGCAGCTGCCTTCCTGGCCGTCAACGGCGTCCACACGACGATCTTCGAGGCCAAAGACGTGCCCGGCGGCATGATGCGGCTGGTGCCGCCTTTCCGCCTGCCCTGGGAAGTCATCCAGCGCGACATCGATCGCATCATGCAACTCGGGGTTTCAATTAGGCTCAACACGCCCATCACCGCGGCGCCTGAGGAGCTGCTGCGACAGGGGTTCGACGCGGTCTACCTTGCCAGTGGGTTTCAGCGCGACACACCGCTGCGTGTGCCGGGCGTCGAGGGCCCCGGCGTGATTCCGGCCTTGCGCTTGCTCGATCTTTCGCGCCGCGGCGAGCCGGTGAGCCTGGGCAAGACGGCGGTGGTCATCGGTGGGGGTGACACCGCCATGGATGCCGCGCGCACGGCCCAGCGCCTCACAGGCAACCCGGCAACTATCCTCTACCGGCGCACGCGGCGCGAGATGCCCGCGGCCGAAGAAGAGGTAGAAGGCACACTGGAAGAAGGGGCCATCCTCAAGGAGCTGGTCGCGCCGACCCGCATCCTGCGCGACAGGGAAAACGGCAAGGTCATTGGCATTGAGTGCGTCCTCAATCGCCTGGGCGAACCCGGGCCTGACGGCCGGCGTGAGCCGGTGGCGATCCCGGGCAGTGAACACACTATCCCCTGCGATGCCGTGATCGTAGCGGTTGGTCAGCTCCCGGAACTGACCTTCCTGGACAGCAGCGGTGTGGCTCGGCACAAAGGGGGCGGCGTGGTGGTGGACCCGGCGACTGGCTGCGCCGGCCTGGACCACGTTTATGCGGGCGGCGATGTCGTGATCAAACCTGAGAGCATTATCGCCGCATGTGCCGATGGCCGCCGCGCTGCCGAGGCCATCTGTCAGGAGTTGTGCATTCCGTTCGATCAGCCCCCGGCGCGGCCGGCCGTCATATCAGAGGATGAGACCCTTGCGGTGAAGCAGATGCGCGCGCGCAAGGAGGTGCAGCGCAAGCCGGCCGCGCTACCCATTCGCCAGCGCAACGACTTTCGGTTGATCGAGGCCACCCTCACGGAGGAAGCTGCCAGGGCAGAGGCACTGCGCTGCGTCCAGTGCACAACTTTCTGTGACAAGTGCGTCGAAGTATGCCCCAATCGGGCCAACTACACCTATTTCGTATCTCCGGTAAGCTGGACTTTGCCCGTGCTGGCCTGCACGAGCGACCGGCTGCTTGTGGTCGGCTCGGAGAAGTTCCAGGTCAGGCAGACGCGTCAGATCCTGCACGTTGACGATTACTGCAACGAGTGCGATGATTGCCAGACATTCTGCGTCCACCACGGCAAACCCTATCGCGAGAAGCCACGAGTCTTCCTCAAGGAACAGGACTACCGGCTCGAGAGCGATAACGCCTTCTACATGAAAGCGAATGTCGTGCGCCGCCGGGAAGGGGGCCATGAGTCACAGCTGTCATTGGTCGCCGGCGAAATGATTTTCGAGAATACCCAGGTGCGCGTCAGGCTGGCACAGGATTTCGAAGTGCAAGAAATGGTGCTCAAGGAGCCCTTCGCAGGGACTCTGTCCCTGAATCAAGCTGCTGAGATGGCCCTGGTGCTCCAGGGTGTCAGCACTTCCTTGCCTTTCCTGCTGATCTAAGGACCCGAGGAGGAAACCGTGCTTATTACCAATGGCAATGTCGTGACTTTCGGCAGCGATCCGCAGATCATCGCGAAGGGTGCGGTGCGGGTCCATGGCGGCCTGATCACGGACGTTGGTGATTCCGGCAAGCTACAGGCGGCATATCCGGCAGAAGAGACCGTGGACGCGGGCGGCCAGTACATCATGCCCGGCAACATCTGCGCCCACACACACTTCTATGGGGCGTTCTCGCCGTGGATGGCGATCCCAGGCGACCCGGCACGCGACTTCGTCGAGATTCTGAATAAGCTGTGGTGGCGCCTCGATCGGGCGTTGCTCGACGAGGACGTCAAGTACAGCGCCCTCGTCTGTCTGGTCGATGCGATCAAGAATGGCACGACCACGCTGATCGACCACCATGCCAGCCCTGCTGCGATCGACGGCAGCCTGGACCGGATCGGCGAGGCAGTGACCCAATCCGGCCTGCGAGCCAGTCTGTGCTATGAAGTAACCGATCGCAACGGCCGCGCCGGGGCCCAGGCCGGCATCGCCGAGAATGTGCGCTTCTTGCGGTCGTTGCGAAGCGGGGGGGGCGCCAGCAACCGGCTCCTGGCGGCGTCTTTTGGCCTGCACGCGTCGCTCACCCTGTCCGATGAGACGCTCGCCGACTGCGTGGCGGCAGCGCAGGGGCTGGAGACCGGCTTTCACATCCACGCCGCCGAAGGGGCTGCCGACCAGGAAGACAGCCTCCGCCGAAGCGGCAAGCGTGTGGTCGAACGGCTTCACGGGGCCGGTATCTTGGGCAGCAAGAGCATCCTGGCGCACTGCGTGCACATCGATCCATGGGAGATGGGGATCCTGCGCGACACGGACACCTGGGTCACGCACCAGCCGCGCTCCAACATGAACAACGCCGTCGGCGTGGCTGCGGTAGAGAGCATGTTACACGGCGGTATCAAGGTGGCCATGGGGAACGACGGCTTCTCGAATAACATGTGGGCCGAATGGAAAGAAGCCTACCTCGTTCACAAACTGTGGCACAAAGACCCGCGGCGAGCCAATGGCTACGATATCATGAAGATGGCGGTGACGAACAATGCCTCTTTGGCCCGCATGTTCTGGCCCGCTGCACCACTGGGCCAGCTCAACCCCGGCGCCTACGCCGACATCATCCTGGTAGACTATCATCCGTTCACGGAGCTGACGGCCGGCAACCTGCCCTGGCACATCCTGTTTGGCTTTGAAGCCAGCGCGATCACGGGCACCATGGTGGCCGGCAAGTGGCTGATGCGAGATCGCGTCTTGTTGACGCTCGATGAAGCCTCCATCGCGGCGCGCGCCCGGGAACTCTCTGCCAAAGTATGGGAGCGTTGCAGCCAGTTGTCCGATTGATAGCTAACCTATAGTCAAGCGAGGAAAAGGATCTAGCCCATGGAGCGATTCACCTACGTCCGGGCCCTGGATGTGCAGCAAGCGGTTGCTCTGCTGAATGAGCCGGGCCTCCGCAGCCGGGTCTTGGCCGGCGGCACAGACCTTATGCTTCTGGCGCGGCAAGACCGGCACCTATGCGACCGCGTCGTAGACATCACTATGGTCCCAGAACTCCATCGCATCGCCAGAGAGGATGGCCTGGTGACCATCGGCGCGGCAGCCAGTTTCAGCGAGGTGCTCGAGAGCTCGATCGTTCGGGAGACCGCGCCGGTGCTGTCCGAGGCCTCCGCGCAGGTGGGCGCGGTCCAGGTCCGCAATATGGGCACCATCGGGGGCAATGTCGCCAACGCCGCCGCCTGTGCCGATTCGCTGCCCGCATTGGTCTGCCTGGATGCAGCCGCCAGGATACAAACGCCGGCCGGCTCGCAGGAATGGCCGGTGTCAGACCTGGTTCTCCGCCCGAACCGCACACAGATACCTGCCGGCGGTCTGCTCCTCTCGTTCAGCTACCGCGTTCCGCATCCCGAGGCCCACAGCGTCTTCTTGAAACTGGGCCGGCGCAATGCGATGGCCATCTCGAGGCTCACGGTCGCCGCGCTCGGCCGCCTGGATGCGCAGGGTCGCATCGCCGAGGCGCGCCTGGTGCCTGGCGCTGCTACGCCGCAGATCCGCCGCTTCACCGCAGTCGAAGCCATGCTCGTCGGGCAGCTGCCCGATACCCGCCTCTGGCAGGAGGCCGGCCAGTTGGCCGCGTCCGAAATGGTGCGCATCTCGGGCAGGCGCTGGTCGAGCGAATACAAAGAACCGGCCCTGGCTGCACTTGTGGCTCGGGCGCTGTGCACCGTATGCGCGAGCACGACATCATCCCAGGGGTCCGACCGATGAAGATTGCTTTTGAGCTCAATGGTTCACCCGTGTCCGTGGACGCCCCTGCCGACATCAGCTTGCTTCAATTGTTGCGTGATCACCTGCACCTGACCGGCACAAAGGAAGGCTGCGGCGTTGGCGAGTGTGGGGCCTGCTCTGTGCTGCTGGATGGGCGCCTGGTCAATTCGTGCTTGACGTTGGCGCCGCAGGCAGGCGGCCGGCATATAACGACCATCGAAGGCATCCGGGGACCCGACGGCGGCCCGGATGACCTGCAGGAAGCGTTCATAGATTATGGCGCCGTGCAATGTGGCTTCTGCACTCCGGGCATGGTCCTGGCAGGAGAGGCACTGCTGGCGGCGCATCCGCGGCCAACGCGTCGCCAGATCCGTGAGGCCATCGCCGGCAATCTCTGCCGTTGCACGGGTTATCAACAGATCGTTGACGCCATCGAGGCAGCGGCGGCGAAGCGGTCGGAGGCCAAGATCCATGGATGACTTTACCTACGTCGGCAAGCCTGCCACCCGTGTGGACGCCCTGGAAAAGGTATTGGGAACTGCCAAGTACGCCAGTGACCTGCGGCTTCCGGGGATGCTGTACGCGCGTTGCCTCCGCAGCCTCTTGCCTCATGCGCGGATCGCCCGCATCGATGTGCGCCCGGCGCTCGCCGTGCCGGGAGTGCTCGCGGCGATCACCGGTGACGATTTCGTCGATCATGGCCGGTTCGGTTTCCCGGTTGCGGACATGTACATGCTGGCGCACGAACGGGTGCGCTACGTGGGCGATGCCATCGCTGCGCTGGCAGCCGAAACAGTAGAGGCGCTGGAGGCAGGGCTGGCAGCGATTGTCGTCGAGCTGGAGCCCCTGCCGCCTCTCTTCGACCCCGAGGAGGCGCTGAAACCCGGTGCGTTCATCGTCGGCGAACGGCCCTGGGATGCCCCGGAGACGCCCCGCGGCAATCTGCTGGTGGCCTACAAGGTGCGTGGCGGCGATCCGGATGCGCTGCTTGCTGCCAGCGAAGCGAAGGTCGAACGCGATTACACGACCATGCATCAGGAGCACGCCTACATCGAGACGGAAGGGGCCCTGGCGATGCCCTGGCCAGACGAGACCGGCGTTACGGTCTACGCCTCGTGCCAGAGCCCGTACCTGAACCGTGACAACCTGTGTCGTGTGTTAGGGCTCGACCCGGAGAACGTGCGGTCCATCCAGCCACAAGTGGGCGGCGCCTTCGGCGGCAAAGACGACCAGATGTACCAGACTTCGGCCCAGGTCGCTAAGCTGGCACTGTTGACGGGTCGTCCGGTGCGCATGACGTTCTCGCGAGAGGAATCGATCATCTTCTCGTACAAACGTGATGCGATGCGCATGCACATTGAACTGGGCGCCGACCGCTCCGGCAAGCTCCGGGCCAGCAAGATCAGGGCCGTGGTGGACAGCGGCGCTTACGCGGCGATCACACCATTTACTGCCTGGCGATCGAGCATCCACGCGATGGGGCCATACCGCTACGACGCATGCCACGTGGACACGGATGTCGCCTACACGAACAACGGCTACGCGGGCGCTTTCCGCGGATTCGGCAACACCGAGGTGTGCGCGGGGATCGAGCAGGCCATGGACGATTTGGCTGAAGTGCTCGGCGTGGACCCCATCGACCTGCGCCTGAACAACTGCCTGCGGCCCGGCGACGTCACGCCTCATGGGCAACGTCTAGGGGACGACGTGGCGCTGGCTGACTGCCTCAAGCAAGTGCGGCGCGACTCCGACTGGGATCGCAAGAGGGCCGAATATGGCCGCCAACACGCTGCTTCCGGGATCGCTCCGGCAGCGGGCGAATTCCGGCGAGGCATCGGCGTCGCTGCGGTCTTCCACGGCATGTCATTGGGCGCTGAGGGTGCTGACTTCGCGTTGTGCAACATCGTGGTGAACGATGACTGCAGCCTCAGCCTGGCTTCGGGGCTGACCGACTACGGAACCGGCTCGCGCACGGTCTTTACCCTCATCGCAGCCGAGACGTTAGGGGCGCGGCCCGAGCGCTTCCATATGCCTCGTCCCGACACCGACATCCCGGTGAACAGCGGGCCTACCGTGGCATCGCGGGCCACGGTATTGGGTGGCAATGCGGTGCGGGTCGCGGCGGGCCGCCTGGATAGCCTTCTCACACGCGCCGCGGCCGACTTGTTTGGCTGCGAGACGGTGCAGGTCCTGCGCCAGGGCGAATTATACGTCGGCCCCAACGAGGAGCCGGCCTCCTTCGAGGACGTTGTAACGCACGCACGCCGCCTGGGGTATCAACTATCGGCGCAGGGGCGTTGGAGCGCGCCAGAAAACCACTGGTCCTTCGAATCCGGGAGCGGAAAGCCCTATTTTGCGTATCATTTCGGCGCGCAGGTGGCGGAAGTGCTCGTGGACCTGGGCACCGGCAAGATCGACGTGACCGGCATCTGGGCAGCCCACAACACTGGAACAGTCATCTTCCCGCAAGGCGCCGTTGGCCAGCTGTGCGGCGGCATCGCGCTCGGGCTGGGGTATGCGCTCATGGAGCGCGTCGACTTCGACAAGGGCTATATCCAGGCCACCAATTTCGATGAATACCTGATCCCAACGGCTCTGGACGTCCCCGAAATCGTAGCCCACTTCGTCGAGAAACCGTTCATCGACGGCCCATTCGGCGCCAAGAACATCGGTGAGCCCGGCATGGTCCCTGCCGCCCCGGCCATTCTCAATGCTGTCTATCACGCCACCGGGCAGCGGATCAACCACCTCCCAGCCACCCTGGAAAGGATGCTTCTGGGCCACGACCTGCGCCCCGAAGGTTCGAGCCGGATGTGCAAGCTCGGTCTGCAAGCGACCGCAGAGATAGCCTGAAGCCGCTGGCTCGACCGTTCACGTCAAACCAGGCGTGTTGCTCGAATTGGACTGATGATTCGCAGGATGGACAGGATTTCGAAACTACGCATCCTATCCATCCCGAAATACCCCGCCTATCTCCTGAACGCCTACCCGTCGGGTCTCAACCTTCTGCCACCAGGATCACGCTGGTCCGGGAGTCCACCTGGTAGGAACGCTGGTCCGCGAGAAGGATCTCGTCCCCCAGTTCCATGATGTCGCGGGGCGAGACACGCGAAGTGTCAACGGCCAGGCGCCACGGTAACGGCTGTCTCGCCGGCGGCAGGGCGAACCTTACCGGCGCGACGTCCGCATTGAACATGAGAAAGATGTCCGGCTGGCCCTTCCCAAAGATCAAGCAGGCAAGTTGCTTGAGATGGGGATCGAACCAGTTTGGTGATCTGCCGCCGGCATCGAACCAGCGCAGTTCGTCGTCGGTGTAAAATGTGCCCTGTCTCAGGACGGGATGTGCCTTGCGAAAGGCAATCATTCCGCGTGTGAAGCGATAGATGTCCCCGTGCCGGTCGAGCAGAGACCAGTCATACCAACTGATAGGGTTATCCTGGCAGTAGGCGTTGTTGTTGCCAAGCTGCGTGCGCCGGAATTCGTCCCCGCCGAGGAGCATCGGCACGCCCCGCGAGATGAACAGCGTGAGCAGGAAGTTCTTGATTTGCCTCTGCCGGACCTCCTCGACAGCGCCATCCGTCGTGATGCCCTCGGGCCCGTAGCTATCGCTAAAGTTCTCGTCCAGGCCGTCGCGATTATCTTCTCCGTTCCCTTCGTTATGCTTGTGGCGGTAGCTGACCAGATCATTCAGAGTGAAGCCGTCATGGCAGGTTACGAAGTTGATACTGCTCTCCGGGCTCTTGCCCGAGCTCTGGTAATGGTCGGAACTACCGGCAATGCGGCTCGCAAAGACCGCCACCATGCCCAGGTCGCCGCGCCAGAAGCGCCGGACGTCATCGCGGAAATAGCCGTTCCACTCGGCCCAGCGCCCTTCTGAAAAACGCCCGACCTGGTAGGCTCCGCCGGCATCCCAGGCTTCGGCGATGATTTTGGCCCCACGGAGGATGGGATTCTGGGCGATCCGTTCCAGGATCGGCGCGTTTGGCAGCAACTCGCCGCGGCGATCTCTGGCCAGAACGGAAGCCAGGTCGAATCGGAACCCATCGACGTGCATTTCCATGACCCAATAGCGCAAAGCGTCCAGGATCAGCTCGAGCACCACGGGATGGTTGCCCAGCACGGTGTTGCCTGTACCGGAGTAATTCTTGTAACGTCGCTTGTCTTCTGCCAGCATGTAGTAGATGCTGTTGTCGAGCCCGCGCAATGAGAGGGTCGGCCCGAGCTCGTTGCCTTCCGCCGTGTGGTTGAAGACCACGTCAAGGAACACCTCCAGTCCAGCGCGGTGGCAGGCCTTGACCATTTCCTTGAATTCAAGATTCTGGCGCCCCAGCCGGCGGTCGCTGCTATACGCGGCCTTCGGCGCTCGCAGGCACACCGGGTTATATCCCCAATATTCCTTTAGCCGTTCCCCTGTCAGCGGGTTGACCATGAGAGACGCGTCCTCGTTGAACTCCTGCACCGGCATGAGCTCCACCGCCGTCACGCCCAGCGCCAGCAGGTACGGGATCTTCTCGACGAGGCCGCGGTAGGTGCCCGGATGCTTGGCCCCCGAGCTGGGATGAACCGTCAGGCCTCTGACGTGCGTCTCGTAGATGATCGTCTCCGACAAGGGGTGGTTGAGCGGCCGGTAATCTTCCCAGTCGAAGTGGTTCTGAGTGAAGATGCATTTCGGCATGTCGCCTGCATCATCGCGCTCAGAACTGGCCAGGTCGGCCGATGGCGAGGCAGGATCGTAGGCCAGCGTGCGCCTGAAATCCCAGTCATCGAGGTGGGTGATGGCAGTGGCATACGGGTCGAGAAGCAGACAGTGCGGGTTGAAGCGCAGCCCTGTAGCTGGGGAGTAGGGCCCATCTGCCCGATAGGCATAGAGTTGGCCTGGTTGGATGCCTCTTACCCACACATGCCAGATGTCACCTGTGCGATGCCTGGGAGAGCTCAGCTCCAGGATCTCGTGCGGCATCGTGTCTGCAGACGAGTCATATAGCTCGAGTTGCACGCTCGTGGCATGGCGGCTGAAGACGGCGAAGTTTACGCCATCGCCCCGCTGATGCGCCCCCAAGGGCAGTGCGACCCCCGCGCCGACGCGCCCGCTGGCATCCGGCTGGGATCCGGTTGGTGATCGACCGAGCACTGGACCTCCTTGTCCCGCTACGCGGAATTCGCAAGCACAACGTGCCCCATTATACACGACCCCGTAAAAACACGGCGTGAGCGCGGGCCGGCACGCCAGCTGGCCCGTTGGCCGCATGCGACGCGCTGGGCGTATAATGGGAATACGGTATCGCGCGCCCAGCGCCGCCGTAGGAGCTATTCGGGGACTTTCTCGGTCATGCATTCACCAAGAGAACGTGTTCCATGGAACTACCATCTGGCCAGTATGGCACCGTCCTGGCGGACCCGCCCTGGCTGTTCGAGAATCGGACAGGCAAAGTCGCCCCTGAGCACAAGCGGCTCTACCGTTACCGCACCATGACCAACGACGAAATCATGGGGCTCCCTGTCGGCAAGCTGGCTGCCCCCAAGGCCCATCTCTACCTGTGGGTGCCGAACACCCTGCTGGCGCGAGGGCTGCGGGTGATGGCCGCGTGGGGCTTCACTTACAAGACCAACCTTGTGTGGTACAAGGTGCGTGCAGACGGCGGGCCCGACAGGCGCGGCGTGGGCTTCTATTTCCGCAACGTGACGGAGCTGGTGCTCTTCGGCGTCAAGGGCCACCTCCGCACGCTGAGCCCGGCGCGCAGCCTGCCGAACGTCATCCTTAGCCGCAAGCGTGAGCACTCCCGGAAGCCCGACCAGCTTTACGACGTCATCGAGCAATGCAGTCCCGGCCCATACCTCAAGCTGTTCTGCCGCGTCCAGCGTCCTGGCTGGGCTTGCTGGGGCGACGAAGCGGAGGACTATGAGCCGCGCAAAAGCGCCTACACGGCCACGGCAGTGCCACGGCCGGGCCTCGAGCCCTCCGCCGAATCCGGTGTGTGCATCCCGGATGGCGATCAGGAGTAATGGGAGGAACGATGCGTCTTGCAAGAGCGATTCAGGCAGTGGATGCGCACGCCTGCGGCGAGCCGGGGCGCGTCATCGTGGGCGGCGTGCTGGATGTTCCCGGCAACACGATGTTCGAGAAGATGTGCCATTTGCAGCAGCACGGCGACGACCTGCGCAAGCTGATGCTCCGCGAGCCCCGCGGCTATCCGGCCTCGTGCTGCAACCTGATCCTGCCGCCCACGCAGCCCACCGCCGACGCCGGCTACGTCATCATGGAGCAGGTCGAGTACCCGGGCATGTCAGGCACCAACACCATCTGCGTGACCACGGTGCTGCTGGAGACGGGCATGCTGCCCATGCAGGAGCCGTTGACCGAGCTGACCCTGGAGGCACCGGCCGGCTTGATCCACGTGCGCGCCGCATGCACGAACGGCAAAGTGCACGAGCGTGACTCTTCGAGAACGTCCCCGCCTTCGCCGCGTACCTGGACGCCGTTGTCGAGGTCCCGCACCTGGGCAGCGTCACGGTGGATGTGGCCTGGGGCGGGATGTTCTACGTGATCGCCGACGCGACACGCTTCGGGCTGCGCCTCACGCCCGATGAGGGCCGCGATATCGTGCGCATCAGCGAGATGATCAAAGCCGCAGCGGCAGAGCAGTTGCCGGTATCCCACCCTGAGCAGCCTGGCTTCCACGGCATCAGCATCGCCGAGCTTTCAGGGCCCGCGGACCAGCCGGGTGCCGACTGCAAGAACGCCGTGACGGTCTCCACCGGCAAGCTCGATTGGGACCGTCCGGCGACCTGGACGGGTGTCATCGATCGCTCGCCTTGCGGCACAGGGACTTGCGCCAAAATGGCCACCTTGCACGCGCGCGGCCGGCTGAAACTCGGCGAGGATTTCCGTCACGAGGGCATCCTCGGCACGATCTTCACGGGGCGGTTGATCGGCCAGACGCGCGTGGGGCAATACGACGCTGTCATCCCGACGATCACCGGCCAGGCGTGGATCACGGGCATGGCTACCTACCTCGTAGATCCTGAAGACCCCTTCCCGGCGGGTTTCACGGTCGGGGATCTCTGGTAGGTAACGGCACGCTATTGGGCTATGCCGCTGCCGGCCTCGGCTTCGGCATCTGCCCGGTCTCGGATGGCCCGGATCTCTGCCGAGACGTGTCCAGGCAGGGGGTCGGGGCGATGAGTTTCCAGGATTTCGCGGCACTTTCTGGCTGGCGCGCTGCTGCAAGGTCGTGGCCCCTGCGGCAGCCCAGGCATCGTAGTTGCGTCGATCCGCCAGGCCCAGCTCCCATGGGTCATCGCGGAGGTGGCGCAGCGTGTGCTCGGTTTCGAGAAAGTTGCCGTCGGGCGCGACCTTTTCGACCAGGTCCAAAGCCAATCCCTCTTCTGTGATCTCCAACTCGCGCAGGTACTCTTTCAGCCATCCGATGAGCTCGTCGCAGTAGGCGACAAGCTCCAGCGAGCCCGTCATCGCAAAGTCAAGATAGCCGATGTCGTGAATCAGGTTGGCCCCAGAAATGGTGTTGCCGAAGAGCGAGAGCGCGGCCTCGGCAGCAGCCTGCGCGTCGAAGAGCTTGGCATCGCTGCAGCCGCCCGTGCCGAAGAGGGGCAGCCCATAGAAATGCGCCAGGTCCCAGCCCTGGAGCCCATCCGGCCGGCCATAGGAGCTGGTCAGGGTGCGCATATTGATCCCACCAACCCCGCCACCGCCCCGAATGAAGGGCGATCCCTCCCGCACGACTTGCGACAGCACCAACCCGGCCAACTGGCCGGCGTTTCCCGCTGCCAGGGCACCTGCCCGCGTGATCGGCAAGTTCATGCCTCGCCCGCCGGCCGACACCGAGATGGACGGAATGTTGCGCTCGGCGGCGTAGATCAGCCTCGACGCCGCTTCCGCGTTCGAACTGGAATGCCGAGGCAGGATTTACGTAGTTGATCACGAAGGGACGGCGCGCCAGTTCCTGCATTCCTCCAGCCACCGCGGCTGCCATGTCGAGGGCAAACTTCGTGCTGGCAGGCGTCAGGCCGACAAATATTACCGGCTTCCGGCACTCGCTTAGCATGATTTCCATCTGGTAGGCTTCGTACGTCAGCGACGGTGCATCCGAGGGCAGGAACATGGACATCACGAAGTCGATGTTGCGAAGCGCGTCAACCAGCCGAGCGCCACATACCACGTCGTGCAGCTGGGCCTTGCGTCGCAGGCCGGTTTGGAGATCGTAGATTGAGGCACAATCTGATCCCACGCTGTAGTAACATCTACGGCCTCCGAGCGAGGCAGCTCGCCTGCCATCGCGATCGTAGATGATGATGTTCTTCGGAGCGACCCGCAGCGCCCATTCCACCAGATGAGCCGGAATACGAACCAGGTTGCTTTCTGACACGGATGCCCCGGCTCGCCTGAGCGCCTCCACGGCATCCTCGGCATGGAAACGGACACCGGCATGTTCCAAAATGTCGAGGCTGGCCTGGTGTAAGCGGTCGATCTGCGGATCGGTTAGGCTGCGAATGGTGAACGAAGGAACGGCACTGGGGTCGTGGGACGCTGCTGAGCGCGACCTGGGCATGGCGTAAAAACCTCCTGATAAAATGACCCGCAAGAGACGCAAGACGCTGCAGGGAACGCGCGGCGCGGGGTCTTGGCGCTACGATGGGCTCGTGGTGGCGCGCCAACACCTGCCATTATCAGCCAATTCGTCCGGGACGGCAAACCGGCTCGCCGGGTACACTCTGCTTCCCTTCCGGGAAAGAGCGCACCCGCCCTGGTGCGCATGGAGCCCGGTGACAGCTCACGCATGTAGCGGGCCCCGAAAGGCCGTCCAGGCGATGGCTGCTTCTACGCCGGGACCTTTGTCTCCCTTGGCAAATTAGAACAAGTCTGGTACAAAATAGTATGACCAGGCCATGAATCGACGGCCAGACGGTTCAGGACGGATTGGAGACAAAGGTGAGCGGGAGGAGGACAGCCGTCGGGGTGCGCGGCAACATGCCTGGCAGCTCTCTTGCTCTTGGGGGCTCCTGGGGGTGTGGCTAACCCGCCGTCGACTGACTGGAGCCCGATCCAGGTCGCAACGCCGCCGGGGGGGTCCGTCACAACGCTCTCGCGTCACGTGCCGGGCTCATTTGAAGGCCAGCTGTCTCTTGGCGACGTGGGTTATCCAGTCGGCATCGCGCTGACCGGCCCGCTCAGTGAGCTGACGCTGACCGTTGCGTTGCCGGCCGAAGCGGTCCCACCAGGCGAACTGAAACTCTCCTTCGAGGCTTCGCCGGCGTTGCAGGCGCGGTCTGCCGTCACCGTTTCCGTCCTGGGCGGGGCCAGCGAGACGTTCCGCGGGTTGAGCGCGACCATTACATCCACTCTTCCGATCGCGCTCGAACGAGATCACACTTTTCTCGTGCATGTCAGCGCAAATCTCGTAACTCGTGACGCCGGTTGCCCAACGGGTTCGACTGCCGGCGTGTGCGTCGCCGGCGGAAATGATTGGGTTTTCATACGCCCGACCAGCTACCTGGCCTACCATGTCAGGCCGCCGGACGCCAGCGCGCGTGCCCTCTTGCGCTACCCCGCCGGCACGATCGTCATGCATGGGTTATGGGACTCTCCTGCCCACAGCACTGCCAGCATCGACCTTTTCAGCATCTTACAATATGAAAATCGCTACGGCCCCACCCATGTGGTGCTGGGCGAAGACGCGACCAAGGATGAGCCGAAACCGGAGCGCGAGATCTTCGTCATCCCGAGCAAGGCGCCGTTGGCAGAATTGATCGATGGCAAACTCTACGTGCCGGCTACGCCCGCGGCGCTCGCGGCCGTGAGAGCAATGGCAGGAGAGCCATCTGCGCCGCGGCAAACGGCTGATCTCGCGCCAGACCGGGACGGGCGGCAAGAAGTGAACGACGTCCACAGTTTGCTGCTCACGCAGACGGGCGCGCCGGTCAGCCAGACGGCAGGGGATGGTGCGAGCATTCGTCACATGCATTTCACGTTGGCTGAGCTCGGCGGCTGGCCTGCTGACCCCACCCTGCACCTCGTCCAGGTGCTGCCTTCAGCAACGCATCTGCCCAATGGGGTGCTGGCCGTCAGCCTCAATGGGATGCCGGTTGGCGCCACGGATCTCCAAACCCTGCGCCGCGTCGCTCGCCCTGCCTATTCCTGCTTTCGCGCTGAGCGGCGACAACGACCTGGAGGTCAACCTGCGCCTTGCCGGGCCGCAGAGTGGCTTGTACCTGGGTCACCAGAGCACCGGGATCAAGCCCGGACCCATGTACCTGACCTGGACTAAGTATGGACCCTGGCGCGGTATCTGGCCGGAAGCCCTGACTCGTCTACAGGGGAATGGACGGATCTACTTCATCGACAGCAGCGCGCCCATGGCATTGGCCGCGGCGCGCCTGTTGGGGGGGCTGAGCCGTCTGGCGCCGTCAGCCTTGCTGCCAGAACTTGGGGAGGATCCTGGACTGGCAGCCCCCATCTCTTATCGCATTCTGGTCGGCCCGGCCGCCGCCATCCCCGGGCTGAGCGGCAAGGCCCTGGATCTCTCTCGCGGCATCGAGATCCTCAACCCCGCCGACAAGACCACGTTGGTGGGCAGCGGGGCCGACCAGCCGGTAGGAACTGTCCAGTATATCAGCCAACCTGAGCCTACCCTGGTCCTGCAAGCAGGACCGGACGGCGATGCCAACCAGCTCGATGCCGCGATCTCTGCTTTGACCGAACCGAGCCACCTGTATGGGCTGGCCGGCAACACGATTCTGGGACTGCAAGGCACGCCCATCGCGCTGGCATTTGGGCCTGGGGCGTTGCAACAGCGCGACCAAACAGGCTGGAGCTGGCAAGATGCGCTGAGCAAAGGCCGTTGGCTCCTTTTGCCCCCCCTGGCTTTGCTGCTCGCGCTGGGTGCCATCGCGTTGTATCGCCGCATGGGGCAAGCCGCACGGTTGCCGCCCGAGCCATGAAACCGCCGGGCAAGTGAGGGCCATGCATGGAAGCACTCTTTGACGTTGACATCAGCTCACTCGAGACGCTCCACGAAGAAGAGCGCCTCACGATCATCCGTCTCCTCGTGAACGGAGAAATCACCGCGGAGCAGGCGAACCAGGCGCTTGCGATCCACGAGAAGCATCGGACGCCCCTTCTGGCCATCTTGGGAAGCCTGGGCATGCTCAGCCAGCAGAGTTACCGCGGTAACCTGTCAGAGGTCACGGAAACCGCTTTCGCCGGCGACCTGATCGGTTCTGACAATCTCGATTATGACCCCTCCTTCGTGCGCCAGTTTGACCCTGCCGTGATGATGCGCGCCCTCTTCTGCCCTCTCAGGCGTACCGGTGACCTTGTGGTGGTGCTGGCCGTCGATCCGACCGACGATGCGATCGGCGAGCTGGTCAAGCAGGTGGTCCCGACGGCAGAGGTGATCGCGTTGGCCGGCACGGAGATCAATGTCACCCGGCTGGTGGATAGCGCCTTCCGCGACAAGCTGATCTACAAGGCAGTCTATGACCTCCGCATCCGGCGACCTGCCGAGTCGGCCTCGCAGGTGTTCACGGGTGTGCAGATCGCCATCGGGGCAGCACTCCTGCTCTGCGTGGTGGTGGCGCTGCTCTGGAACTTCTGGGCCACGCTTGCGATGCTGATAGCAGCTGTCAACATATTCTACTTCCTTGCGATCGCCTACAAATTGCTCCTGAGCATAGTCGGCAGCTTCGAGCGCCGGCCTTCCACGGAAGAGCCCGATGTGGCTCCGCTGGATGATGCCGACTTGCCGCTATACAGCATCCTGGTCCCGGTGTACAAAGAGCCCGAAGTCGTGCCAGCACTCTTGCAGGCACTATCGCGTCTCGACTACCCGGCGGAGAAGCTGGATGTGTTGTTGCTGATGGAAGAAGACGACCTGGTCACCATCCCGCGCGGCCAAGGCGGCCCACCCCCAGTTTCTTCCGCTTCATCTACGTGCCGAAGAGCTTGCCGCGCACCAAGCCCAAGGCATGCAACTATGGGCTCAACTTCTGCCGTGGCACCTACGTGACCATCTACGACGCCGAAGATATCCCGGAGCCGGACCAACTCAAGAAAGCGCTACGTGCGTTCCTGGACGGCCCGGATAACCAGGTTTGCGTGCAAGCCGCCCTGAATTACTTCAACAGCACCGAAAACTATCTGACGCGCATGTTCACGCTGGAGTACAGTTATTGGTTTGACTTCATGCTGCCTGGGCTGGACCTCATGCGCCTGCCCATCCCCCTCGGCGGGACAAGCAACCACTTTCGTCTGGACCTGCTGCGCGATTTGGGTGCCTGGGACCCCTTCAACGTCACCGAAGACGCCGACCTGGGCATACGTGCCTCCGCACGAGGCTACACCGTCGGCGTGATCCGTTCGACAACGTACGAAGAGGCCAACAAGGCGCTCAAGAACTGGATACGCCAACGCAGCCGGTGGATCAAAGGCTACATGCAGACCTGGTTGGTCCACAACCGCCATCCGTTACGCCTCTTACCGCGCGCTGGGCTTGAAGAACTGGTGCAGCTATCAGTTCTTCGTGGGAGGCACGGTCCTCGCGTTCTTGAGCAACCCTCTCATGTGGTTGCTGGCGGTCGTGGAGCTGGTTGGCCACCTCTCCCTGGCGGCGCCATTCATGGGCGGGCTGCTGTGGCTGGCAGCCTTCAACTTCCTCGTAGGTAACATGCTGGGCATCTATCTCAACATGCTGGCGGTCTTTCGGCGACGCCTCTTTGGCCTGACCCCCTATGCGTTGACGAATCCGTTTTACTGGCTCCTCCATTCCACCGCGGCCTACCTGGCCCTGTGGCAACTGTTTAGCAAGCCATTCTACTGGGAGAAGACGCAGCACGGGTTGACCAACCGCCGCGCGGGAATGGCGGAAGCCTTGGTCCAAGCCGGCGTCGCGGGCGCCGGCACGCCCCTGCAAGGGCCGGCACATGGCTGAACGTATGGTATCCGACTGGCATGGCGGCGCCCAGCCCTGGCGCGGCGCCGCGCCCCGCGGATGGCGGGCCACCGGCGGAGGCTCCATTACGGAGCACCTTGCCTTTCGGACCAAGACCGCATCTTTCGGAAAAAGCCTTGCTGCCGTGTCTGCGACCTCGCCGCCCATGCCACCAGGGCGGTGAGCTGGGGGAAAGCCGGGGTCTGGCCGGCACTCCTGTTCTGGCTGGGCAGCTATGCGGCCCTTGCCTGGGCCGGCAGATGGCTATGGCAGGCACACGGCATAGTTTCCAGCGAGGTACTTCTATGGGATGCGTCGCGTGTCCTGGCGTGGCGCGTCCGCCCTCCCGATCCAACGACCGTATTGCTGAGTTATCCGCCGTTGATTCCGTTCCTTGCGCTGATCTCCGGCTCG
>CAWEHT010000337.1:0-7449 GCA_963808455.1 uncultured Chloroflexia bacterium | reverse complement strand
CCAGCCTGCCGACGACCTCGTCGAATTCCGGCCCCAGGTCCTCGCCGGTGTCCTCAGACATCTTCCGCATGAACCGGGCCAGCGATTTGGGGTCGTTTTCATCCACCCCGCTGAGCGCGCTCGGATCGGCCAGGTTTTCCATCCGGGCCTCCTCGGAGTGCAACACGGCCACGCGCGAGATCAGGCGCTGTAGATTCTTGCTGCCGCAGCGCGGGGCAGCTGGCCTCCTTCGTCGTCATGTCGGCAAAGCTGAGCCACAGCAGACTGACCCGACGGTGGCAATCAAGGCAATGATACTCGTAGATGGGCACCTGAGCCTCGGAAGTTGCAACAGGATGTGATACTGTTGTATCCTTACCGATTATAGTTCAAGAGTGGACGGATCACAAGTAGGCAGGCTATGAGCCAGCTTCATCCTGTGCTATGGGTCGGGTCACAAGAGGTGACATTCTCCTGGTACGAGGCGCTTCTGGCTCCGCACCCGTTGCTCGTGGTGATCTCAGGCCCTTCGGGTGTGGGCAAGGACGCGACGATACGGCGGATGAAGGAGCGTGGCTACCCGTGCCATTTCGTAGTCACCGCTACCACACGTTCGCGTCGCCCAGGCGAGATGGACCATGTCAACTATCATTTCGTTTCGGAAGCTGCTTTCGCTGAGCTGTTGCAGGCCGGTGAGCTTCTAGAGCATGCGGAGGTCTACGGCCAGCACAAAGGCATCCCGAAATCCGAGGTACGTGCGGCGCTGCAGAGTGGGCACGATGCGATCATGCGCATCGACGTGCAAGGCGCTGCCACCATCCAGCGGCTCGTGCCGCAGGCCGTCACCATTTTCCTGACCGCCGAATCGGAAGCCGCGCTGATCGATCGTCTGCGCCGCCGGCGGACAGATGACGATAGCCAGCTGCAGCGGCGCATCGAAGCTGCGCGCTCCGAGTTGCAGCGCTGTTCCGAGTTCAAGTACCGCATCGTCAACCGCGAATGCTCGCTCGACGAGACGGTGGATAAGGTGTTTGCCATCATGGTCGCAGAGAAGAGCCGGATGGACTGGCAGCCGGTGGCCTTGTGATGGGTCCGTATGACGCTGGCCCTACGCCACCTGCGCAGCCTGAGCAACCTGCCCGGCGGGGCTTGCCCGTGCCGCTGGCCCGGCCGGTGGCCACCTACGTGCTGCTGGCATTGATCGCGCTGGTCTTCCTGCTCGAGACGGCCCTCGGTGGATCGGAGAACAATCAGACCCTGCTCGTCCTCGGCGCCGAGGTCAACTACCTGGTCGCGGCAGGCCAGTATTGGCGCTTGCTGGCGGCCATGTTCCTGCACATCGGACTGTTGCACATCGCCTTCAACGGCTGGGCGCTCTTCATCCTGGGTCGCGATGTGGAAGCTTTCTACGGCTCGCCGCGCTTCACGGTCGTCTACTTCCTGTCGGGCCTCTTCGGCGGCGTGGTCAGCTACCTCTTTTCGGCGCCCGAAGTGCTGTCGGCGGGCGCCTCAGGCGCGATCTTTGGCCTGATCGGTGCCGAGATCGCCTATTTCGTGCAAAACCGGGAGCTCTTTGGCCGGCTGGGGCGACGCCAATTGGGCAACCTGGCCATCCTGGTAGTGATCAACCTGGCCTTCGGTGCGAGCCCCGGCTCCGGCATCAACAATTATGCCCACGTCGGTGGGCTGGTCGGAGGCCTGGTCCTGGGGCTTGGCCTGGCCCCGCGCTATGCTGTGGAATGGAGCGGCCTGGAGCCCCGGCTGGGCAACCGGACCCCGTTCAGCCTCCAGGTTCTGGCTGTGGCCGTCGTTGCCATCCTCCTGGTCTGGGGCGTGTCGCTTGGCAACCAAAAGTGGGCCGGCAGCATGCCCACCGGCCTGAGCCATGGGCCCGCGGCTTCCGGGCTCTTGATTCCGGATCATGAATTCTGGGCCGGCCACCCAGAATCGAAGAGCTGAGATCGGCGGTTTGCAAGGCGGTGTACTATGTCCTCCCGACCTCCCTTCGGCGTGCGGGCTTCCGCGGTCGCCGGCAGCTGGTACCCAGGGAGCGCTGAAGCGCTGCGCCAGACGGTCACCGGCTATTTGGAGGAGGCCCAACCGGTCGAGCTGCCGGGCCGTCCTCTCGCCTTGATTGCGCCGCACGCCGGCTATCACTATTCAGGGCCGACCGCCGCACAGGCTTATGCCATGGTCAGGGGCGCCCATTACAGCCGGGTTGTGCTGATGGGCCCGCTCCACCGGCCGATTTGGGGCAGCCAGCTCGGGCCTTTCATGGTGTCGCGGGCGAGCGCCTATGCGACTCCGTTGGGCCATGTCCCGCTGGACCAGGATTTCATCGCCGAGCTGGGCCGCACGGTGCCCCTGACGGGCGTGCGCGGGGATGAAGAACATTCGCTCGAGATCCAGCTGCCTTTCCTTCAGGTTGCCCTGGCGCAGCCATTTCTGCTGGTCCCTATCATGTGCGGCGAGCGCATCACCGACCCCGGAGCCGGCGGGCGGTTGGAAGAGCTGGCGACAAGCGTCGCGGCGCTGGCCGGGCGGGATGAGACGACGCTGCTGCTGGCAAGCACAGACCTCAGCCACCTGGACAATTACGCCGACGTCGTGCGTGCCGATCGGCAAACAGTCGATCTCGTGAACGCTTTCGACGTGCCGGGGCTGGTGGCGGCATTGACCGATGAGCGCGCCCATGCCTGCGGTGCCACAGGGCTGGTCGCCGTGCTGCGCGCCGTCAGCTGCTCCAGGCCAGGGGTGCGCGCGTCCTGGCCTACGCGGCTTCAGGCGACATCACGGGCGACAAGCGCCCCGGCACCTATACCGTAGGCTACCTGGCCGCGGCCGTCTACGCCTGAGAACCCGTAAGACAACGTTTTTCCGATTCTCGCACCACATCACGGGCAGGGCCCTTGTACGCCGAGGTATGTGTCAACACGCCGCTGGGCCGGCAAGTCGGCCTTAGCCTGGGAGCCGATCGGGAAGCGGGCCCGGGCGGGCGCAGCTTCACCTATGCCGTCCCCGAACGCCTGGCCGGCCGCCTCGAGCCCGGCCATCTGGTATGGGTGCCGTTTCGCTCTCGGCGACTGCAGGCGGTCGTGTTGGACTTGACCGACCAGGCGCCCGCATTCGATACCTTCGAGATCGAGGCGCTGGTCTGGGCCCAACCGGTCCTCACCTCGACCCAACTCGAGCTGGCGCGGCTGGGTGAGCGGCTATTATCTGGCGCCGTTCATCGAGGCGCTGCGGCTGATGTTGCCCGTCCGCATCAGCCAACGCGGGCGGACTGTCTTCGTGCGCACGCGCCAGCCGGCCCCCTCAGATCTGGCGGGCGGCCAGGCGGAGCTCCTGGCCCAGATAGCCGAGGGCGAAGGCACCTGGGCCGAGATCAGCGCCGGGCTCAAAGTCACCCAGAAGGCCGATCTGGAGCCTCTGATCGCGCTGGGGTTGGTGGCACGCGAGGTAGCTTTCGCGTCATCGCCCCCGAGGCCCAAAGTCGAGCGGCGCGTGCGTTTGCTGGCCGACGTGCCCGCGATGGCGCGCGCGCTGCCGGCGCTGGGACGCACCTCGATCGAGGCTGACATCCTCCTCTGGCTGGCCGGCCGGGAAGACCCTGCGCTGCCTCTGGCGGACCTGTGCGCTGCCCTCGGCTGCACACCATCCCGGGCCCGCGAACTGTCAGCGCACGGCTGTTTCGCCCTCGTGCCCGCCCGCGGCTGCTGGTGCGCCGGAGGGCTTCCGATGCCGAACTGCCGCGCCTGCTCGAAAAGCTGGCCGGCGCCCCCAAACAGGCAGACGCGCTGGCCCACTTGCCGGGGCACCTGGTAGACGAGGCCGGATTTCGGGCCGAGCATGGGGTTGCGGCCACGATCATGAACCGCCTGGTGGCCCAGGGCCTGGCCGAGAGGGCGGAGGAACCGGCGCGGGTCAGCCTGACGCTGGACCGGGCCGCCGTGGCCGGCGAGGTCATCAGGCTGCGCGGCGCAGAGAAGCACCGCCGGGTCCTGGAGTCCTTGCAGCGGCACGAGGCCCCGCCCTCGATAGGCTGCGTGTATGCCGAGACGGATGCCACCCTCGACACGCTACGTGACCTGCAAGCCGCCGGGTTGATCGCCCTCGAGGAAGAGGTGATCTGGCGCGATCCGCTGGCCGGGCGCGAATTCAAGCCCGATCAGCCACCGGACCTGACCGCGGACCAGGAGCGCGCCTGGGCAGCCATACTCGAGGGGATCGGCAAGGCGGAGCCAGGTCCGGCCTTTCTGCTCTTTGGCGTGACCGGTTCCGGCAAGACGGAGATTTATTTGCGCGGCATCGCCGAGGTCTTGAGGCGTGGGCGGCAGGCCGTCGTGCTGGTGCCGGAAATTGCCCTGACCCCGCAGACCGTTCAGCGCTTCGCGGCCCGGTTTCCCGGCAAGGTGACCGTGTGGCACAGCGAGTTGAGCGATGGCGAGCGCTTCGACGTCTGGCGGCGCGTGCGGAATGGCCACCCCGCGGCGCAGGTGGTGGTCGGCTCGCCTCGGCCCTGTTCCTGCCTTTTCCTGAACTGGGGCTGATCGTGGTAGACGAAGAGCACGAAAGCACCTACAAACAGGAAAGGACGCCGCGCTACCACGGGCGCCGGGCCGCCATCGAGCTGGCCCGTATTTCCGGCATCCCGGTGCTACTGGGCAGCGCCACGCCGGCGCTGGAAACCTACTATGCAGCTCGCTCGGGGGCGATCCGGCTGTTGACTCTGCCACAGCGAGTGGGGAGCAGGGGACGAGGGACGGGGAATCAGCCAGCGATCGGGGAACAGGTAACAGGGAACCCAGAACGAGGGGCAAATGAGCAGCCTGTTTCCCACTTCCTGGCCCCCGATCTTCCCGGGGTCGAGATCGTGGATATGCGCCAGGAACTGCGCGTGGGCAACCGCACGATGTTCAGCCGCTCGCTGGCTGCCGCCCTGCGCGAGGTGTTGGCGCGGCAACAGCAGGCGATCCTCTATCTCAACCGGCGCGGTAGCGCCAGCTTTGTCTTGTGCCGCGATTGTGGTCACGTCGAAGCTTGCCCGCGCTGTGCCGTGCCGCTGACCTACCATGGCGCAGGGCAGGTCCTGATCTGCCATCACTGCAACCGCCGTTATCCGGTGCCCGCCATCTGCCCCAAGTGCGAGAGCCGGCGCATCCGCTATTTCGGCACCGGCACCCAGTCCGTCGAGGAGACGGTCAAGCTGGCCTTCCCTTCGGCCCGGACCCTGCGCTGGGATCGCGACGTGACAGGCGCCAAGGGCGCGCACGATGCCATCCTCAAGCGCTTCACCGAACGCGAGGCCGACATCCTGATTGGCACGCAGATGATCGCCAAAGGGCTCGACCTCCCGCAGGTGACCCTGGTCGGCGTCATCGCCGCCGATACCGGGCTGTTCCTCCCGGATTTCCGGGCCGGCGAGCGCACCTTCCAGCTGCTCACTCAGGTGGCGGGGCGTGCGGGGCGCGGGGACCTGGCAGGCCGCGTCATCGTCCAGACCTATCGCCCCGACCATTACGCCATCGTGGCGGCCAGCCACCACGACTTCGAAGCCTTCTACCGGCAAGAGATGACTTTCCGGCGGGAACAGGGCTATCCTCCCATCCGGCGTCTGGCACGCATCCTGGTGAGCGATGCCCAGGCCGAGCGGGCCCAGGCCGGGGCCGGACGCGCCGCAGAGCTCCTGAAGGGCGAGCTGGCTCACCTGGCCTTGCCCGAGACCGATCTGATCGGCCCTGCCCCCTGTTTTTTCAGCCAGAGGCGCGGCCTGTACCGCTGGCAGGTGGTTGTGCGTTCTCCAGACCCGGTGCGCCTCGTGAGCCGCCTGCCCATGGAGATCGGTTGGCGTGTGGACGTGGACCCGGTGGACCTGCTGTAGCGGCGCACCTCGTAGCCAGCAATCGTCGGGAACGTTTGGAGAGCGCTTACGCCGGCGGCCGGTAGTCGGCGGGCGTGTCGATGTCCTGGGTGATTTCCGGCGTGGGCCAGTCCAGCCAGGCGATCTGGCCGGCGTGGGCCTCGATGATAGGCCGGGCACCCACATCGCCGCGCAGGGCCTCGAATTCGCCGAAGACGCTGCGATCGAAGAGGACGGGATTGCCGCGCCGGCCGTCGAAGCGGGGCGCCACGACCGGCGCCAGCGTCGCCCGGTGGCGGTCGATCAGGGCTGAGAGGAGCGCCGGCGAAACACCCGGCTGGTCGGCCAGGAGGAAGAGGACGGAACCGAGTGGGGCCCGGGCCAGGGAATAGGGAACAGGGAATAGGGAATGGGGAGCAGGGAATAAGGGAGCAGCCGTGGCGTCGCGGCATGAGAGCTGCCAACCCGGCCTGCACGCTTTGGCTCTGCCCGCCGGCCCAGTTCGGGACCGGCACAGGCTCGATCGGGAGGCCGGCCAGGGCCGCCTGCACTTCGGCCGCGCCGGCTCCCAGCGTAACCGCCACGCGGCTCACGTCGACGCACGCCAGGGCCTGAGCCGCCACGTGGGCCACAAGGGAGTGTCCCTGCCAGGGCAGCACCTGCTTCAGAGCACCGTAGCGGCTGGCTGCGCCGGCAGCCAGGACCACCACGCCCGCCCGGGTCCAGACCTCGCGGGCCGGGTCCGGCTGATGCAAGGCGCCGATCACGACGGATTCCACGCCGCGCCTCGGCCAGCGCCAGGCGTGCGACCTCGCAGCTGCCGCCACCAGCGTCTCGGCGTCTTCGACCTTGTTCAAGAACGGGACCAGCCGGGCGCCGGGAGGCAGGCCGCGGGCGCCGCCTTGCGGGTGGACCAAGACCTGGGCGATGATCGCCGGCGTGATCAGGGCGCCGGGGCGCTGCGCCGGTCAGGGCAGCCACGCGCTCCGGGCGATGCACGGCCGTCGCGTCGAGCGGGCGGCCCAGCGCGTCCATGCCCACCATCGGCACCACGATCGTCGTGCTGCCGGGAATGACCGGTTCGTGGTCGGCCGGAGCCTTGAAAGGCAAGCGCCGCGAGCCGTCGGCTTCCAGGATGACCGCATCCACGCCGGGGGCCCTGGCGAGGCGATCCACGAGCCCCGCCGAGACGCCTGCCACCTTGCCGGCTTCGACATGGGTGTCGCTGGCGACGAGCACGTGCCCGTGCGCTTCCAACAGGGCGGTCAGCTGCGCCAGCAGCGCCCTGTCGTCCCCACCCTCCGGGCCGGAGTGCGTGAGCCCGGTGCCGGGCTCACGTTCGCGCACGATGAGGTGAGCCGGCGCCTGTTTCATCTGGTCGAGGAAGATGCGCGTCGTCATGGTCGTGACGACGTGTTTTCCGGGGCGGCGACCAGCTCCCCCGCCAGCCGGAACATCAGCGTGGTCTTGCCGCCGCCGCCGGCCAATGCCACGACCTCATGGTCTTCCAGGCGCAAAGCCCGCGCCAGCTCCATGTCAGTGTTCCCCAAGGGTGTGCGCGGCACGATGCCGCGGGGCTCCCTGTCCGGCCAGCCACGTCAGGATGGCCT
>CAWEHT010000336.1:0-14286 GCA_963808455.1 uncultured Chloroflexia bacterium | reverse complement strand
ACGCCGGCCGACACCACCTCAGCCCGCGATGCCGCCCGCGAAGTGTTTCCCGGCTGTCCCCTTACCTTTCAATTGGCCGAGGCATTGCGACCGATGCCTTTGGCGCTCGAACGCTTCGTTCTGGCGGATGACGAGCTTCGCGCCCGCCTGACTCCGCAATAGCCGAAAAACTTTGGCGATCTCAGTTTGCCGGACCGCGCGCTGGCAGTTGGCCGCGCCGTTCAAGGCTTAGTTTCACTTTTCACTGATCGTCGTTGCGCGCTGCGAAATCCAGGCCATCGACCAGCATTGGTCTTTGCATCGCCTGGCGATATCATCCCCGGCGAGAATCCGACGAAGCCCTTGCGCGAGATATAGCTTTTCACCAGGAAACGGCCGAATCCACCGCTGAGGTATCTGGCCGGCGCTCCATCCGGCGCGATGGCCGCGACCCGCTTTGACTGGCTTTTTAACCGAATGTGGCAATGGCGTTGCCTCTGGCGCGCGCGCGCCGCCGCCGCCGCCGCCGCCTCCTCTGTTTTTTTTTTTTTTTTTTGCTTGAGCCGGTTACATATGCTTGTCCCTCACCACCACGCTTGGCAACGCTTCCTGCCGAGCATCGCCACCTGCCAAGGCAAGCGGCACTGCTGATTCTCGTCCTTCCCCACCCTCCTCCTCTTCTTCTGTAAGTGACTGGCGGAACACGTCTTGTGCAGTCGGGTAGGCTGGGGGCATCGGCCGGGATGGTCTCGGCTCGATGAACCTCAGGAGCCCGAACATGAAGAAACGAATTCGACACGGCGATCCGCGGCGACGGAGCTATTGGGAAGAGGTGGTGCGGCGGTGGAGGGAAGGCGGCCAATCGGTGCGGGCGTTTTGCCGCGCGAGGAATTGCGGGAGTCGGCCTTCTATTTCTGGCGGCATAAACTGGCGCGAGGTGGTCACCGCACCGGCAAGCGGGTATCCGGTGCCGTGGACAGCGCACAGTTCCAGTCACGCCCGGCGACGCCAACGTCGCGTTCATCCAAGCGGGTATCGCCACGGCATGGTGCTACGCCTTCGTTTCTGCCCGTGCATGTGGTGGGACCGGCAAGCAGGTGCTTCGGCGCGGCTGAGGCGGACGGCGGCGTGGAGATTATCCTGGGGCAAGGCCGCACGGTACGGGTGCAGGCGGGCTTCGACCGGCAAACGCTCGCCGCTGTGCTGGCCGTGCTGGAGGTGCAGCCGTGTTGAACCTGTCGGAACTGGTGCGGATCTGCGTGTGCTTGGCGCCGACAGATATGCGAAAAAGTTTCGACACACTGGCCGCCCTGGTGCGGGACTGGCTGGGATACGATCCCTTGTCCGGCCACTTGTTCGTGTTCCGCAGTCGCCGTGGCGATCGCGTGAAACTTTTGTGGTGGGATCGCGACGGGCTGACGTTGTACTATCGGCGGCTGGAAGAAGGAACCTTTCGCTTTCCGACGAGCAACGACCGCGCAGAGCGGGGGCGGAGTCTGGCGGCGTTTTTATTGTCGCTTCGTTAACGGTGGCTTGCTCCGACATACTAAGGTAATGCAACTGATGTAGATCGTTGAGTTAAGTACGTCCGTAGATGACGGCGCGTTGTGCGGAGGCTCCTCGATCAGGACAAAGGCTTTGCGGAAGGCAAGAGCAATACGTACTGTTCTCAGCAGGAACAGTGTTATGTGCGTCTACTCATTCGTCCGTATTGCTCCTGCTGCCCCTGGCCGTGATCGGCGGCATCTGGTATCTGGGCTATCGCCAGATGGCCAAGAGCGGCATGGGGGGCGCCGGGGGCATGGGCGGTGTCTTCGGCGTCGGCAGGAGCAAGGCGACAGAGGTCAAACCGGAGACGGTCGGCGTCACCTACAAGGACGTCGGCGGCTGCGACGAGGCCATTGGCGAACTGCGCGAGATCATCCAGTTCTTGAAGACCCCGGAGCACTTCGCCCGCCTGGGAGGGCGGATCCCCAAGGGGATCCTGCTGGTCGGCCCGCCCGGCACCGGGAAGACCCTGCTGGCCAAGGCCACGGCGGGTGAGGCCCAGGTGCCGTTTTTCGAGACCAGCGGCTCGGAGTTCATCGAGATGTTTGTGGGGGTAGGCGCAGCCCGCGTGCGGGACCTGTTCGAGCAGGCCCGCAAGGTGGCGCCGGCCATCGTCTTCATCGACGAGATCGACGCCATCGGCCAGTCGCGCGGCGGGGCCGTGCGTTTCGGAAGCAATGACGAGCGCGAGCAGACGCTCAACCAGCTGCTGGAGGAAATCGATGGTTTCGACACGGTGGCCGACAAGCCGGTGATCATCATGGCCGCCACGAACCGGCCCGAGGTGCTCGACCCGGCGCTGTTGCGGGCGGGCCGCTTCGACCGCCAGGTCACCGTGGGGGCGCCGGATCTGACGGGCCGGGTCCAGATCCTGAAGATCCACAGCCAAAAGATCATGCTGGCGCCCGACTTTGACGTGGAGCGGGCGGCCCGCATGACGCCAGGCTTCAGCGGGGCCGACCTGGCCAACGTGATGAACGAAGCCGCCCTGCTGGCGGCGCGGCGCAACGGGCAGGCCGTGACGCTACAGGACTTCGGCGCCGCCATCGAGCGGGTGGTGGCCGGCTTGGAGAAGAAGACACGTGTGATGAATGAACAGGAGCGGACGGCGGTGGCCTACCACGAGAGCGGGCATGCGCTGGTGGCCGAGTTGGTGCCGCACGGCGACCCGGTGGCCAAGGTGAGCATTGTGCCGCACGGGCGGGGTGCCCTGGGCTACACCATGCAGATGCCGACCGAGGACCGCTATCTGCTCACCCGCAGCGAGTTGGAAGACCGCCTGGCGGTGATGCTGGCCGGGCGGGCGGCGGAGGCGGTAGTGTTCCACGAGATCAGCACCGGCGCCAGCGATGACATCCAGAGGGCGAGTGAGCTGGCCCGCCGGATGGTGACCGAATTCGGGATGAGCGACAAGCTGGGCACGGTGCGCTACGCCACGCAGCAATACCAGTTTCTGGAAAGCGGCGAAAGCAGCGCCACGGCCAGCCCGGAGACGCTGAAGGTCATTGACGAGGAGGTGCAGCGGATCGTTGCCGGACAATATCCGCGGGCTCAGGAACTGCTGAAGGAGCATCGGCCGGCGCTCGAGCACCTGGCGCAGGAACTGCTGAAAACCGAGTCCGTCGATGGCGCTGCGGTCAAGCAGGCACTGGCCTTGCAGGCCGCCTGAGCCGGTGCAATCCGGGAAAGGGTCCGTCGGGTCGCCGGAGTTTGAAAGCTACTCGTGACCATTCGGCTGCGATAAAGACTCTTATGGATGGGCTTATGAATCCTTCGAGCAAGATAATCCCCGTACAGGCGGAGCAGGCGCCAGAGGTTGCTGAGGCGGCCCCTCAGCAACCTCTGAGGTCCCTCCGTCTTCTGCGCCGGGAAGGACGGACGAGCGGGCCGCAAGCACAGCCAACCGAAGACGCAGTCGGCGGGGCGTTGTGGGCAGACGACCTGCTGCGCAACCTGGAGTACGGCCACATTGCGGTCACCATCGACGGCGGCACGGCGATCCTGCAGGGCCACGTGACAGGCGCCCGCACGCGGCGGCTGGCCGAGCGTGCTGCGCGCATGGTTCCGGGGGTCCAGGCTGTGGAGAACCGTCTGGTGGCTGATGACGACCTCGTCAACCAGGTGTGCGCAGCGTTGGTCGAGGACCCGCGCACAACACAGGAGATCATTCTCGTCGCCGGCGCGGCACGGGGTGATCATGCTGAATGGGAGTGTCAGCAGCACGGAAATCCGTGACGCCGCCGAGGAATGTGCAGCACGCGTCTCGCAGGTACGGGCGGTGACCAACTACATCGAAGCGCCTGGCGTTGCCGTAGACCCCGAAGCAGAACGTGTGATACAGCCGCGCATCGGCGAGGAAGTGATCGCGTCCGATGTGCCATTGGGGCGTGTGGCGGCTGTCATCATCAACGTGCGCAACCGACGGGTGGTGTCTGTGGTGACGAGCGGCCGCTTTCCTGACCTGAGTTCCAACAGCCCTCGCCGATCCTGGGATCACTTCGACATTCCTGTGCTTGAGCGGACCGTCGTGATTCCCCTGCAGGCAATCGCCGAAGTCACTCCCTGTGCCGTGTGGCTACACATCGATGCAACCGAGGCGGCCCGCTACCCCGATTTCAACCCGGCAGTTTTTCGCAGCCCTGGGGCCAGCTGGCAGCCGCCCTATCCATATCGGGTTGAGGACGTCTGGCTAGACCTCCACGGCCAATCGGGCACGGACAGCGGCTGCTAAGAAGCAAGGTATTCGAACCATGGCGTGCCGTTTTCCGATCTCGTGGAGATCCCGCGCCTGCAGGAGATGTGGTGTGGGCCAGGACAAGTGTTGAATTAACACCTATCCGTTTTGAGAGTGGCACCAGGAAACAACCGGGCTACGCTGGGCCGTGGCTTCAGGCTACATGGGTCTGGTAGATTGTGGTACGACTTTAAGCGTAGCAGCCACTTCCCAACCCGCAGAACGCGCAATCCGTGAGTAGGCTTTGCAGGCTCGAACGAATCAGCGGTCTGTTCGATGACATCGCCGTCCTTACCTGTGATACTGAGATCAATCAGGCTGATGGAAGGCGCACATCACGTACTACATGCTCTCGATCAGCAGCACCGGCTGCCGGCTGCTGTGCAGCCTGTCCTGGCGGCATCGGAAGGGGTTGAACCGACCTGACTGTATTGCCTGCCTCGCAAAGAGCGCTGTGGGCGCTAGGCGCCGGATCGGATGGCGCCGAAAGCAGCCATGAGGGCACATCTGGTCCCATATGTCACGTCTTGAGGAGATAGCGGCATGCTTGAGCAACCTCCCATTCTGGAAATGAAGAACATCTCTAAGTCCTTCCCTGGCGTGAAGGCTTTGAGTAACGTCAGCTTTCGAGTCGCCAGGGGCGAGATCCACTGCCTCGTGGGGGAAAATGGTGCCGGCAAATCGACCCTCATGAAGGTCCTGAGCGGAGTCTATCCGTACGGTTCGTACTCTGGGGACATCCTGTTCGACGGGCAGGTGCAGAAATTCTCCGACATCGCCGACAGCGAAAAGGCCGGCATCGCTATCATCTATCAAGAGCTGGCGCTGGTCCCCGAGATGACGGTATATGAAAATATCTTCCTGGGCAACGAGATCCGGACAGGCTTTACCGTCAACTGGAATGAAACCATCAAGCGGGCCACAGAAGCGCTCCATGCAGTTGGGCTGAGAGTCAACCCCGCAACGAAGGTCAAAGATTTGGGCGTGGGCGAACAGCAGCTGATCGAAATTGCCAAGGCGCTGAACAAGCAAGTCAAACTTCTCATCCTGGATGAGCCAACGGCAGCCCTGAACGAGAATGACAGCGCGAATCTGCTGGACCTGATCCGTGCACTGAAGGAACGTGGCGTGTCTTGCGTCATGATTTCGCATAAGCTGCAAGAGGTCATCGCCATCGCGGACACGGTCACGGTGTTGCGAGACGGCCAGACGATCTGTACCCTGGATGCTCACAACGGCGAAGTGTCGGAACCGGTGCTGATCAAGCACATGGTGGGGCGTGAAATCAACAACGTCTATCCGCAAAGGCAACGCTATCCATTCAAAGCTGGCGGCGAGATCGTGTTCGCGGTCAAGGATTGGAACGTCTACGACCCCGCTGTGGGCAGGGAAATCCTCCACGACGTGAACTTCAACGTCCAGAAGGGTGAGATCGTCGGCCTTGCAGGCTTGATGGGGTCGGGACGCACGGAGCTGGCCTTGAGCCTGTTTGGCAACGCGAAAGGCTATCGCATCAGCGGCGAGGAGTATGTCCACGGCAAGCGCGTGCACTTCGGCGACCCACATGACGCGATCGCCGCAGGGGTGGCCTACGCAACCGAGGACCGCAAAGCCGCCGGTCTGATTCTCATCCAGGATGTCAAGAGCAACATTACTCTCGCCAATCTTCAGGAAGTCGCCCAACGCGACATCGTCAACGACAATGCCGAGGTCAAAGTAGCGGAAGACTACCGGCATTCGCTCAATATCAAGACGCCAAGCATCGAGCAGAAGGTCGGTAACCTGAGCGGCGGCAACCAGCAGAAGGTGTCTGTAGCCAAGTGGCTGTTTGTCAAACCCAGCCTTCTGATCCTGGACGAGCCCACCCGCGGCATCGATGTCGGCGCCAAGTATGAAATCCACACCATCATGGGCAGGCTCGTGCAGGAAGGCATGAGCATCATCATGATCTCGTCTGAACTGCCCGAGATCCTTGGCATGAGCGATCGAGTCTATGTCGTTTCGGCCGGCAGGATCACCGGCGAGCTGCCCATCGAGGAAGCAACGCAGGAAAAAATCATGCAGTTTGCGACGAGTTAGCGTGGATGGAGCGTCTACGCGACTGAAGCTAGGAACCGCAAGAATGGCCTCGCACCTTTGTAGGCGAGGCGCAACAACGGCCCAAAGTAATGTACCCTTGTGGGCGATCAGTGGGGCCCACGTGATTTGAGGAGGCTATCATGAGCACAATACAAGTTGAGAGGGCTGCGCCCCACACGGCGCCCATGCAGGGCTGGTGGAGCATGATCAGGCAGAACATCCGTGACTACGGCATGGTTGCCGTTCTGGTGGTGATCATACTATTCTTCACATGGCGCACGAACGGCATCTTCATCTCACCCAGAAACATTGCCAACTTGCTGAATCAGATGGGCTATATCGGCGTGCTGGCAACGGGCATGACCCTCGTCATCGTTCTTCGGCATATCGACCTGTCGGTCGGTTTTCTCTCTGGCTTCCTCGCGGCGGTGGCGACCATTGCCATGGTCCAATTCAATGTGCCTTGGTACCTGGCCATACTGCTGGCCCTGGCGCTCGGCATCGCGGCGGGGACGGTGACAGCTCTGCTGATAGGGTGGCTGAGGATTCCAGCTTTTGTCGCCACGCTTGGCGGCTGGCTGATCTACCGGGGTTGTTGCTGCTGGTCCTTGCAGCTTCAGGGTCGGTGATTATTCCCGACCCGAGCTTTAACGCTCTTGGCAACGGCTATATTCCCGACATCCCTGCCGTCGTCCCGTTCTTGCAGGGGTCCCATCGAGTGACTCTGTTGATCGGTCTGCTGACGATCGTCTTCTACGTTGTCACCGAGATCAGAGGGCGCGTCAGCAAGCAAGCCTACGGCTTCGAAGTCGTTCCGACCACCTGGTTTGCCATTAAATTGGTCTTACTGTCGCTTGTGCTTGCAGCGATCACCTGGGTGCTCGCAGGCTACAATGGCCTCTCGTGGACGGCAGTGATCATGCTGGTGGTCGTGGCCGTTTATCAGTTCATCGCGACACGGACGGTGCTGGGCAGGCACATTTACGCCGTCGGTGGCAACCCAGAGGCTGCGCAGCTGAGCGGCATCAACATCAAGCGCATCACCTGGTTCGTTTTCGCCTCGATGGGCTTCCTGGCCGCAGTGGCCGGCATCCTGTTCGCCGCGCGCCTGCGCTCCGCAACGCCCACGGCAGGTACGTTGTTTGAAACGGATGCCATCGCCGCAGCGTTCATCGGCGGCGCATCCCCGGCCGGCGGTGTTGGCACCCCGATCGGGTCGCTGGTCGGCGCCCTGGTTTACATGTCATTGACCAGTGGCATGACCCTCATGGGCGTCAACATTGCCTGGCAGTACGTCGTCAGAGGCGTCGTGCTGGTGGCGGCTGTGGTCTTCGACCTCACGACGCGGCGCCGGGGTAGGTGATCCGCTCCCCAGCAGAGCACGCAACGCCGCGGATTGCCAGGCACTTCAGCCGCCCCGTAACCTCTGGGCGGCTGAAGCCGCGATCTTCATCGGCCCCCTCTCTTGCGGTAATCAGCCACTGCATACCCCGTCAACATCCATCCAGCGTCTGGGTGGCGGCATCCTGCCGCTCATCCTGGCGATGCGGCGGGCGAGATCTTGGTTGCCAGGCCCAAAATAGGACACATATGAGCCCTGTTGGCGGGCGAGCCGGTGCATTCCGTCCTCAGCTCCAATCCAACGTGGCGCTGCAGCGTGTGGCGTTTCGCTGGCTTTCAGCCTGGCCGGGCCGGGCGGTCTGCGCCCAACAAGCGCCCCAGGTCTACAACATTTGTCTTAATCGGCCACGACGAGTGAAGGCACAACTGCGGTCGCAGGGGCAGGCCAGCCGAGTGCTCCTATTGCCGAGCGAACATTCAGCGCTTGTTCTGATGAAGGCCGGGAGTCAAGATGCTATGCTCTGTGACGTAGTGAACTGAAGAGCACAGCTCAAGGAGAGAGTTGCGTGAAGACTGACCTGGAACTGAGGGATGACGTCCTGGAAGAGCTTAGGTGGGAGCCAAGTGTCAAGGCCGCGGAGATCGGCGTGGCCGTCAAGAACGACGTGGTAACGTTGAGTGGTAGCGTCAACAACTATCCCGAGAAATGGGAAGCGGAACGGGCAGCGCAGCGGGTGATAGGCGTCAAGGCGGTGGCCGTCGAAATCGACGTCAGGCTGCCCGGCACCAGCGAGCGGTCGGATACCGATCTGGCACGGGCGGCTGAAAATGCCCTGCTGTGGGATGTGACGGTGCCCGAGGACAAGATCAAGGTGCTCGTGGAGGACGGCTGGGTCACCCTGACCGGGGAGGTGGACCGGCAATTTCAGAAGCGATCCGCTGAGCAGGCTGTGCGCCACCTCACCGGCGTGAAAGGCGTCCGCAACGCGATCACCGTCAAGTTGGTCCTGTCCTCCGGTGACGTCGAGACCTGTATCGAGAGAGCGCTGGAACGCAGCGCCGAGCTGGATGCGCAGCGCATCAAAGTGGAAACCCAGGATGGCAAGGTCACGCTGCGTGGCACGGTGCGTTCATGGGCCGAGCGCACAGAGGCGGAACGCGCGGCCTGGGCTGCGCCGGGGGTCTCGAAGGTTGATAACCGCATCGTGATTGGGCTGTAAAGGCCGGCCGAAGGATCAAGTCAGGGATCAAAGCTAGGAGGTACCACAATGGCTACGAAATCGATGGCACGCTGGGAACAGTTGGGCGACTTGCTGCCGCTGCGCAGCGCGATAGACCGGCTTTTCGAGGACAGCTTCATCCGGCCGGCGAGCTGGCTGGGCGCGGTGGAGACCGGCTTGGGGGTCCTGCCCGTGGATATGTACGAGGAGGGCGACAACCTGATTGTCAAGGCGTCGCTGCCGGGCCTCAAGCCCGAGGAAGTGAACATCCAGGTCCAGGGCGACGTCCTGACGATCTCCGGCGAGAGCAAGCAGGAGCGCGAAAGTCAGGACAAGGTGCGCAACTACCAACTGCGCGAGCAGACCTACGGCCGGCTGGAACGCTCGGTGGCTCTGCCGGTGGCGGTGACAGTCGACAAGGCGGAGGCCGTCTTTGCGGACGGCATCTTGACCTTGACCCTACCGAAGACCGAGGAAAGTCGCGCCAAGCAGATCGCGATCAAGGTCAACAAGAAGGAACAGAAGGCCGCTTAACGGCGGCAGCCAGGGACCTGGTATTCTGACATGGCAGCAGGGCCGACAGCGGTGTAATCAACTCGCTGCCGGACATATCGTGTGTCTCGGCAAGCTCGAGGCTACGCCCGATGATCGTTGGAAGCAACCCGGTTGCGTCCCACAAATCGCTACCGTGGCGATCGGCAACTGACGACTGTATCCAAAACTTGTTGCAGTGAGAGGTGGACCCATGAAGCAGAAGCGCAAGTTACTCGTCGCGAACGGTCGCGTTTCAAGATCGCGGTCACGGGTGCCACATGTGGTGCTGCCGGCAGGGCTCGGCGACCCGGTACCGCCTGAATTGCGTGTCTTCGAGGCCGAGGTCGAAGAGGCCCTAGAGCACCCGCATCGGGAACCCGCGGGGACGCCTCCCGTGCAGCACCACGAAGGGCACATTGAGCGCCGCTAGCGGCGCTCAAGCGTGAGCGGGCGGGCAGGCATGGCCGTCCCCTCTTCCTGTGGCAAGCAGGGATCTCGGGTGGCGAGTGGGAGTGGAACAAGATGGCTGAGACAACACGCATCGTCATCATCTGGCCAGTGAGCACGATCGCGGAGGGGATGGAGGTGCTGACCGGCGTCCCGGCCGGCCAGAGGCTGCCGGATGGGTCTTTCCCCGCGGGTACCGTCAACGACTGCGTCGATAAGCGCCTGCGAGGATTGGCGGAGACGCTCGTCGCCTTCGGCAAGGACGCGGCGAGCGGCAGAAAGCAGGAGCAGGCCATGATCCCGTTAAGTGACGCCTCGCGCCGCCCCAGGCGCATTCCGGTCGTCACGATCCTCATTATTGCGTTGAACGCGGTGGTCTTCGTCATGGAGTTGATCGGCGGTGACGACTTCATCCTGCGCTGGTCACTGGTGCCTGCCGACATCATGGCGGGCAGGCGCCTGGAGACGATCCTGACCTCGATGTTCATGCACGAAGGTTGGGAGCACATCATCGGCAACATGGTCTTCTTCTGGGCTTTCGGGCCGGAGATCGAGGACACCATGGGCTCCGGGCGCTACCTGGTCTTCTACCTGTTGGGCGGGCTGGCGGCCACTTTCGCTCAGATCGTCGTCGATCCGACCTCGACGATCCCCAACCTGGGCGCCAGCGGGGCAATTGCGGCTGTGATGGGTGCGTTCCTGGTCACTTATCCGCGCGACAAGATCCGTACTGTCGTGCTGATCGGCTTTTTCGTGCGCGTCACCTTTGTTTCTGCAGCCCTCCTCGTAGGGCTCTGGATCGCCACCCAGTTTTTCAGCGAGCTGGGCACGCTGATGACGGCCGATACGGGTGGCGGCGTGGCCTACATGGCTCACATCGGCGGCTTTGCCTTTGGTGCGCTCACGGCGCGGCTGTTCGAAAACCGAAACCCGGTGTCTCAAAGGAAAGACTGGCGAGACAACTGGGGGAGCGAACCATGGTGACGCAGCCGAGGGCCGGCCAGTGTTGCCTGTTTGGTCACAGGTGGCAAGTTGTGTGGTGAGAATTCAACCATGAAAAGTACCACAACAAGTGGCCCTCTGTCCTAACGGCTTCATGGGTTTCGGATGTATGTTGCAGTCATCCTACAAATGACGTATTGAAACAACGAGCGCCAGGTGCGGATGATGAGGGAAGGCCATCGAATGATTGAGCTTCAGGACATTACCAAAGTTTACAAGATGGGTGACGTGGAAGTGCGGGCCCTCGGCGGCGTCAGCCTGCTGGTGAACGAGCGTGAATGGGTGGCGATCACCGGACCATCGGGCTCAGGGAAGTCAACCCTGATGAATATCATCGGTTGCCTTGACCAGCCGACGAGCGGTTCCTACAAGCTGGGCGGGGCCGAAGTAGCCCGCATGGATGACGATCAGCTGGCCGCCGTGCGCAACCAGGAGATCGGCTTTGTCTTCCAAGGCTTCAATCTTCTGTCACGGTCATCGGCGCTGGAAAACGTCGAGCTGCCGCTGGTCTACGCCGGAGTGGCGGACCGCAAGGAGCGCCAGGCGCGATGCGTGGCGGCGCTGGAGAGCGTTGGTCTGGGCGACCGCATCAACCACCGGCCCAATGAGCTGTCGGGTGGCCAGCAGCAGCGGGTGGCGATCGCCCGGGCGCTGATCAACCACCCGGCCATCATCCTGGCCGACGAGCCGACCGGCAACCTGGATTCAAAGTCAGGCGCCGAGATCATGGACATCTTCCGCGGCCTGCACGAACAGGGCATGACGATCGTCATGGTCACCCATGGCCCGGAGATCGCTGCTCAGAGCGAACGCATCGTGCGTATGAAAGATGGCCTGATTGAGAGCGACGAGTTGAACCGGCCCGGCATCGCGGTCGAGTTGCCGGTTCACGCGGAAGCCTTGGGATGAACCCGCGGGAGAACGCACAGACTGCCCTGCGTGCCCTGTCGGCCAGCAGGCTGCGTTCGGCGCTGACCACCCAGGGAATTTGCTGTCGGCGTGGCAGCCGTAATCGCGCGGATGGGTGTTGGCCGCGGCGCGTCGGCGTCTACCGAAACAGCCACGCGAACATCAGTCACGAGGCTTTCAACGAACGATGGCTGAGGTGAACCATGGAGCGATGTTTGGCATTTGTGCTCGGAGGCGGTGGGGCCCGCGGCGCCCTGCAAGTCGGCGCGCTGTGCGCCCTTCTGGATGCAGGTATTCTCCCCGACCTGTTGGTGGGGACCTCGATAGGGGCCGTCAATGCCGTCGGACTGGCTGTCTGGGGCCTGGACCGGGGGAATCGCAGCATTGGAGCGCGCTTACCAGGAGATCGTGGACTCAAACCTGATCGAATCCCACCTGGGCCGTCTGGCAGTCCGCGCCATGTTGGGCCGTCGTAACGAACAGGCCAGCCGGCGGGTTGCGGAGGTCACGATCGCGAACGGGATCACGCCCGGGATCCGTTTCGGCCAGGCACGCGTGCGCCTGGCCGTAATCGGCGCCAACCTGGATACAGGGAAGCCCGTGATCTATGGCCAGGATCCCGGCGGTTCCGTACTGGATGGCCTCCTGGCCTCGATGGCCCTGCCGCCCTGGTTTGCGCCCGCCGAAAAGGATGGGGAACTGATTATCGACGGCGGCGTCGTCAGCAATCTGCCGATCGAGGCGGCCCTGGCATTGGGGGCAACGGAGATCGTCGCGTTGGACCTGGACGATCCTCGGCCGGCGTTGCGAGAACATCCCCCAGTCTACCGATTTCTGAATAGGCTTATATTCGCGGTCACGCAGCGGCAGAAGCGACTGGAAACGGCGCTCGCCGAAGCGCACGGTGTCTCCATCCGCCGTATCGAACTGCGAGGACCGGAGCCGGTTCCACTCTGGGATTTCGGGAACTATCGAGACCTGATCCAGACCGGCTTCGAAATCGGCTGCAGCCAGATTGCCGAATGGGCCAAATGCGGGCAGGAGCAAGCGACAGCTCCAGGCACACAGGCATGCAAAGAGGGCCTCGGAGCTGCAGAGTCAGACACAGGCCCATCTGAGGCAGGCAAGCTAGCAGTTCAGCACGAGGACACCGGTATTGGGTCCGCGGCAGGTACAGACCCGGCAGGCAGGGTCGCTGGCTGGGCCGGCGCCGCGATCCAACCCTGCATTGTGCCTTGCTCTTGATTGAGACACCAAGAGGGAAGCCGATGGGCCCCGCTCGCCGCAGTGCGGCCTTCCTGTTGCGATTTCTCTTCGTATGGTTCGTGGATGCCCTCTCGCTCGCCGTCGCCGCGTGGCTGCTGCCCGGCCTCCAACTCGCCCCATCCAATGGCTCAACATGGGCGACGGCAGCCACGGCCGCCTTCGTGCTCGGTGTCGTCAACCTGGCGGTGCGGCCTCTGGTCCTGCTGCTCGCGCTGCCGCTAGGGGCCTTTGCCCTCCTCGTCCTCGGCTTCTGCTTCTCTGCGCTAGCCTTGCTGGTTACTGCGGCGCCGCTGCCGGTGTTCCACGTGGCCGGCTTCGGCCCAGCGCTTCTGGCCAGTTTGGTGATGGCTGCCGTCAACACCGTCCTCATCGGCTTGACCACCGTCGACGAGCACGGCTCCTTCTTCCAGGGGTTGGTAGAGCGCCTGGCGGCCCGCAGCAAGTTCGCGGGAGCCAACGACCACACGCGGGGGCTGGTGATGCTCGAGATCGATGGGCTGAGCTACTGGCACATGAAGCAGGCGCTCGAAGCGGGCAGGCTGCCCCAAACGAAGCGCCTGATCGAGCAGTCCGGCTACCGGCTCTCGCCTGTCGACTGTGGCCTGCCCTCGCAGACCTCCGCCTGCCAGGCAGGCATCCTGTTTGGCGACAACTACGACATTCCTGCGTTCCGCTGGTACGACAAAGAGCGGCGCAAAACCTACGTTTCGGGGAAGGACGCCCCCGAGATCAACGCGCGCTATGCCCGGGGCCAGGGCTTGCTGCGGGGCGGCTCGAGCATCAACAACATGCTGAACGGCGACGCCGCCAAGTCGTTGCTGACCCTGGCCGACCTGGCCGGCGGGTCAACCGAGCAGAAGCAGCGTAGGGCCAGAGACATTTACCTCTTGATGCTCAACCCCTACTTCCTCATGCGCAGCGTGGTCCGGATGCTGGGCGAGGCCGTAGTCGAGGTGGGGCAGTACCTGCAGGACCGGATACGCCACGTGGAGCCCCGCCTCAACCGTCTGGCCCACGCCTACCCTCTGCTCCGCGGCGTCACCACAGTTTTCATGCGGGATGTAGCGGAGTATTTTGTGATCCTCGACATCGTGCGAGGAACCCCGGCCATCTATACGACCTGGCCCGGCTACGACGAAGTGGCGCACCGCAGCGGGCCGTCGTCGGCCCCGGCCTTGAAGGCCCTGGCCAGCTATGACCGGACGATTGCCCGCATCGCCGACATAA
>CAWEHT010000335.1:0-7002 GCA_963808455.1 uncultured Chloroflexia bacterium | reverse complement strand
ACCGATTTCGCCGCCTTTGCGTTCATCCCGTGGGCGTTTTGGGGGCTCCACGGCTTCGCCCAGCGCCGGCGGTGGCCGTGCCTGGCATGCGGCGCGCTCGCTGCGGCCGGCCTGTTCCTCAGCAGCAACTTGGTTGCGCTGATGGCGTTCCCGGCCCTGCTCTTGTTCGCCGCCTGGCTGGCGTGGGCCGGGCGCAGCCGTTGCGTCCTGCTGCGCGGGCTGTGGTGCGCCGCGCTGGGGGCGGGCCTGGCCGCGTTCTTCTGGTTGCCCGCGTTGCGGGAGAAGGGGTTCCTGCACTTCGAACGCCTGGCGGGGGGCTACCTCGACTACCGCAATCACTTCGTCTGGCCCTTGCAGCTCGTCTACTCGCCGTGGGGCTTCGGCTATTCGTGGCGCGGGCCGGCGAGCGGCATGAGCTTCGGGCTGGGCTTCGTGCACCTGGCGCTGCTGGCAGCGGCGCTGCTGTGCCTGCGCCGCATCCGCGCGCTCGACCCGGAGGGGATGGCTATTCGTCTCCTTCGCGCTCGATGATGGTCGTGCTCGGGGCCTTCTTCTCCAGCACCCTCTCGCAGCTCATCTGGGACCGGCTGCCGCTGATCCAGGTGCTCCAGTTTCCCTGGCGCTTCCTCACCCTGGCCGCCGCCGGCACGGCGCTCCTGTGCGGGTTCCCGTTCCTCCTGCTGACCCGCGCCCGCCCGCGCCTCGCGAACGGCGTGATGGCCGCCCTGATGCTCGCGATCCTGGCGGTCGAGCTTCCCTACGCCAGCCCGGAGAAGTTCCTGCCCGTCACAGACGCCGACTTCTCGCCTGCGGTTATGACCCAGCGCCATCTCTACGACACCACGGCCAACGAATGGGAGCCGATGTGGGTCACAGTGGAGCCGCAGGCGCCCGTCAGCGAGCCCTTGACCTTCCTGGCCGGGCAGGGCCGGATCATGTCCGCCACGACTTCGCCGGCGGCGCAGAATTTTGTGGTGCAGGCCGGCCAGGGGGCGCGCCTGCAGGCGAACACGTTTTACTACCCGGGCTGGACGGTCTTCGTGGACTGGCGTCGAGCAGCCGGCCGGCCACGACGACCCGCAGGGCCTGATGCAGTTCAGCCTGCCGCCGGGCCTGCACGCGGTCAGGGTCGTCTACCTGCTCACGCCGTTCAGGCAGCTGGCGGCCTGGCTTTCCCTGCTCGCGTCTGCTGCTCCTGGCCGCGTCCCCGCTCCTGTGGGGGCTGCGGGCTCGCCTCTGGCGGCCGATGCCGGAGGGGGCGCCTGTGCGGCCGGCCGCGGGCGCTGCGCCGGGGGGCGCAGGTGCCCTGAGCGGGCCCGTGCCCGCCGGGACGGCGGGACGGGAGCCTGCGCAACTTTCGGCCGCGCGAGGCCCTCGGTTCGCGGTGCGCTGGCTCGCGCTGGTGCCCTTGTTCGTGTTCGCCGTTCTTGGATGGCTCGTCGTCAAGCCCGCCCTGAGCCCCCAGGCGAGCGGCCCGGCCCGGCAGGCTACGCCGAGCCCGGCTCCCGGCCTGGGCTACGAGGGGTATCTGAATCAGAGCGTGGCCTACTACAATGCGGGCGACTACCCAGGGAGCATCGCAGCCGCCGGCATGGCCTTGCAGATCGTGCCTCGCTCTTCGCTCGCCTACAACAACATCTGCGCGTCGGAAAACCAGCTGAAGCAGTGGGACGGGGCCATCCAGGCGTGCCAGCAAGCGCTCGCCATCGATCCGGCCTTCGCTCTGGCGCAGAACAACCTGGCCGCGGCCCGGCAGGGCAAAGCGGCCGCGTCGAGCAGCGCCAGCCCGCAGCCGCCCTCCCCAACGCCGCATCCCTTTGCGACACCGGCGCCCTCCGCAGCGGCGCAGGCCGACGTCCTGATCGCGGCCAGCGTATCGGCTTACCGGGCCAGCAATTACCAGGGTTGCGTGCAGGCTGCGCAGACGGCCCTGGCCTTCAAGCCCGATTCCGCGCTGGCCTACAACGACATCTGCGCATGTGAGAACCAGCTGAAGCAATGGGGCCGGGCCATTGCCGCCTGCCAGAACGCCCTGGCCATCGAGCCTGGCTTTACGCTGGCGCAGAACAACCTGAAGGTCGCCCGGCAGGGGCAGCAGTAGCAGCCGTCGCTTCGCCGACCGGCGTCCGTGGCGAGATCACGCTGCGTGGCCACGCGGGGCCGGCGGCCCGGCTCGCGCGTTCCGGTGGGTTAATTTGAACAGGACGGACACGAAGGTCCCCCGGAGGGGGATGGATAGGCCGGATGGACACGGAGGTCCCGGCACGGGATGGATATTTATTGGGCTTGCCCACGCCCATGCGGGAGCCTTCGTGCCCATCACTTTATATCCTGTTCATCCCGTCAGATCCTGTCTATCCTGTGGTGGTATCTTATCCCAACGGCGGGCACTGCCCCCGGCGGAGTTGCCAACCAGAGGGCGGGCTGCCACACGGGATGGCCCTGGCCGGCGCCTCAGGGCGAGATCACGTTGGGGGGCGGCGGGGGGCCGACCGCGGATACGCCACGGATGCCCGGATACGCTCGCCGCGGCGTGCGCCCTCCGTGAATCCGTGGTCCGATCCGCGGTCGGCCGGTGCCTCGCCCGGGACCCGGGATGCGCCCGACCGCCCGCCCGCGGCGCCGCCGGCATTTGCCTGGTCGCGTTGGAAGGGCTTGCCCTGGCAGGCACGATGTGGTACCTTTGGGCGCCGAAAGAGAGAAAAGAGAGGGTGAATGATGGAGGGGCAGACCGGGTCCCCTGGTACGGGTCATCCGACCGTGGTGATGCCGACCTACAATGAGCGCGAGAACCTGCCGTCTCTGGTGCAGGCCATCCTGGCGCTTCCCGAGCGCGTCGTGGTGCTGGTGGTTGACGACAACTCCCCCGATGGCACCGGCCTGATCGCGGACGAGCTGGCCTCGGAATGCGAGCGGGTCGGCGTCATCCATCGCCAGGGGAAGTTGGGCCTGGGCACGGCTTACGTTGCCGGCTTTCGCGCGCTGCTGAATTCAGGCGTTCAACCTGGTCTTCACCATGGATGCGGATTTCTCGCACCACCCGCGCTACATCCCGGCAATGCTCGACATGAGCCGGCAGTTCGACGTGGTGATCGGGTCACGCTACGTGCCCGGGGGAGGCACCCGTTCCTGGGGCCTCCATCGCCAGCTTCTGAGCCGCACGGCCAATGGGGTAGCCCGGACGGCGCTGGGGTTGCAGCCTCACGACTGTACGGCCGGATTCCGCTGCTACCACCGCCGGGTGCTCGAGACGGTCCCGCTGGGAGCCATCGTGGCCGAAGGCTACTCGTTTCTGCTGGAAATGCTCTATCGTATTCAGGCGAGCGGCTTTCGGGTCGGCGAGGTCCCCATCATCTTCGAGGACCGGTGGCAGGGCACCTCCAAGATCTCGCGCATGGAGAATCCTCAAGGCCATGCGGACCGTGGCCCGGTTGGGCGTCGAGAGGGCGGGGCTGACCCCCGCCGGTCGCAGAAGCTAGCGCTTGTGGGCCCGCGCTCCCTCGCCCCTCGCGGCCCTTAGCGCCTCCCCGGTTCAAACTTCGAGATCTTCGTACTTCGTGGTCCAAACGCCCGTGGTCCAGACGCCCCGCGCGCTCTATATGCGCTGCGGATTGACGGTGCCCGGCGAATGCCGCCGCCGTTCTTGTGCGGCGCGGTGGTATAATCTACCAGATGAGGTGGCTTATGCTGACAACCGTGCGCGGCATCTATCGCAGGGGAAAGGTCGAGCTGGTGGAGACCCCGGTTGACCTGCCAGATGAGGCAAATGTGATCGTGACGTTCCTGCAATCGTCCAGCGTCGACCTGCGCGAGCGTGGGATAGACGAAGATCAGGCGGCCGAGCTGCGCGGCTCGCCTGGCGACTTTCTCCGAGGACTGGAACGACCCTGAGATGGACGCCTACGATGATTACGACGCCTCAAAGGCCCGCCTGTAAACGCGGCGACGTTGTGCTGGTGCTATTCCCCAACTCGGACCTGCGAACTGCCAAACGCCGCCCGGCCATGGTGGTGCAGGCGGACGGGCTGGGAACCGGGTTGCCCCAGGTTATCGTCGCGATGATCACCAGCAAGGTGTCCCGGTCGGATCATTTGGGTCAGGGCTCGCGCCGGACTACGTCGGCTGCTCCTTTGATCCGGTCGTAGTCTTTGAAGTAGCGTATGAAAATGTTGGTGTCCAGGAACTGGACATCATCTTGCGGTATCGCAGCCTCACAGCCCTTCGCCGGCTGCATCGCCGGCCTGTTCCTCGATGGCCAGCCGGATCGCTTCTTCATCGCCCATCGGGGTTGCCAGGGGCGGGACGGATTGATAGTGCGCGGCCAGGACCGGGCGCGCCGGGGTGATCACCACCTGATCGCCCAGAATTCTGAACTCGATGCGGTCTTTGGGCTGCAGCCTGAGCATGCGCCGCATCGCGAGCGGTATCGTGACCTGGCCCTTGGGGCTGACGCTGCCGTAAAACTGGCTCACAGCCGTACCTCCCGAAGCGGTATTGCTTCGCCTCTATGTCGTACCTTGTGTGGGAGTTTTACCACACCCGAGGCATTCTGTCGAAGACTGCCAGGCCAGGGGGGCGCGCTTCTATTCCGGTGCCCCGCGTCTTTGTGGGGCCAGCTTGCCGGTTGCAACCACTCGGAGCGCCGGTCACAAAATCGGCTGTGCCCCGGCTTCACCCTTAAACGTGCCGTCGCAGGGGAATTGCGGCCTTGCCTGGCCGCCGCCCCGGCCCCCAAGCAACCGGGCGGCGCATGCCTGGCCGGTCTCTTGGACCCATCGCATGGTGAAGATTCGCAGCGCCTCGCTGGGAGCGCCGGGTACCGACCGGCTACGTCATCCGCCACCGGAGCCGGCAGGGATGCCGGCGTTCCCAGGAGGAGCCGCCGCGGGCAGCGGCGCGCAAGTGCACGGTCGGCCAGTTTAGAGGTTGGCAGCCGAGGCCGGCAGCCGTCCGGACGCCAGCGAGGCTGGCGGATCGGCAGGCGACTCCTGGGGAGCCGGGTCTGCGACGACGCGCTCGCACCGGGACGAGAGGATGCAGGCCGAGACGGCCAGGACCGTCGACATAAGCACCGGCACGCCGGCGACGAAGATCCAGATGCTCATAGGTCCCTCCCATTCACGATGCTGCCGCCGCTCCAAAGCGAGCATTTCCAGGTTGCACCGTGAGGATATCACCCGCGCCGGGCGCGAAAAATGGGAGTTAAGTACTACTTGATCGTGCGCTTCAGCACCACCTTGCGACCCAGTCACGGTCCAGGCGGGCCAGGCGCTCCTTCTTCAGGTTCTCGCGCATGATCCAGCGCACGTCGCGGTCTATGCAGGGCAGCCACTTTTCCATGGCGGGTTTTCCTTCTTCGGGTAAGGCTGCCACGGCGACGCTCCAGCAATAGCCCAGGCCCTTGCGCAGCGCGATGAATTCGTCGCCCCGTCGCTCCGCACGGGCGGCCACCCTGCCGGTGATGCAGTCCAGGATCTGCAGCACCTGCCGCGCGTGCTTGGGCTTTCTGAGCAGCCTGGGCTCGCACAGGGCCGCCGCGGCCCGCGCTGCTCCAGGGGCTCCCCGCGGCTCCACGGCTCGACGGCCCGCAGGAGCGCGTCCATGTCGCGGTCGCCCAGCCGCTGCAGAGCCATGGCCACGCCCTCGCGCATCCGCCAGCGCGGATCGGAGGCATATTGGCGGAGGAGGGGCAGCAGGTCGCCGCGCCCCTCGGCGGCCAGCCGGCCCAACCCGACCACGCCGCAGAAAGGCAGGAACTCGAGCGCCGAATTGGCCGGGGCGCGGGCCGCGTCGAATGCCAACCAGGCGCGAAAGCGCGCCTCATCGCCCTCGTCGGCAGCGGCCTGCGCCAGCTCCAGGTTGCCCGCGCGGCCCGGGCAGGCCGCTCTCGGCCAGCAGATAGGGTTCCCATTCGCCGAGCTCGCGCAGCCTTGCGCGGTATTCGTCTCTCTTCTGCACCATGCTAAACCCCTCGAAATCGCTCGATCCCCTCTTGACTTGTATAAGTGCCCGGCGTTGTCCTGCAGCCAGCCTGGCGGGTGAACCGCTGAGCCCCGCCGGCTGCCCAAGCCGGCGCCTATGAGGACGAGCCCTCCGCGCGGCCCGAGCGCCTCATCTCGAGCAGCGACAGCAGCCGCGCCCTCTCGATCTGCAGCTCCGTGTTCGAACCTTCCGCGCCGCCCGAGAGCCTCATCTTCGAGCAGCGACAGCAGCCGCGCTCTCTCGATCTGCAGCTCCGTGTTCGAGTCTGGGGCGGCGCACGGCTCGCCTTTGAGCAGGTGAAGCAGGTCCTCGGGCCGGGTGGGGCGATCCTCGCCGGGCACGAAAACGGCGTCGCACCGCGAACAATAGCACATGCTCTCCTGCCGCTGCAGGGCCAACCCATACTCGTTCCACTCGCTCCGGTAGCGCTGCAAGGCGGCCTTGTACTCATCCCGGTCGCGCCGGCTGCGCGGCGGGCGCTTGGGCTGCACGGCCGGCTCCTCGTCACCAAGCATCAGGCTCACGAAGCGAGGGAACACGGCCAGGAAGATCGCGACGCCAACGACGACGAGCGCGGCCAGGACCCTGGCGTTGCCGGGGGCGGAAGAGCCCGGAAATCCGATCACCCCGGCCAGGATCAGGGCCACGAGGATGGCCCCGAGCGTGAGCACGATTGTCCCGAATCCCGAGGAGCGGTGCGGCGCGTGCGAGGGGCGGCGCGGACGGTGCGAGGAGCGGCGCGGCGCGTCCTCGTGAGCGGAAGGTGCCCAGGGTGCGGCCGCGGTCGGCGTCTGAAGCGGGAAGCGCAGCCTCTGCGCGAGGTCCGGCGCCGCCCACTCGCCGGCTGGGCCTGCGGCTGTCCTCGCCGTCTCGTCCCTCAGAATGGCCGTGACCTGGCGCACGGCATCGGGGCGCCCGCAGTTGGGGCAGATGGGCGCATGGGCGCCCGCTCCGGCATGGGCGCCCGCTCCGGCATGGGCGGCCGGTCGGTTGCCTGCCGGCCTGCTGCCGGGCGCGGCG
>CAWEHT010000334.1:0-10865 GCA_963808455.1 uncultured Chloroflexia bacterium | reverse complement strand
GGACTCAGAATGACAGGCCAGGGGTTTCTTGCATAGCCGCATCCCGCCCACGAGGACGGAAAGCTCAGGATGACAGGTTCGGGGAGTTATTCCTTACGAGCCCTAAGGCGCGGAGCTGCATTCTGCCGGAGGATATCGAGCAGTGCCTGCTCTACCTCCGGATGGGCAGCTACCGTGTCTGCCTGTTGGTTAATTTCGGCCAGAAGCCGCTGGGCATCAAGCGCCTGGTGCGCTAGGACTTTCGTGCCTTTCGTGTCGCTTTCGTGGGTCTCGTGATCCAAACGGTCTCGTGGTCCAGACGCCTTTCGTGGTTCGGACAGCCACTTCGGAGGGAATTCCAGGAAACATGCCGCCACTCGCATCCGAATATCGCAGCCTCCTCGAACGCACCGTCATCGCCGCCCGCGACGCGGCCGAAGCCGCGGCGAAGGCTGCCCTGGTCACCCTTGCGGTCGAGCGCCCTGAGCCCTTCCCTACGATGAGCGAGGAGCCGAAGATGCTCCGCCGCGCCCTGCGCGCCAAGGCCCGACAGCTCGGCGGCGGCAGCCAGGCCGAAGGCATTCCACAGCTGATCGAGGAGATCGCCTACCAGCAGTGGCACCGCATGCTGTTCGCCCGCTTCCTGGCCGAGAACAACCTGCTCCTGCACCCGCACGGCGTGGCCGTCACGTTGCAGGATTGCGCCGAGCTGGCTCTGGAGGAAGGCGCGGCCGGCGCCTGGGAACTGGCTGCCCGTTATGCCGCCCTTATGCTGCCCGGCATCTTCCTCGCCAACGATCCCACCTCGCAGGCGCGCCTGGCACCCGAAAGCCGCTATGTCCTGGAGAAGCTCGTTCGGGATTTGGCGGCGCACGTGTTCACAGCCGACGACGCTCTGGGCTGGTGCTATCAGTTCTGGCAGTCGAAGAAGAAGGACGAGGTCAACCTCAGCGAGCGCAAGATCGGCGGGGCCGACCTCTGCCCGGTGACGCAGCTGTTCACCGAGGACTACATGGTTCGCTTCCTGCTGGAGAACTCGCTGGGTGCCTGGTGGGCGGCTCGCCACCCCGACAGCCCGCTGGTCAAGTCCTACAGCTATCTCCGTTTCCTGGACGACGGTTCTCCTGCTGCCGGTAGCTTCTCCGGCTGGCCCGAGCGCGCCGCCGAAGTCACCGTCATGGATCCTTGTGGCGGCTCCGGCCACTTCATCATCGCCGCGTTCGACATGCTGCGCGGCATGCGGATGGAGGAAGAAGGGTTGGGCGAGGTGTCCGCGGCCGATGCGACCATCCGCGACAACCTCTTCATGCTGGAGATCGACCCGCGCTGCACGCAGATCGCGGCGTTTGCCCTGGCTCTTGCCGCCTGGAAGGCCGGCGGCTATCGCCCCCTGCCGGTCCCCAACATCGCTTGCTCCGGCATCGCCGTCGAGGGCCAGCTGGACGACTGGCTGAAGCTCGCAAACGGCGACTCACGCCTGCGAACGTCGTTGGAGCGGCTGTACAACCTGTTCCGGCAGGCTCCGACATTGGGCAGCCTGATCGACCCGGCGCACGTCCCCGAGGGTGAGCGCATGTGGAGCGCCGAGTATGACGAGGTATCCCCGCTGCTGGAGCAAGCGCTGGCGCGTGAGCGTGTCAGCGACGATCCAGCCGCGGCGGTGATTGGGATAGCCGCGCAGGGTGTCGCGCGGGCCGCTAGGCTGCTGGCAGGTAGGTATACGCTAGTGGCGACTAATGTGCCGTACCTGGGGCGTAGGAAGCAGTGCGCTACACTTGCGAACTACTCGGACCTGCGCTTTCCAGAGGGCAGGGGTGATTTAGCGACTACCTTCCTGCTGCGATGCCTGGGTTCTGCCCACAACAGAGGCAGCATTGCCCTGGTACTTCCCCAAAACTGGCTCTTTTCTACAAGCTACGAAAGGCTGCGCAAGCGACTGCTCGACCAGCTCAGTTGGAATTGGGTGGCTCGGCTAGGAGCCGGAGCCTTTCGAGCCATCGGTGGGGAGGTGGTTCAAGCGATCTTGCTCATGCTGGATAATGCTCCGCCGACTGCCGGCAACATGATTGCCGGGCTGGATGTGCACACCGCGTCAACGCCAGAAGCGAAGATTGTATTGCTTCGGGAGCTAAATCCGGCAATGATTGCGCAAGCGGACCAGGCCCGCAACCCAGATTGCCGCATAACACTAGAGACTGAAGTTTCGGTATAGTGCGTAGCATATTTGATCCGGGATGGCACAGCCCATTGCGGGGCTAACCATCGGGCAGACAGCCGTAACGACGCAGGATATCGCTGCGCGTGCCCAGCTGCGGCGGCAGTTCCCGCACTGGGGTGCCTAACAGCACCAGCATTTCGCTGACATAGAAGATGCCGTACTGATGACCCACGAACACGATCACCTTATCCAGGTTTTCTCGCCGCAGCCGCCGCCGCCAACGCAGCGGTCCTTGACCTTCCAGCCGTTCATGGCTCCAAGAAGCCAGGGTGGGCCTGACAGGCAGTGTAGAGATCTCCTCCTCCATGCGGCTGGCCAGATGCGTGCTCGGCTTGGGTACGGGGATCTGGGTAACCTCGCCGGTCTGGGCGTCAATGACCTTATGCGTCACCTTGGCGATCTGATGATCGGGCGCTTCGGCCCGCGTACCGCTCTGGGCTTTGTCCCACAAACGGAAGGCGGTGGCCACGGCCAGGATCATGGCCACGAAAGTCAGATGGCTCTGCACGCCGGCTTCGGTTTTTTGCGGGAACCAGCGTGTCAGTCTCCAGAACTGCTTGCCGTTGCGGAACAAGCCGTTCTCAATCCACGAACGGTCGTCGTAGCCGTCAACCACGCTCCATGGATCGCTGACCTCGGCGTTGGTCAGGTAGACGCGGCCTCCGTCGAGCGTCGGCGGGTGATTGCGCCACAGGTTGACGATCACGGCTGTCAGCCCTGGACGATGCTCCCAGGTCAAACGCTCGCCCGCCTCAGCCTGGGGGCGATAATTGACCCACTGGCGCAGGTCGCGCACCACGTGCAGCCGCGAGACCCATTCTTCGGTCGTCGCGGCGCGGCCCGAGCCGCGGCGCACCGTCTCATGCCGCTCATAGATCGTCGTGCCTTCTTGTTCGCCCAGCGCCACGTCCCGCACCACCATATTGGACTTGGCAATCACCACAAAGATGATGCCCATAGCATGCAGCGCATGCAGACTGGGGCCATCCACATAGGCCCGGTCGATGACCAATCTGGCAATGCGGCTATGCGGGGCCAGATTGGCCTGGGCTTGCTGCACCAAAGCCACCAGATAGGGCGCTTCGTGGACCTGAATTTGCACGATCTTGATGGCCAACGGAATCAGCGTCCGCAGATCAATCAAGGCGATCAGCCGCCAGCCAAACAGCAGGCGCACGATTTCGACCCGTACGCCCTGCCGGTTGAAATGGTACTCGGTCATGGCCAGCTTGCCACAACCCTCGTAAGTGGGCGCCGTCACGATCCGGGTGCCATCCACGGCCACCATGACCTCGGCCATAAACACACCGAAAGCCGCCAGAGCCCGAATCGTGCCGTTGAACAGATCGGCCAACGCCTGGGCGCTGATTTTACAGATGGCATTGGCCAAGGTCTGGGGGTCCATCAGGGTGTACTCGCTGGCTGCGGTGCGCTGCTTGGCACCGCGTTTGCTCATCCCCCCGGTCACCTGTTCGGCGTTGAAGCCCACCAGGGCCATGGCCGCCACGTTACTGAACAGCAGAGCGGGCAGAGCATTGCTGGACTCGATGCCAAACAACACGCGGGTGCCGTACAGCAACACGAACATGAGGACAGGCACAAACAAGTGCCGGACCCCCTCGATCGTCAGGGTGCGCCAATGCGCCAGGATGCCGGTTTCATCCAAGAAAGCGTAGAAGCTGTCCAGCAGCCCCACGTCGCCCAGGCCATAGACCGCATCGACACCTTGCCCGTCGTGCATCGCTTGGGCGACCGCCTGATCGTCGCGTTCGACGAACTGCCAATCCAGCAATTCGTGCAGATTTTCGTGTATATCGGCGGCCGTTTGCCGGTTCTGTCCCATCAAAGCCTCCTGTGGGCATTTGGATAGGCCAGTATTCGGCCACACATTGAAGGTTTTGCCAACTTCCCATCGTGACGGGATGCCATGCAATCCAGAATGCGACCAGCCGATGCCGCGGCACCAGACTATACCGAAACTTCAGACTAGAGAAAACCGTGGCGAGTTCGGTATTAGGGCAGTATGTGGTGACTGCAACCGGAATGCAGACCTTCGATAGACCTCGATTTATATTCTGCTTCTGGGAGTTGCCGGGAGCTGGCGATGGGTGGTCGCTTTCTCAGTCCACCGTTGAACGAACAACCCTTTATGGGGGTAGGCATTACGTCGTACTGTGGGAAGGCGGGAGTGGGCAGCTCTTCGAGCTCGTGCAAGCCATGAAGGCAAACGGGTATAGCAGTGGCATCTGGAAGGCAGGTAGCCAGGTGTGGGGCAGACGCGGCGTTCTAATCAATGTGATGGGCAGTCTATACGCAACTCTATATTCCGGCGAACCGTTCGATACGGCAACCGGTGCCATCGTTCCTCACGATATTGCACACTTACCGGCACTTTGGGCCTTCTGTTCCTCTCCCGAGTTTGCTCAGTCCGTGCGTCTTATTGATCAAAAGCTTATGGTGACCAATGGCACGTTTGCGAAAATTCCGTTCGACTTGATACGTTGGCAATCCGTCGCCCATGAGGCTGGGCCCCTGCCCGAGCCACACTCCGATGATCCGACACAGTGGCTTTATCAAGGACGCCCGGTTGGAGCAACCACGCCGCTCCAAGCTGCCGTTGCGCGCCTGCTCGGTTATCACTGGCCGCAGCAGAAGCCAGATACCCTCGACGGTCGCGACAATCCCGATGGCATCCTTTGCCTGCCGGCCGTTGCCGGGGAGCAGGCGGCTGCCGAGCGGCTGCGCGACCTGCTGGCCGCAGCATGGGAGCCGACCCCGAACACGGACACAAATGCACGAATTGGAGGCGGCTGGTCACTGGCCACACAGCAGAAGCTCCTGGCCGACGCCGGCTTCGCCGACCGGGAGCTGGCTGACTGGCTGCGCGATGGCTTCTTCGAGCAGCACTGCCGGCTGTTTCACAACCGGCCTTTCATTTGGCACATCTGGGATGGCCGCAAGGACGGCTTCTCGGCGCTGGTCAACTATCACAAGCTCAACGCGACCAACCTCGACAGGCTGATCTACACTTACCTGGGCAACTGGATCGAGACGCAGCGGGCCGAGGCGGGTCGTGGCGTGGCCGGGGCGGATGGCCGGCTCGTGGCCGCGTTGGAATTGAAGAAGAAGCTGGAGCTGATCCGCGACGGCGAGCCGCCGTACGACATCTATGTGCGCTGGAAGCCGTTGGCCGAGCAGCCGATTGGCTGGAACCCCGACCTGAACGACGGCGTGCGGCTGAACATCAGGCCGTTCGTGGCTGCCGGCGTGCTGCGTAGCAGGTTCACGATCAACTGGAATAAAGACCGAGGCAAGAATCCGGATGGCAGCGAACGGCTGAACGATTTGCATTTCATGCGGGCGGAGAAGATGGCGGCGCGTCAGGCACGGGCGAGTTAGGCCCGCTGGCGGTCCTATTGAGAGCGTGCGAAGCCAAGAAGCCCAGCATCCTGCCCAGGAGGTTCCTGTGATAAGATCGATTCAATTCCGCCGGCTCGATGGGAATGTTCTATGCTAATACGCAGTATCCTCCTCGATAGGGTCCGAGGCTTTGTTCATTTCGAAAAATCATTCGAAGACCCGTGGTCCGGCAAAATACCCGATGCGCTTCTCTTGCTGGGTCCAAATGGAAGCGGCAAGAGCACCGTGCTGGACACCGTCGCCACGCTCTGGCAGGGGCTCGCTCAGACGCTCAGACTGAAGGAGTCAGGCTCATCTGGGCGTGTCTCCCGAGATCTCTCCGTCGGTGTGGCGGCTGTCGAGATTGTGGGGCTTGACCAGAATCCCGTGTGGCTCTACGCCTATGCGCGGCCGGATTCCTCTCAGACCCTTGTTCGCCAACATCTTGAAGCGCACCGGGTTGGCCTCTATGCTCCGTCAGGGCTAGGCAGCCGCCCACAGCTATACTACGCTGCTCCCGGAAAGGGCGAGGCGGAGCGCGTGCCTTCGGACGGTGAGTACGGTGGCTGGATTGGCCGATTGGCTCAGCGCATGACTGAGAACATGCTTGGCAAGAGCCGCGACCTGCCTAACATGGTGTACCTGGAAAGCGAAGCGCGCAGCCTCCCCCCTATCAGAGAAGGCTTTACCGTCCAGCCAGAGCCGGAGGAGTTCCGATGGCTGGCGCGTTATGAGCCCACGACCAGCCGGCGGGGCAGCGCACAAAACTACCTTTACAACCTGAAGGTTGTTGACGAAGGCGCGTACGAAGAGATCGTCCGCCAGGTGAATGCTTTCTTGGCAGGCAAGCATCTCACGGGCTTTGATCCCGCAACCGGCCAGTTGATGGTTGCACCCATACAAGGCCAACCGCATCCGGTAGAAGATCTTAGCAGCGGCGAGAAACAGGTCCTTCTGATGCTGGCCACCATCACGCGCTGGCTGCGGCCGGGCGGCATCGTCCTGATTGACGAGCCGGACTTGCACCTGCACGTCGCGCTCGGCCATGGCCTTTGTCAGTCACGTCAGACAGATGGTGGCACGGAAACAAGGTCAATTGATCATCGCCACCCACGTTCCGGAAATCTGGAGCCAATTCACCGAGTCGCACCTGGTCAGATTGGGCCCCGCCGATGTTGGGGAATATCCGCGATGACAGAAACGCCACTTTGGGTCAGGGAGATTGAGGATCGGTCTCGGGGCCTTCCGGTTCTGCTTGTCGAAGGTAAGGACGACGTCCCGCTAATCGAGCATTTTCTGACTTTGCACGCACCTGACTGGCGTCAGTCTATGGTGGTGGCTTGCGCGGGCAACAAGCGCCATGTTTTCGGGGCCGTATCTCAATACCATCCGGCAGATTGGCTTGGTATCGTTGATCGCGATGAATGGAGCGAGGCCGATATCCAGAAGTGCCTCACCGACGTTCCCCGAGTCCGTTGCCTGCCGCGCTTTTGCATCGAATCCTTCTTCTGCGATCCGGTTGAAATCTGGGCAGCGTTGCCTGAGCGTCAGCGCGGGCGTGTTGGTAACGATCCACAAATGCTGGCCGAACCCATCTTGGCCAGGCTCCCCGACTGGGTTGCGCACGGGGCGATGTGGAGGGTCCTGCGAGCGCTTTACGGCAGGGCTCGGCTGCCGCATGAGCTGGAGAACAAGCCGGTCACCGACGAGCAGGCAATCCGTGCGATCCTGACCGAATGGCACGAAGGCTTAGCTCCCGATGCGGTGTTGCAGCAATACCGTGAGGAGCTGGCAAATGCCGGGGCGCTCTCGCCATCCGAACAACTGCACGTCTACATCCATGGCAAGAAGTTCTTCCGCCAGGTGGTAGTGCAGGTGCTCGATCATCTCTTCTCTGGCCAAGGCCGGGATTACTGGCTGGGAAGATTCCGCGACGCTCCGATCCTCCCTCCGAAGGACCTGAGTGCCTTGCTTGACGAGATCCTGGCCCCCGCACGGCCCTGATACGGGTCTGAGCTATGCGCTCGCCAGGGCAGGCTCTCCAAGGGGTCATCGGTCGGCACCATCCAGCGTCATATCTGTCATGCGGGTGAGAGGCAGATGGACCTCGGCCTATTCAAGAACAGCCCTTCTGGAAAACTCGTGCGCGCCGGGTTGGGCGAAGGGACCTACTGGGCCTTTGTCCCTGATCCACTGCCGCCCTCGCTGCCCCTGGATGCGCAGCTTTTGCGCGTTTCCTCCGAGGCTGCCTATGCCCTCGGCCAACTCGCCGCTCTCGGCCGACTGATGCCCAATCCCCATCTCTTGATCGGCCCGTTCGTCCGGCGTGAGGCGGTCCTGTCGTCGCGCATCGAGGGCACCCAGGCCGATGTCGCCGATCTGTACGCTTTCGAGGCCGGGCAGCTGCCGCTGCCGGGTTTGGAACCGTCGCCGCCCACTTCCGATGTTCAGGAAGTCCTGAACTACGTGCGGGCGCTGGAATACGGGTTGGACCGGCTGAACACGCTGCCGGTCAGCACACGCCTGATGCGCGAGCTACATGAGCGCCTGCTTAAAGGTGTACGCGGCGAACGCGCCACGCCCGGCGAGTTTCGGCGGACCCAGAACTGGATCGGCCGCCCGAACTGCACGTTGAACGAGGCCGAGTACGTGCCGCCCCCCGCGGCGGAGATGCAGGAAGCGCTGGCAGCGCTCGAGGGCTACCTGAACGCGGAGGTGAGTGAGCACCCGCCCCTGGTCCGGCTGGCGTTCATCCATTATCAGTTTGAGGCCATCCACCCGTTCATCGACGGAAATGGCAGGATTGGCCGGCTGTTGATCTCCCTCCTGCTGGTCAACTGGGGCCTGCTGCCGTTGCCTTTGCTCTATCTCAGCGCTTACTTCGAGCGTGACCGCCAGCGCTACTACGACCTGCTGATGGCCGTCAACCAGCGCGGCGCGTGGCTTGAATGGACTTTGTACTTCCTGGAAGGAGTGATGGAGCAATCGCGCGATGCTGCTGAGCGTGCCAGTCGTTTGCAGGACCTGGCACAGAAATGGCGTGCGAGCCTGGCCCGGGGGCGGGCGTCGGCGCTGCTTCCGAAGCTGGCCGACAGCCTGTTTGCGTCACCCATCCTGACCATTCCGCAGGCCCAGCGTCTGTTGGATGTGACGTATCACAGCGCCCAGCGCAACGTCGAGAAGCTGGTTGAGGCAGGCATCTTGCGTCCCGCCGGCGAGTCGGCAGGCGTCCGGGCTTTTGTGGCCGAGGACATCCTGGCGATCATTGCCGGGTAATCCGGCAATTGTACTTTTATGGCAAAAAGTGCAATGATAGGCCCAGGCATTGTAGTTAACGACAATCGAGCAAAGGAGCGAGGGCATGAACGAACCGGTAACGCTCCTCGACGTGCTGGGCGAGGCCCTTGGACGTGCCGCGGAGTATAACAAGGATGACCAGGCCCCTCCGGCGGCCATCCTATGGACCGACAAGGAGCGCCAATGGGCCGCGCTCCTGCCCGAATTGAGGTTGCGGCTGCCCTTGCTGACCCTGGGCCAGTACAGCCCCGCCGACCGGTGCGGCCCCGCGCCTTACCTCCGTTGCATGCTGGGGCGTACCCTGCCCGAGGATCGGTTGCCGGAGGACGAGACGCCTATCGTCTACCTGCCCGGCGTCAGCCGGCAGGATTCTGCGGGCCATCGAGGAGTGCCCGCGTTGGCTCCAGCCGCTGGCCGAGCTGCAATACCGCGGGGTGCTCTGGACCCACAAAAACGGGCGCGACTGGACCATCGTGGCGTTCCTCCAGAGCGCAGACGGCGGCCTGGGCATCCCCGTAGCAGGCGACAATGCCACACGCGAGGCACTGCAGCGCGCTTTGCCGGTGCTGTCGAAAGAGCCGCTCGCCCATCTGCGAAGGGAAGCCCCGCTGCGCGCCCAATTCCTGGACGCCTTGCTCAACCCGGACGAGGTGCGCCGGCTGCTACTGTGGATGAACGACCCCAACGGCTATCGCAAGGGTGCCGGCCCGGCGGAGTGGACCGCATTCTGCAACCTCTGCCGGCGCACCTATGGCTTCGATCCGTCCTCTGACGGCGAGCTGGCCGCGGCAGAGCGGCTGGGACAGCCAAAGGGGGCCTGGGTGGGCGTGTGGCAACGCTTCCTCGAAGCGCCTGAGCGATACGCGAACCTGCCGGACCTCTTACGCCGCGCCCGCCCGGCCCCCGCGGTGCACAAGCCGGGGCAGCTTGCGCTCTTCGAAAAACCGTCGGAGTACTGGCCGCAGGACAACGAATCTGCAGAGGGCAACCTCCGTGAGGCGCTGCTGGCCCTCGAGGACCGCAAGCCCGGCGAAGCGCGGGCTACCCTGGGCGAACTGGAAGCCAGGCACGGCGAGCGGCGTAACTGGGTATGGGCGCAGCTGAATCGGGCCCGGCTGGCGATGGCGCTGGCCCACTTGAGCCGGCTGGCCCTCCTTACCGAAATGTCGCTGGGCGGCGCGAGCGTCGAGGCCATTGCCGACGCCTATGCCGGAGGAGGCTGGGAGGCGGACGCCGCGGTGCTGGACGCCCTTGCCACGGTGGCCACGGCAGAGGATGCGGCCGCGGTGAAGGCAGCCATTCTCGCGCTTTACCGGCCCTGGTTGGAAGCGGCCGCTCGGGCTTTTCAAGACGCGGTCCTCGCCGAACCTGCCACGCGCTACGTGCCCAGAGCCCTGCCCGAGCCGGTGGGCAAAGCCGGTTCGTGCATCTTGTTTACCGATGCCCTGCGGTTTGATGCCGCCCGGAGGCTGGAGGTGGAGCTGCAAGCCGCCGGCTACACCTGCCAGACGAGTTGGACCCTCGCCGCGCTGCCGGCCATCACACCCACGGCAAAACCCGCCATCTCGCCCGCGGCGGCGCAGTTTGCCGGAGGTGCGCCCGGGCTCACACCGGTCGTGAAAGCCAGCGGCGCGCCGGCGACCGCCGCGGCCCTGCGCAAGCTGCTCGAGGATGCGGGCTATTCCGTGCTGCCGGCGGACGGTTGCGGCGACCCGACGCGGGCCGGCTGGGCCGAGGCCGGGGCCATCGACCAGTACGGCCACGGGCATGGGTGGAAGATCGCCCACCACCTGCCTCCAGAGCTGAAGGGCCTGGCCGAACGCATCGCTGAGCTGCTGGACGCCGGCTGGAAGCGCATCTTCGTAATCACCGACCACGGCTGGCTGATGCTGCCCGGCGGCCTGCCCAAGGCCGACCTGCCGTCGCACCTGACGCTGACCCGAAAAGGCCGCTGCGCCGTGCTGAAGCCGGG
>CAWEHT010000333.1:0-3106 GCA_963808455.1 uncultured Chloroflexia bacterium | reverse complement strand
CTGTTTCTGGTCACCTCGTTCAGCGTATTGCTCATGCTGGGCTGGATCCATCTGGAACAAAACGAACTGCGCCACGCCGCAACGCTGTTCCGCCAGATACTCACCGAAGCCAGGGCCATCGGCGACCTGGACGATGTGGCTCGCACCCTGCATGGGTTGGCCGAAATCGCTCTATGCTGGAATGACCTGGACGCTGCCTGGGCACAGGCTCAGGAGGTTATCGAGGTCACACGCCAGTACCCGCACGAGCCCTCGCACGTCTATGCACAGCTGATCCTGGCCCGTGTCGAGACAGGCGCGTGGTCAAAGTGAGGCCGCGCTGGCTCGCTGCGCCACGCTGCTGGCGGGACGACCACCGGCTATCCTATCAACAGAAAAGCAAAACGACGCGGCTATCGCGTTCGAGCAGGCCTGCATCGCCCTGGCTGCGGGCGACCTCGATGCCGCTCAACGCTGGTGGGCCGGCCGGGTCACCAACGTAGAACAGTCACGGATCTAGTGGAACACGAGGAGATTTTACTGGCCCGGCTGCACATGGCGGAGGGCGACCCCGGCCCAGCGGCGCAGCGGCTTGAACTGCTGCTGGCCGATGCCGAGAAGGATGGGCATTGGCGCGTACGCGCTGGAAATGCGTGTAGCGCTGGCGCTGGCCTATGCCGCCTGCGACCAGGCAGCGAATGCGCAGCAAACCCTTGCGACCGCGCTCGTGAAGGCCCATCCCGGCGACGCCCGGCGTGTCTTTGTAGACGGGGGAAAGCCAGTAGTGGCCCTGCTGCGCGCCATTCTACCGGCGCTGGACGACAAGAATCAGGTCGCTTTCGCAAGGCACATCTTACGCGCCACCAACGAAAATGCCCCCGGTACCCCGCTGGCTGACTCCCTCAGCCAGCAGGAACGCCGGGTGCTGCGATTGATTGCCGCCGGCAGCAGCAATGCCGACATCGCCGCTGACCTCGTCGTCTCGGTGAACACCGTCAAGGCCCACGTCAAAGCCATTTATCGCAAGCTGGAGGTGAGCAGCCGGCTCGAAGCGGCCAATATGGCCCGCGATATGGACCTGGTTTAGCCAGGATCACCCCTGGAACTACCCCGCGGATGATATTAGTTCAGCCTCAGGCTCCCTATAATGGCGGTATCGAGAACAAATCACACCGCTGTTAATTTGCTTCCACAGTGGAGCAATACGGGAGCATCACATGAGTACAACAGGTTCCAACTTAACCGCATCGACAGAACAAGGGGCGGGGCCAGCGCGGCGTCACGACCCTGTTCTTGCTTTTCACGGCGTTCCTGAACGTGGTGGGCATGACCATCGTCTTCCCGGTGCTGCCTTTTATCGTGCAGCGATACCTGAGCAACCCAGGCGCTCTGGCGACGGTAGTCGGTGGGCTGGCGGCGAGTTACGCGCTCTGCCAGTTCATCGCGGCACCCGGTCTCGGCGTAATGAGTGACCGCTTTGGCCGGCGTCCGCTGCTGCTGATCTGTTTGCTCGGCTCGGTGCTGGGTTATCTGATTTTCGGAATCGGCGGCGGGCTGTGGGTGCTGTTCCTGGGTCGCATCATCGACGGTCTGACCGGCGGTAACTTCAGCATCCTGGCGGCCTATGTCGGCGATGTCACCAGGCCGGAAGAGCGTGGCAAGCTGTTCGGGCAGATCGGCGGCGTTGGCGGTGTCGGCATGATCGTCGGCCCGGTGATCGGGGGCTTTGCGGCCCGATTCGGCTATTCAGCGCCGCTCTATATGGCGGCAGCGGTTATGCTCGCCACCACGATCTGGGGCTTTTTTGCCATGCCGGAAAGCCTGCAGCAAAAGCGTCGAACCACGCAGCTCCACCTGACCGAGCTGAGTCCACTGAAGCAGATCCGCAAAATCTTCGCCATGGCCCGGCTGCGCTGGCTGCTGCTCACCAGCATATGTTACGCCTTACCCTTTGTCATGTTCAGCACCGAACTGGCAGTGCTGGCAGTGGACAAGTTACATTGGATGCCGGAGAACATTGGCCTGGTGATGCTGTTCATTGGCTGCATCGATATCGTCATGCAAGGATTTCTGTCAGGCAAGCTGATTCCGCGGCTCGGCGAGATCCGCCTGACCTTCGCCGGACTCATCTGCGAAGCGATAGGCTTTGTGCTGGTCGGCGCGATAGCTTTTGTTCCCCAACCAGCACTGATGTGGGGCGGTATCCTCTTCATCGCCGCCGGCTCCGGCCTGCTGGAACCGTCGCTGAATGCCCTGATCTCGAAAGCGGCAGGCTCGCGTGATCAAGGTGCCGTGCAAGGTGGCAACGAGGCGCTGCACGCGCTGATCAACGTGGCAGGCCCCTTGCTGGCCGGTGTGCTGTACGTCCAATTTGGTGGCGAGGCTCCCTACTGGCTTGGCGCGGCGATCATGCTGCTGGGTGTCGTCACGACGGTGTTTGCCGCCCAACACCTCGACCTGCAGCCCTTCGGTTGCCCGGTTAGAGCCGGCAGAAAACTGACGATCGAGAAAGGTAGGCAATGCAAGCTTGGAGATCCTCGCCGGAACCGACCCTCAAGGCATCGCGTGGCTGAGGGATTTCCTCAAGCTGTACGCCTCCGAAGGTGCGGCCGCGCAGGGTGGTGGACGCATCGTGATCGTCTCGTCACACCTGCTGTCCGAGGCGCAGTTGATCGTCGACGACGTCATCGTTCTGACGGCCGGCCGGCCACGGCTGGCCGGGCCCGCTCAGCGAGCTGCAGGAGCCTGCGCCCAGGGTACAAGCGAGCAGTGAACGTGCAGATGCAAAAAGCAGAACGGCTGGTTCAAACGTTGTCGTTCCACGAAGCTTCCAGGCGGATGCCGTTTGGGACGGCTACGTGGTGTGCGAGGGAGCCACACCCGAAGCTGTGGGCCCGATAATGGTCGAGAACCGTATAGAGGTGCATGAGATGGTCTCGTCGACTGAGTCGCTGGAGACGCTCTTCTTCGCGTTGACAGGCGGCGAGGGCATGCAGCTGGGGCACGCGGCCAGTCCGCCGGGCGACTACCGGCGATCCAACGACAGGCCGTCGACTACGCCCGCGGAAGTCGGCCACGCCCGTGCCGTCGCCCCCCGCCGGCACGGGCGTGGCCGACTCCGCAGGGC
>CAWEHT010000332.1:0-10033 GCA_963808455.1 uncultured Chloroflexia bacterium | reverse complement strand
TTTGTTCTGTGATGTCCCACGAAACGCCGACCATGCGATTGACCTGCCCTTGTGCATCGGTGTGGACGTGGCCGCGGGTCGCGATGGTGTGCATGCTGCCATCCGGCCAAACGGTCCGATACTCGACGGCATAGTCGGACCGGTCGGCCAGCGAGCGGGCGATCGCCTGCTGGGTGCTGGCCTGGTCGGGCGGATAGACCAGCTTAAGGAAGTTGTCGAGGGACGCGACGCAGCCATCCGGCGCCAGGCGGTAGAGGGCGAAGACCGTGTCGTCCCAGATGAGCCGATTCTCCTGGATGAGCCAATCCCAGCAGCCCATCGCTGACGACTTGAGCGCCAGGCTCAAGCGCTCCCGGCTCTCGCGCAGCTCTTCTGCGGAGCGTTTGCGCTCGGTGACGTCCTCGATACTGAGCAGAAACCTGGTTGCCGGGTGGTCACCGCTGGGGCACTCCGAGAAGCGCAATCTGACATCGATGCGTTTGCCGGACAGGGTACGATTGACGCACTCCTGCGCCCACGAGGCCTGCCCCTCGCAAAGCGCAACGAACTCGTCTACCATGAAATCGCTGGACTCAGGAGGAATGAGCAGGGCCAGGCTGGTCAACAGATCGTCCTTGCTCCTTGCGTCGTAGAGGTCGAGAGCCGCGCGATTGGCGTCGGTGACCCTCACCAGCGCCAGCGTCTCGCCGATCGGTGCAGGGTGCTCAACAAAGAAGCTCCTGAGGTCTGTCACCCCTTGCTCGCGGAGGCTTGCCAGCCGGCGCCGCAGCTCGGTGAAGTCCTCCTCGACCAGCGCAACCGGAGCGTCTTCGAAGAGACTTCGATAGCGAGCCTCGCTAACACGCAACGCAGCCTCAACCCGAGCCACAAGCTGGGGCGAACTGGTCGGTCCACCGTCAACTGGGCGCAGGCTCGCTTCAAGCTGTCGCCTTCGCGCAGTTTCCCTGGTCAGCCGCGCCTGCAGCCTCGCCGACCGATGGTCCCGCAGCCCCCTCGTTGCTCGCACTGAAGGTTGCATGGTATACCTTCTCCACATCATCTCCCGAACTCGTGCACCGCTTCGTACATCGCCACAATATTCGCCGCCGGCACATCAGCCTGGATGTTGTGCACCTGGTTGAAGACAAACCCGCCTCCCGGCGCCAGCTCGTCAATATGGCGTCGCACCTCGTCACGCACATCCTGCGGGGTGCCATGCGGCAGCACCCACTGCGTGTCGCACCCGCCTCCCCAGAAGCTGAGATCTTTGCCGAATTCGGCCTTCAACCGGCGCGGGTCCATGTTGGCCGCCGTAAACTGGAGCGGGTTGAGAATGTCTACCCCAATCTCGATCAGGTCCGGGATCAGTGGATAAATACTACCGTCCGAGTGAAGAAAGAGATAGCCGCTGAAGTGAGACTTGATGTAACTGAAGAGTTGCTGCTGGTAAGGTTTGACCCTCTGCCGGTAGAGCCGCGGCGAGATCATCGGGGCAGTCTGGGTGCCCATATCGTCGTTCACGTTGATGATCTGGACGTAGCGACCCACGGTGGCCGCGTAACGCTCGAAACGGCTGATGAACGCGCAGGCCAGCTCCTCCATGATACATTCTGCTAGCGTCGGATTCGTCACCAGATCGATCAGAAAGGTATCGAACCCGCGCAACATTTGCGCCCCGGCAAAGATATGGGCGGCAAAGTTGCCCATCAGGGCATAGTCGGTGTTCTCATAAAGCCAGCGGGCTTTGAGTTCGAGGTCTTCGAAGGTCTCGTCGGCAAACGCGGGCCAATCGGCTGCCTCAAAAACCTGTCGCTTTCGCCGCACGTCGGCGGGGGTCTCGGCACCCCGTAGCGGGTAACCCACAGGCTCGAAGTAGTAGCCCGACGCGGCCCTGCGTGCCTCCACATGGCCTTCGGCGGAACGAACGATTTCCGAGCCGTCAGGTTGGATCTCCGGGTTCCAATGCTCAGGAACTTCGCATTCTGACCCATCGGGAAGGTGTGACGGCTTCCAGTGCCTCGGGCCTGTGATCACCGGCTTCACATCGGCACCCGCGAGCTCGAGCACCGGGTCCTCGACGATGGCAATCTGCTGGTACGGGTCGTAAACGCGCGTGTACCCCGTACTCATCCCCAGGTGATCCTTGAGCCGGTTGTAAGCCACGGCCATGATGCCTGTGGAGTCCATGGCGCCGAGGTCGACCGGTACACGATCGGGTTCCTCGTGCCGCAGCGCGGCCAGAACTCGTTCCCGTCGGTTCATCCCCACCTCTTGCGGGGCCCATTGTACTCTGGATGGACCAGAAGGTCAACCGACAGCCGCGGACTGGGCCGCGGGCAGTTGACACAAATGTTCTAATATGCTAGAATAGGAGTAATGTAGTGCGTCGCAAACGGGCACAGCCCGGCCCGACGTGTGCCAGCCATAGGATTTGGAGTCGCCCGATGAGCAAGATTGCTGATGCGGTAATGGGGATGGCGCCGGAAGAGGGCCAGCAGCACGCTTTTGGCGCTCATGGTGCAGGCCGGCCACACACAGGCCTGAGCGCGCTCAGCCCCAGCGATCAGGCCAAAGTTATTCTCAAGTACGTCCCCGAAAACCAACCCAGCCCGCGGGCCTGGCTGGAGTTGATCAAGATGCAAATCATGGGCCCCGACTACCGGGGCGAGCCACGGCCGATCGAAGACCTGTTGTTTTTCTTGCATGCCTGCTACCGTGCGAATCTCGACCCGCTGGCACGGCGAATCTACGCCGTCTATCGTTGGGATTCGCGGTTGGGCCGTGAGAAGATGTCCGTGCAGGTGTCGATCGACGGCATGCGCCTCGTGGCTCAGCGGAGCGGGTCGTACGGCGGCCAAAGCGATGCCGTCTTCATGCCCGCGGACGAAAGCGCTGACCGCCCAACCAAAGCAACGGTGACCGTCTATCGCCTCAACCCGAAAACCGGCCGGCGGATGCCTGTGACCGCTTCCGCCCGCTGGAGCGAATACGTGCCAATCGGCAAAGATGGCAACCCGGCAGGGATGTGGGGGAAAATGCCCTATCTGATGCTTGGGAAGGTCGCGGAAGCGCTTGCGCTGCGCAAAGCGTTCCCGCAAGAACTCAGCGGCCTGTATTCGGCGGAAGAGATGGAACAGCGCGCGCCCGGCAATCCTCCAGATTCGGCCTCGCCCGTTTGGAAAGCCCGTGCCAGGAACTGGCAGGGCCAGCGAGGCCTTGAAAAGGCGCTGATCGATCAGAGCCCGGACGGCAAGGAGCCACCCACTGAGGCTGTACAACCGGCCACTGGGCAAGCAGAGGGGAGTGACCCATCGATCGGTTCGGAGACGCAAAAACCGGTCCGCTGAACTTTGCCGATAGCCCGTCACGCCGCTATAATGCGCCCAAGAGCCAAAGAAAGGACGGGCGAATCATGAACGACGTTCTCCAGGCCATGCAGAGCCGGCGAAGTGTCCGCTGCTACAAGCCTGTACAGGTAGCCACTGCCGACCTCGAGGCAATTCTCGACGTGGGCTTGGGTGCTCCCAACGCCATGAACCTACAGAAATGGCACTTCACCGTGATCCAGGACCAGGCCCTGCTCGGCAGGATGGTGGCCGCACTCAAGGCGATCGCTTTGAAATCCGACAACGAGTTCATTGCCAGGATGGCAGCCGACCCCAACTATAACACTTTCTACGCCGCCCCGAGCGTCATCCTGATCAGCGCGGCGGACCAGGCACATTGGGCAGATTTCGATTGCGCCGCCGCGGCCGAGAACATCGCTCTGGCTGCCACGTCGCTGGGCCTGGCATCCTGCATCATCGGTTCTTCCGGTGCCTTGTTCGCATCCAACGAAGGCCCTGCCTGCCTCAAAGAGCTCGGCGTCCCAGACGGCTATCACCATGTCTGCACGATCGCCATCGGATACGCCGAGGGCGGCGTTCCTCCAACCCCGCCGCGCAACCGGGACGTCATCAACTACGTGCGCTGATCCCGTCCACAACTGTCGTAGCCTGGCCCGTGCTGGAGTGCAGGGGGTTGCGGTGACGGCATCATCGGTCACTGCAACTGCCTGGACGTAGGAAGCCGTTTATGGTCCGTCGCATCCGCGTTGCCGTCACGTTGCTGGCGGCCTGCCTGGTGCTATCTCCGGTTCTGCCGGCCGTGGCCCAGAGCCCCAGCCGCCTGGTTCTCGCGTTTTATTACACCTGGTTCGATGAGCACAGCTGGGGAGCGGACCAGGTACCCGATGTGCCGGTGACGCCCTACGTCTCGCCGCGACACCGGCGTCATGGCCCGCCAGATCGAGCAGGCCAAGAGTGCGGGGATCGATGCCTTCGTGGTCTCATGGCTCGGGCCGCAAGTCGAGAACAACCAGACCGAGACCAATTTGCGTGCCCTGTTGGACGTCGCCGCAGCGCACGGCTTTCGCGTGGCCGTGGATTTCGAGGTGACCTCAGCGTTCTATGGTGGGCCAGGCGACGTGCAAGCTGCCCTCAAATCCCTCCTAGACACGCATGCCAACCACCCGGGCTATCTCAAAGTTGGCGGCAAACCCGTTATCTTTTTCTGGCGGCAGCAAATTTACGACACCGGCACCTGGGCCGCGATCCGCTCTGCTGTGGACCCCAACCACCGCAGCCTCTGGATCGAAGAGGGCACCGATGTCTCGCCGCTTTCCGTCTTCGATGGGCATCACTTGTACAGCGTCACCTGGAATCCGCCCACTGATCTGGGGTACACGGCGGACAAGTTTGCCCGCCTGGTGCGTGGGGAGGCCGCCGCACTCGGTGCGCCCAAGATCTACGTGGCAACGGTGATGCCGGGCTATGACGATCTCAAGACCGGCCGGGCAGCGGCCTTTGCCACAGACCGGCAGGGCGGTGCCTACTACGAGGGTTCCTGGCAGGCCGCCATCGCCTCTGCACCCGATTGGATCGTCATCACGAGCTTCAACGAGTTTCCGGAAGGCACCTATATCGAGCCGAGCCGCGCCTATGGTAACCTTTACCTGAACCTGACGGCCAAATGGGCGGCTGCATTTCACGGCGGCAAGTCGCCGCCAGCCCAGGCCATCGTGGCGGCTGCCACAGCTCCCACCCCGATCCCACCCGCGGCTGCGGTCGACACATCGGCGACGCCGGCGCCAGAGGCTCCGCCCACCGTGTCATCTTCCGACACCGGTGGGACCGTCTCGGCCATTTCACCGTCCAATGTCATCCGCGAAGAGCGCCTGGCCAGCAAGCTAGCCTACGCCATGTATTAGTCAAGCGTTAGCTGTGAGGTAGATTGATATGCCCGAACTGATTGATCCCGCCTTCATTGAGGAGATCCTGATACCAGCCGATAAGCTTCAAGCTCGTGTGGCCGACCTGGGTGCCCAGATCAGCGCCGACTATGCCGGAAGCGATCTTCTGCTGCTGGCAGTGCTCAAGGGCAGCACGCTGTTTCTCGCCGATCTCATGCGACAGATCAGGGTCCCACACGCGATCGATTTCATGGCCACGTCCAGCTATGGGCCCGAGCTTCAATCCAGCGGCGTCGTGCGCATCCTGAAGGATCTCGACCGCCCGATCGAGGGGCTGAACGTCCTGATTGTTGAGGACATCATCGACACCGGGCACACGCTCGACTATCTGACCCGCATCCTGCCGCGCTCGCCGGCCGAGATCGCTGCGCATCTGCACCCTTCTCAACAAGTCTGCCCGGCGCGAGGTGGCAGTACCGGTCAACTATGTCGGCTTCGAGATCCCCAACAAGTTCGTGCTCGGCTATGGTCTGGACTATGACGAGCTGTACCGCAACCTGCCCTACATCGCCGTGCTGGCCCCAAAGTATTGCCAGGCCATATAAGGCCCGCTGCCGCCTCAAGTCCGCCCACGGAATGCAAACGGGCCTCTCGACGGGAGGCCCGTTTGCAAAATGAAGAGCTGAGGTCTGGAGCCGGCAGGACGACATTGCGCCCGCCAGCGGGGTTACTTGGTCTCTGACTGGCCCTCTTCTTCCTTCGGTTTGCCCTTGGCCACCACTTCAGGTTCCGCAGCCGCCGCACCTTCGGCAGTCGCTTCGGCCTCAAGCTCGGCGCGCGATACAGCCACACTTGCCACAACGTGATTGCCTTCGACCAGCACCCTGACCCGCTCCGGCACGACCAGATCGCGCACGTAAATCGAGTCATCCTGCGACTGCAATTTGTCCAGCCGCGCGGTGAGGCGCTGCGGAATGTCATCCGGCAGGCATTCGACCTCAAGTGACTCCATGTTGTGGATCAGGATCATCCCGGCCAGGGCCAGCACCGGCGAAGAACCTTCGAGCAAGATAGGCACCCGCACGTGCAACGCCTCGGTCATCGATACGGCCTGAAAGTCCACATGCCGCACGTAATGTTTGTACGGGTGATGCTGCACCTCGCGCGCCAGCACCTTGAGAGGCTCTCGCTCGCCAAGACGCAGGGTGATCAAACCGGTCCCTGCACGCACGAGAGCCTTGTGCAGTTCCCGGCCGTTTACGGCCACCGACTCTGTGGCAATTCCCTGACCATAGACCACCGCAGGCACCATCTGCTGGTCGCGCAGCTCACGCACCGCATGCCGCCCGCTGTGCCGCGGCTCGGCCCGCAAATCGACATCTGCCATCTCATCTGCTCCTGAACTCTTGGCCAGCAATGCGCCAAGCAATAGACATGCAATGGCCCGGCGCCGGCCGGGCCTCCAGGGAGTTAAATGATTCTAACTCAAGCATCTGCTTTCGTCAAAACGCGACCCGGCATAGCTTTTGACTTAACCGGGGTCCTGGTTCTATAATATATCTGTTCATTGATTGCAGTTCAAGATGTCAGGTGCAGGTGCGCTAGCCGCCCGGAAGCGTAGCGCCCAACGGGGGAAGACCGGTAAAGTCCGGCGCTGTCCCGCAACTGTAGTCCTGGCTCCGGCCAGGAAAGCCAGATGACCCGCCTGCTCCTTCGCTCAACTGTGACCTTCGCGGAAGGGTCGGAACGAACTGCGGGCAGGATCCAGGCAGCCCGGAGACGTCGCAGGCAAACCCGACCTCGAAGCGAGGCCGGGTTTTTTTGTTGTTCGCTGCATCTTGTAGTCCCAGGAAGGGAAGGTTATGGCAGAGGATGTGGTGCTGGCCGTAGGGCACGGAAGCCGCCGCCCAGCAGCGCTGGTGGGATTTCACCAGTTTGCCGACGCCCTGGCGGAGCGCACCGGTAGGCCGGTCGAGCGCTGCTTTCTGGAGCGGGCCGCTCCTGACCTGGAGCACGGCCTGGAGATAGCCGCGGAGCGAGCAGGGCAGCGAGCCGGCACAGTAATCGTGCTGCCGGTGTTCCTGGGCGCCGCCGGCCACTTCAAGAACGAGATCGCCCCGGCTGTAAGAGAGGCACGTGCCAGGTTCGCGGACGTCACCTTCCTTCTGGCCTCACCTTTCGGCGTCCATGCCGGCCTCGTCGAGTTGGCAGACCTGCGCGTGCAGGAAGTTCTGGCAGCCGCTGCCGGCGACATCCCACTTGCCAGGACTAGCTTGTTGGTCGTCGGCCGCGGGAGCAGCGACATGGGCGCGAACAGCGAGATCGCCCGCCTGGCCTTCCTGATGGGACAGGCGCGCGAGTATCTTTCGACGGCTTACGCTTTCCATGCTGTGTCTTCGCCCAACGTCGATCAGGCCATGCACGTGTGCCGATCACTGGGCGCCCGCCAGGTCATCGTTGCCCCGTTTGTGCTGTTCACAGGGCGCGTGCATGAGGAGATCGGGGCCATGGCGTTGCAAAGCGGCAGCGAGCTTGGGCTGCGGGTCCACGTGGCAGGCTATCTCGGCACGCACGCTCGGTCCCTCGACGTGGCCAGCCAGCGGCTCGAAGAGGCCTTCAAGGGCACGACCGTTGTAAGTTGCGACCTGTGCCGGTACCGGTTCGCCGTATGAACACTTCAGGAATGGGCATAGGAAATGGAACACACGGCACGGATTCTTCACCGTGCGCCCTGAACCTTGCTCCCTGTTTGGTCTCGTTTGTCGGTGCCGGCCCTGGGGACCCAGAGTTGCTGACGTTGAAAGCCCAAAGGCTGATCGCTAAGGCCGACGTCATCATCTTCGCCGGTTCGCTCGTGAACCCTGCCGTGCTGGCGCATGCCAGGCCGGGCGCGGCGATCCACGACAGCCGCGTCGATGAAGCTGGCAGAGCAGATCGAGGTGATGAGCTCGGCCGTGGCCCGCGGTCTCAGCGTTGTGCGCCTGCATACCGGCGATCCCGCGATCTATGGCGCAATCCTCGAGCAAATCCGCGAGCTTGACCGGTTGGACATCGCCTACTGCGTCGTGCCGGGGGTCAGCTCGGCGTTTGCGGCAGCCGCGGCACTGCGCATCGAATACACCGTGCCCGGTGACACGCAAACGGTCATCTTGACGCGCGTGGGCGGACGCACCGAGGTGCCGGAGCGCGAGACGCTGCGCAGGCTGGCCGCCCACCGCACGAGCCTTGTGCTTTTCCTCAGTGCCGGCATGATCGACCGCGTGGTTGATGAGTTGGCGGCGGCCGGCTACCGGCCCGACACGCCTGTCGCGATGGTCGCCCGGGCCAGCTGGCCGGACGAACTCGTATTGCAGGGCACCCTGGCAGACATCGTCGAGCGCGCCCAGGCGGCCGAGATCACGCACCAGGCGCTCATTATCGTGAGCCCGGCCCTGTCCCCGCAAGTCAGAGGCGCGGGCTCCCACGACTCTGCGCTTTACGGGATCGCCCTCGATGCCCCAGCGCGGCAGCCAAGCGTGGCCATCGTAGCGCTCACCAAAGGGGGCAGCGAGACCGCAGCGCGCCTGCATGCGGAAATGGCCGGCGCCCTGCTCTATCTACCAGAACGGTTCGGCCACCTCGGCGGACAGGCCAACAGGCCACTTCCGCGGACCAGGGTGAAAGATCGGCCTCCGAAGCCCCAACCGTGATCACATACACGTCGTCTGTTCGCCAGACCCTGCACGCGCGCCTTCGCCCAACACTCCGGCGTGGTCGCCATTATGTCTAGCGGCATCGTCGTGCGTGATCTTGCGCCGCTGCTGCGCAGCAAGCATGCCGACCCGGGGGTAGTGGTTGTTGACGAGCGCGGAAGGCACGCCATCAGCTTGTTGTCCGGGCATCAGGGCGGCGGCAATGCCCTGGCCCGGCGCGTAGCCGCGCTGTTGGGCGGTACGGCGGTCATCACCACGGCAAGCGACGTGCGGGAGCTGCCCGCCCTGGACCTGTTGGGCCAGACCCCGGGCCCTGGCCCCGCATCGGGGGCCGGGAATCAGTTGGCTTCCGGACGCGAGAAGCGCCGCCTCCCCTCTTCCACTTCTTTTGCCGCGCCTCAGCCGTGGTTGGCGGTTGGATGGAACCGAGGCCCTGACCCGCGCAAGCGCAGCATTGGTGAACGGCGATCCGGTTGCTGTGGTCCAGGAGGCCGGCGATGAGACGTGGTGGCCTGCGGCACCGCCTCCCAACCTCACACGCTACCCCTCGCTCGAGGCGCTGGCGGCGGCTGGGGCAGCCGCAGCTCTCGTAATTACCGATCGCGAGGTCCCACGAGAGGCCTTCAGTTCACTGCCTTGCCTCGTGGTCTATCACCCACCCCGCCTCGTTTTGGGCATCGGGTGCAACAGAGGGGCGCCGGCGGCGGAGATCCTGGCAGCGGTCGATGTGACGCTGGCGGATGCCGGCCTTTCCGGCGACAGCGCCTATCTCGTGGCGACTGTAGTGGACAAGGCATCCGAACCCGGCCTGCTCATGGCATGCCATGAGCGCGGCTGGCGGCTCCACGCCTTTGCCCGGGCAGAGTTGGCGGCATCAGGCCGGCCGCCCAATCCATCGCCCTGGGCGCTGCAGGTTTTAGGCGTACCGGGTGTCGCCGAGCCTTCGGCGACGCTGGCGGCCGGGACTTCCGAGCTGCTGGTCCAAAAGCGCAGGTTCCCAAATGTTACCGTTGCGGTCGCTCGTACGCCGGCCGACAACTGGGATCGCGCGGTGGCGCACCCGTCGAAGTAAAGTTTGGGGGTTGATGGTTCTCGGCGGCGGGGCAAGTTGGCCGCGGGGGCACAGCGAAAT